>DASSHC010000041.1:0-7118 GCA_035693105.1 Thermomicrobiaceae bacterium | reverse complement strand
GGGCTTCCTGATGCCCAAGCCCTACGACAAGCTGGGCCAGGCCGGCTCGACCCTCTGCGAGCCGATCTTCGAAAATGTCTTCGTGCCCGACGCGGCCATCCTCGGCCGGCTCAATGAAGGCTGGGATGTCGTCAACGCCACGCTGGAGCACTCGCGCGTCTGGATCGCGGCCCAGGCCGCCGGCATCGCACGCGGCGCGCTCGACGAGGCCGAGCAGTACACCGCCCAGCGCGAGCAGTTCGGCCGCCTGCTGCAAGACATCCCGGCCGTCGCCAATCACCTGGCGGTGCTGCGGCGGCAGGTAGAGCTGGCCGAGTATCTGGTCGACAAGGCCGCGCGCCAGGAGGCCGACGGTGATCCCCTCTTCTTCGTCTGGGCCTCGCTAGCCAAGCTGATCGCCAGCGAGACCGCGCTCTGGGCCGCCGGCGACGCCATGCTGCTGCACGGTGGCGCCGGCTACGTCAACGAGATGCCGATCTCGCGCATCTTCCGCGACTCGGCCGTGCTGCGCATCTACGAGGGCGCGGCGCACATTCAGGTCAAGATCATCGAGCGCTACCTGGAGCGCGCCAAGATCGCCGCGCTCTTCCCGCCCACCGCCGGCCTCATGCTCGAGCCGTCGGAGCTGACCCCGCTCCCCGAGCTGATCGCCGAGATCGAGACCTGGCAGCCGAGCCAGCTCGCGGCGGTGTAGCGCGAGCCCTCATCCCCCCCGCCCCGGGGTTGCCCTCACCCCCCGCCCTCTCCCGTGCGCGGGAGAGGGAGCAGGTTACGATAGTCCTACATAAGCCCCTCGCCCCCGCAGGGGAGAGGGGTTGGGGTGAGGGCCCGTACAGAATTCTCCCCCCATGCGCGCCCGAGCTCGCGTGGTACCATTCCGCCACGTGAGGAGTTGTCTGCCAGGAAAGGGCAGTCGAATCGATGAGCAACAAGTCCCCTCGCTCGGAGGAGCGTCGCTCGCGCCGCGCCGAGCGGAAGGCCGCGGAGGAGCGCGCCGCCCGGAACCGCCGCCTGGGCCTCGTCGTCGGCGCCATCGGCCTCGCGCTGATCGCCGGCCTGGCGCTGATCCTGGTGCCCCGCGTCACCAGCGGCAACGGTGGCGG
Source organism: Thermomicrobiaceae bacterium (assembly GCA_035693105.1). Lineage (GTDB taxonomy): Bacteria > Chloroflexota > Chloroflexia > Thermomicrobiales > Thermomicrobiaceae > DASSHC01. Next base: position 6,015 of record DASSHC010000041.1, on the reverse strand, counting down.
TATCAGCGACATCGTGGCCGCCGAGGGAGCGCCGACCGGCGTGCCGACCAGCGACCGCACCATGGGCGACCCCAACGCCCCGGTCACCGTCGTCGAATGGGGCGACTACCAATGACCCATCTGTAAGCAATTCACCAGTTCGGTGAAACCGCAGCTCGTCAGTCAATACGTGCAGACCGGCAAGGTCAAGTTCGAGTTCCGGGACTACGCCTTCATCGGCCCCGAGTCGACGCTCGCCGCCCAGGGAGCCGACTGTGCCGCCAAGCAGGGCCAGTTCTGGGCTTACCACGACACGCTCTACGCCAACCAGCCGAGCGAGAACTCGGGCAAGGTGACCAAGACGTACCTGAAGAACATCGCCAGCAAGCTGGGGCTCGACACCGGGCAGTTCAACCAGTGTCTCGACTCCGGCGCCACGGCGCAGCAGGTGCAGCAGGACCTGCAGTCGGCGCAGCAGCAGAAGCTGGGCGGCACGCCGACCATCTTCGTCAATGGTCAGCAGCTCAGCTCGGCCACCTGGGACAGCGTGCAGGCGGCCGTCGAAGCGGAGCTGAAGAAGTCGTGAGTGCCGTCAGCATCGGGCGAACCCGCCAGATCATCTCGCTGGTACTGGCGCTGGCCGGCATCGTCGTCGCCGGCTACCTGACCTACGTCCACTACAACCTGACCGCGCTCGTCTGCACCGTCGGCAACTGCGAGAAAGTGCAGACGAGCTCCTACGCGGTGGTCGGCGGCGTGCCGATCGCCCTGCTCGGCCTGCTGATGTACGTCGCGATCCTGCTGCTCGGGGTGGCGCGCTGGCTGCGCCCCGAGCAGTCGCTGACCATCACCGCCGCGATGTTCGCCATCGTGCTGGCCGGCGCCGTCTACGCCGCCTACCTCACCTACCTGGAGCTGGCGGTCATCAACGCCATCTGCCAGTGGTGCGTCGCCTCGGCGCTGTTGACCGCGGCCCTCCTGATCAACGAGGGATACAGCACCTTCCAGTTGGTGGAGGCGCCGGTAACCAACTGACCCGTCGTGCCACTCTTGCACCGGCACAAGGGCTGCGGATAATAGCCGTGGCATTGTGGCGCTTGGCAGAGAGCAGAGAGCACGGCTGGACATGCAGCGCAACCCGCACCGGCGCCCCCAGCGTTCAACCTACCGGCGGGTGCGGCATGAGGCGGAGCCGGCGCCGGACGCGGCCGCCGTCGCGGGGCTCTCCGCCCCGCCGCGGCGCGTCCGCTGGCGGCGCTCGTATGCCTTCGTCGGCGTGCCGCTGCTCTTGCTGGCGGTCCTCGGCTTCATCATCGTGCCGGCGGTGATCCGGGCGCGCACCGCCTACAGCCGCATCTTCGTTACCCCGATGCCGCGCGTTCAGATCGCGCCCAACGCCTCCGGCACGCCGGTCATCGTGGCGATCAACGGCACCCGCACGCCCGCCACCCCCAGCACCACGCAGAGCGCCGCTCCCGGCGGGCTGACGCTGCCGGCCACCCCCAGCGCCACCCCGAACCCGCTCGACGCGATCCCCGACTGGAACGGCAAGGACCGGGTCAATATCCTGCTGCTCGGCGTCGACAGCACCCCGGCCCGCCGCGCGCAGGGCGAGCCGCCGCTCTCCGACACCATGATCGTGGTCAGCATCAACCCGGCGGACAAGACCGTCGGCATGCTCTCGATCCCGCGCGATCTGCTGGTGACGATCCCCAACTACGGCGACGATAAGATCAACGCGGCCTTCTCCAACGGCGAGCGCTCCAAGCTCACCGGGCCGGGGCTGGTGACGGCGACGATCGAGTACAACTTCGACATTCCGATCAGCTACTTCGCCGAGGTCGACCTGGCCGGCTTCCAACAAATCGTCGACACGCTCGGCGGGGTGACGATCGACGTACAGGCGCCGCTGAAGGACGACGAGTACCCCGCCGACAACTTCAACTACACCCGGCTCCTCTTTCACACCGGCCTGCAGCACATGGACGGCGTCACCGCGCTGCACTACGCGCGCAGCCGGCACGACGACAACGACTTCGGCCGCGGCAACCGCCAGCAGCAGGTGCTGAAAGCGCTGCGCGCCCAGGCCGAATCGCTCGACACCATCACCAAGGCGCCCGCGCTGCTCTCGACGCTGGCCGGCAGCTTCCGCACCGACCTCTCGCCCACCCAACTGCTGGCGCTGGCCAAGCTGGGCGTGGGCATCCCCGCGGGCAATATCCACTCCTACAACCTGCTCAGCGCGATCAGCGAGCAGAACGACTACCGAGGCTACTACCTCATCCCCAACTGGCCCAAGATTCAGCAGATCGTCACCCAGCTCACCAGCGGCTAAGCCGGGCGGCGGTGGGGGCTGTGATACAATCGCGCCGTCCGGTGCTCTGAACGCGGGTGACTGAGCACCGGTTTCTCGCGTCCGCTCGCCCGCCAGCTTGGTTCGGAAGCTTGCCCAAGCAGCTCGGCATCGACCTCGGCACCGCCAACGTGCTGGTCTACGTCCGTGGCCGCGGCATCGTGATCAACGAGCCGTCGGTGGTCGCCATCTCGGCGCGCGACGGCCGGCCGCGTGCCTTCGGCATCGAGGCGCGCAACATGCTCGGGCGCGAGCCGCGCGAGACGATCGAGGTGGTGCGCCCGATGCGCGACGGCGTGATCGCCGACTACGTCGTCACCGAGGGGCTGCTGCGCTACTTCATCACCAAGGCCGCCGGGCGCTTCTCGCTGGTGCGGCCGGAGGTGATGATCTGCGTCCCGGCGGGGGTGACCGGGGTGGAGCGCCGCGCGGTGCGCGACGCCGCGCTGAACGCCGGAGCACGCCGCGCCTACCTGATCAGCGAGCCGCTAGCCGCCGCCATCGGCGCCAAGGTGCCGGTGGCCGACCCCAGCGGTAACCTGGTGATCGACATCGGCGGCGGCACCACCGAAGTCGCGGTCATCTCACTCAACGGCATCGTGGTCGCCAAGTCGATCCGCGTCGGCGGCAACCGCTTCGACGACGCCATCGCCAACTACATCAAGCGCAAGTACAACCTGCGCGTCGGCGAGCGCACCGCCGAGGAGGTCAAGATCGCCATCGGCTCGGCCATGCCGGTCGACGAGGACGTGCTGATCGAGGTGCGCGGGCGCGATGAGGTCGCCGGGCTGCCGCGCACGATTCAGATCCACGCCAACGAAGTGGTCGAGGCGATGACCGAGCCGCTGGAGGCGATCATCGGCGCGGTGCGCGCCGTGCTGGAGGAGACCCCGCCCGAGCTGTCGTCGGACATCATCGACAAAGGGATGGTGCTGACCGGCGGCGGCGCGCTGCTGCGCAACCTCGATCACCTGCTGACCGAGGTCACCGGCGTCCCCTGCTACGTGGCCGACGACCCGCTCTCCTGCGTCGCCATCGGCACCGGCCTGGCGCTCGAGTACTTCGACATCATTCGCGACAGCCTGGAAGAGCTGTAGAGCGGGCGCCGCTCAGTAGAGCGCGGCCGGGTCCAGCTTCTCGCGCCAGAGCTGCTCCAGCGTTTCCAGATCAGCCAGAATCGCGGCACGAGTCATCTCCGGCGTTGTCTCCAACGCCAGCGCGTCGATCCCGAACGTCGCGGCGTCCTGCTTCAGCCGGTAATCGAGTGCGCTTGCAGAGTTCGTCTGGCGAGCGAATTCGAGCTTGGCACGCACACTGGCCAGATTCGGACTAGAGCCTAGCAGAGCCTTGCCGCTGCCGGTGTTGAGCAGGCGGTGGACGCCCGCCGCGCGCTGCGTCTGATCGTACTGCCGGCGCAGCGCTTTGCGCCGCTCCCTGTCAGCCACGCTCGTCTCCTCTTCTGATGCCGGTCTCGCGCCAATGCTCGCCAGACGAAGTTTACCTGCCAGCCCATGGCCGCCCGCGCCATCCCGCCGCGGCTGACCATCGCGCCGGGCGACACGGTCGTCTTCGACAGGCTGCCGCGACGAACCTTGCTTCAAGCTCGTCGTCATGGAGTTGCCGTCTCACGCAACTCACCGACGGCAGCGCATTGCCCTGGCACCTTGCGGAGTATTACAATACGCATCTCATCGTTATCGTCGTTCGCGCCAAGGATGATTACGGCTGGGAGTGCGCATGGAGCCAAGACCGCCGTTCACGCGACGGCAGTCGCGCCTGCTCATTATCGGCGGCGTGCTCGCCGTCGCGCTCCTGGCAGCGCTGGGACTCATCCTTGCGTCGCACCTTGGAGGCAAGACGTCGAACAAGATTACGCTCGCCGCCAACCCAGCGACGAACCTCCCCACCTCTGGGAAGGTACTGGGCAATCCGCAGAGCGCGGTCAAAGTCGTCGAGTGGGGAAACTATCTCTGCCCCCACTGCGCTGACTTCAGCCGAAATTCGGAGCCGCAACTGATCACCGACTATGTGGCGGACGGACGAGCCTCGCTGGAATTTCGTGTCGTCGCGGTTGGCGGCAAAGAAGCTGAGGACGCGGCGCGCGCGAGCTACTGCGCTCAGGATCAGGGTGCATTTTGGGTCTACCACGATACCCTCTTCGCAAACCAGACCGGGAAGGCGGGTCAGTTCTCAGCCGCTCGTCTCAAGACGATCGCGGCGGATCTCGGTCTCGATACGGCCGGCTTCGATAGCTGCTTCGACGGCGGCGCGCATGCGACCGACGTGTCGCAATTGCTTGACGCATCCAAACAGAGCGGAATCAACGAACTGCCAACCTTCTTCGTCAACGGGCAGAAGGTGACCTATACCGGTTACGCTTCAGTCAAGGCGGCGATCGACGCCGCGCTCGCACAACACTAGCTACGGCGTAGCCGCCTCCCCGGCCCCTGTCCCGCGCTCGTCTCCGTCGGTGCAGTCACAGAGCTGCGCCTGCTCCGTGCGGCTCATCCCACGAACCCTTACCAGGCCGTATCATGCCGCTGACTCGACAATCTGGCTGGAACAGGTATGGGAGGGAGCGGGCATGAGCCAGGGGAAGCAGCATCGGCTGGGCCGCGAGGCGATCCACACCGTCTGGGACAACGCCATCCCGCCGCGGCTCACCATCGCGCCGGGCGACACGGTCGTCTTCGACACGCTGGAGGCCTCCTACGGGCATGTCGGGCGGCTGGTGGCCGGCGGCGAGCCGGCCTGCGAGCCGGGGCTGGCGGCGCTGATCGCCGAGGGCGTCTATCCCGCCGCGCCCGGGCGCACCGGCGGCCACCCCCTGACCGGCCCGGTCGCCATCGAGGGCGCCGCGCCGGGCGACACGCTGGTGGTCGAGATCGTGGCCATCGAGCCGGCGCCCTGGGGCTGGACCGGCTGCCGCCCCGGCGGCATCGGTCTGCTCGACGACGAGATGGACGAGTCGGCGCGCCACATCTGGGACCTGCGCGACGGCCGCAGCGCCATCTTCAAGCCCGGCGTCAGCCTGCCGCTGGCGCCCTTCTGCGGCGTGATGGGCCTGGCGCCCGCCGAACCGGGGAGCCACCCGACCGCGCCCCCGGCGCGCCACGGCGGCAACATGGACATCCGCCAGCTCACCGCCGGCGCCACGCTCTACCTGCCGGTGCTGGTCCCCGGTGCGCTCTTCTCGGTGGGCGATGTCCACGGCGCGCAGGGCGACGGCGAGGTCAGCGGCACCGGGATCGAGATGGAGGCGCGCGTCACGCTGCGCTTCGATCTGGAGAAGGGCCGCACGATCCGCCAGCCGCAGTTCCGCACCGCGGAGCAAAACCCGGGGCCGCGGGGCCCCTACCTCGCCGCCACCGGCCACCACCCCGACCTGCGCGAAGCGGCGCGCGAGGCGCTGCGCGGCGCGCTCGACCTGCTGGAGGAGCAGGGACTGACCCGCACCGAGGCCTATATCCTCGCCAGCGCCTGCGTCAACCTCCTGATCAGCCAGGTGGTCGACGCGCCCAACTACACCGTCAGTGCCTTCGTGCCGCTCAGCATCTTCGCGGAGGCGAACGAGAGTCGGTGACGCGGGATGCTGGCGTTTGACGCGAACGCCTGACGTGGCAGGCCGTATCTCGGAGCTTGGGTGGCGCGTAACGCCCGGCTCCGTCCGGAGTGGATTCCCC
>DASSHC010000040.1:0-2262 GCA_035693105.1 Thermomicrobiaceae bacterium | reverse complement strand
TCGGGGTGAGCCCGGTGGGATTCGAACCCACGACCCACGGATTAAAAGTCCGCTGCTCTGCCAGCTGAGCTACGGGCTCCGGCGCTGGCCGTTCATTGATTCTACGAGAATCCCACCATCAGCGACAGGGCGAGCGACGCTCAACGCTATCCCACCACCAGCGGGGCGCGGCGCATCAGAATGGTGTGCAGGATGCTCATGGCGACGATGCGGCCCGTCTTGGGGTTGTCGCCCGAGGGGATGCCGGCAATCTCGAAGCGCAGCCGCCCGAATGCGCCCTCGACCTCGACCAGGTGCTGGTTGCGCTCGACCGCCGGGTCGGCGATAACGCAGACCTCGGTCCGATCCAGCCCCAGCCCGGCCAGGCTGACCGCCGCCGCCACGTTGACGCTCTCGGGGAACTTCACCACCGCCTCGCGCGCCGGGCCGCGAAAAAGCTCGCGCGGCTCGCGCAGCGTGGCGCCCTCGGCACCGAGCAGGGTCGTCGCCGGTTTGCGCGTAGTGTGCGTCACGCGCTCCAGCCCGCCCAGCCGCGCCGCCGCGATGGCGTCCAGCGCCCCGATCGCCCCCGAGGCGACCTTGATCTGCCGCCCGCTCGCCCGCGCCGCCCCGAGCAACTCTTCCTGCAGCGCCGGGTCGGCCAGCGCGCCGACGCTGACCGCGATTAGGTCGTAGCCGGCCCGCAGCGCCGCCGCGCCGTGCTGGCGCAAACCCTCGTGCCCGGCGATCTCGACCACCACATCCGGCCGCAGCGCCAGCAGCTCCGGCAAGCTGCCCACCACCGGAACGGCCACCCCGCGCTCTTTCCCCGTGTCGCGCACCAGCGCCCCGGCGAGCGTCAGGTCGTCGCGCCCCGCCGCCAGATTGGCCAGCGAGCGGCCGATCGCGCCCAGGCCGATCAGCCCCACCCGCTGCGGCCGTGCTCCTCCGGTCATCGTCCACCTCCACCCACTCGTGTGCTGTCGTGGCCGCATCTTACCCGATCGCCCCGGGTTGCGCGCCGCCGCCGCCTGAGATACTGTCCCGGCAGCCGCCCCGGCGGCAGGCGGGCGTGACGGCGGGAGACGAGGGAGAGGGTGGCGCGATGCCCCGTTTCGCAGCCAATCTGACCATGCTCTTTACCGAGTACCCGTTGCTCGAGCGCTTCGACCGCGCCGCGGCCGCCGGCTTCCGGGCGGTCGAGTTCCTCTTCCCCTACGACCAGGACGTGCCGGCCATCGCCGCCGCGCTGCGCCGCAACGGGCTGGAGCAGGTCAACTTCAACCTGCCGGCCGGCGACTTCGCCGGCGGCGAGCGCGGCATCGCCAACGACCCGCACCGCGTCGACATGTTCCACGACGGTGTCGAGCGCGCCATCACCATCGCGCAGGAGCTTCGCTGCCCCCGGCTCAACTGCCTGGTCGGGCTGGCCATGCCGGAGGTGCCGATCGCGCTGCAGTGGGACGTGCTGACCGACAACCTGCGCTTCGCCGCCGAGCGCACCGCCGCGGCCGGCATCACCCAGATGATCGAGCCGCTCAACAACCTCGACACGCCCGGCTACCTGCTGGTGCACACCGATCAGGCGCTGGAGCTGCTCGAGCGCGCCGGCAATCGCAACCTGAAGCTCCAGTACGATTGCTACCACATGCAACGCATGGAGGGGAATCTCACCGCCACGCTCGTCGAGTATCTTGACCGCATCGGGCACATCCAGATCGCCGCCTGCCCCGGCCGGCATCAACCCGGCAGCGGCGAGATCAATTACCCCTTCATCTTCGAGGCGCTGGATGCCGCCGGCTACGACGGCTGGGTCAGCCTGGAGTACAACCCGGTACCCGGCACCGAGGCCTCGCTCGGCTGGCTGCGCGAGTGGGGCTACTGGACATAACGGGATTGCCCTCATCCCCCCGCCCCCTTCTTCCAGTATTGGAAGAAGGGGGAGCAGGTTACAGGAACATCCGGATGTTCACCCCACGTTCTCCCCTCTCCCAGGATTGGGAGAGGCTCCGTGCGGGCCGGGGGTGAGGGCCAGTCCAAGAGAGGAGTAGGCGATGGCCGAGAAGCTGGGGTTCATCGGGCTGGGGATCATGGGCAGGCCGATGGCGCTCAATCTCCTCAAGGCGGGGTATCAGTTAGTGGTCCACAGCCGTAGCCGAGGGCCGGTCGATGAGTTGGTGCGGGCGGGCGCGACGACGGCCGATAGCCCGCGCGCGGCCGCGGAGCAGGTCAAGACGGTGATCACCATGCTGCCCGACTCGCCGGACGTGCGCCTGGTGGCGC
>DASSHC010000039.1:0-3649 GCA_035693105.1 Thermomicrobiaceae bacterium | reverse complement strand
GAGTCGCCGTGCGACATCGCCGTGGTCAAGCAGCGGGGCGTGGAGCAGGTGCGCTCGATCCTGGTGCCGGTGCGCGGCGGTCCCCACGCCGAGCTGGCCATGCGCCTGGCGCGCGACCTCGGGCGCCGCTTCGGCGCCCAGGTGGCGGTGCTGCACGTGGTGCCGAAGGGCATCGGGTCACGAGCGGTCGCCCGCGAGCAGGAAGCGCTCGACCGGTTCGTGGCCGAGCACGGAGGCAGCCGGCGCGTGAAGGGCATCCTGCGCGAGTCGATCAGCGTGCGAACCGCCATCGTGCGGGAGGCGCAGAACCACGACCTGGTGGTGATGGGCGCATCGGCCCAGCCGTCGAACGCCGCCCCGGACGGGCGCTACCTGTTCGGCACGGTGGCCGATGCGGTCGCCTCCAAGGCAAAGCCCACCGTGATCGTGGTCAAGACCAAGCAGAAGTTGGGGATGGCCACCTTCGACGAGCTGCGCTCCGCGGAGGGCACGCTGGCGGCGGCCGACGCGTACGTGGAGCACAGCCGCGCGCTGCCGACCATCGTCGACCGCTGGTTCGCCGAGAACACGTTCCACGCTTCCGAGTTCCGCGACATCGCCAAGCTGGTCGACCTCAAGGAGCGGCAGGGGCTGACCGTCAGCGTCGGGCTGCCGGCGCTGAACGAGGAGAAGACGATCGGCCTGGTCATCCGGCGCATCAAGGCCGCGCTGATCGACCGCATGCCGCTGATCGACCAGCTGGTGGTCATCGACTCCGACTCGGAGGACCGCACCGTCGAGATCGCCGAGCAGTTGGGCGTGTCGGTGTACCGGCACTCGCAGATCCTGCCCGAGGTGGGCAGCCATACCGGCAAGGGCGAGGCGCTGTGGAAGAGCCTGCACGTTCTCGACGGCGACATCGTGGCCTGGATCGATACCGACATCAGCAACATCCAGCCGCGCTTCGTGTTCGGCCTGGTCGGGCCGCTGCTGCGCGAGCCGCGAGTGCAGTACGTCAAGGGCTTCTACCAGCGGCCGATCCGCCAGGGCGACAAGCTGCTGTCCGAGGGCGGCGGCCGGGTGACCGAGCTGATGGCGCGCCCGCTCATCAACCTCTTCTTCCCGGAGCTGTCCGGCATCATCCAGCCCCTGTCCGGCGAGTACGCCGGCCGGCGCGCGCTGCTCGAGTCGCTGCCGTTCTACACCGGCTACAGCGTCGAGATCGGCCTGCTGATCGACATCCTCGATGCGGTCGGCCTGTCGGCGGTCGGCCAGGTGGACCTGGAGCGGCGCATCCACCGCAACCAGCCTCTGGGCAACCTGTCGCAAATGTCGTACGTGATCCTGCAGGGGGCCATCCGCAAGCTGGAGGAGCGCCACCGGATCGAGCTGCTGACAGAGGTCGGGCGCGGCATGAAGCTCATTCGCCAGGATCGCGACCGCTTCAGCCTGGAGGTGCGCGAGATCGGCGACGAGCTCCGCCCGCCGATCAAGACCATCCCGGCGTACCAGGAGCGGCGGCGGTCATTGAAGCGCTGACGCGCTCCGGGCGGCCCGGCGCCGATGCCGGAGCCGCTGTCGGCGGCCGACTGCCAGGCGAATCACCATCTACCAATATGAGGCGGCTTGGGCGCGCCCGACCCGCCGGTTGTCACCGCCTACCAATCAGGCGACCCCTGATAGCGCCGGAATGCCGAAAAACACGCCACGGCGGGATCCCAGCTGTGCCGAAGCCGACGGTGGTTGGTACCTGCGCCGCCCGTCGTGCTCCGCGCCGAGCCCGAGCCGCGACAATCGCCGGCTGTGGCGCCGAGGCTCGCGACCCTATGATCGTCGGGTGACCGCGTCCAGCCCGCTCCAGGTGGTGGTGGCCCCCGATTCCTTCGGCGGCGCGCTCGACTCAGTGGGCGTGGCGCAGGCCGTCGCCTCCGGCTGGTCACGCGCGCGCCCCCAGGACCAGGTGCGCCTGGCGCCCATGGCCGATGGCGGCGAGGGCACCCTGGCCGCCCTGGCGGCGGCGCTCGGCGACCGCGCGCAGCGCCACACGGCGTCCGTGTCCGATCCACTGGGCCGCCCCGTGGGGGCCGATTGGCTGGACCTCGGGGAGGGCGAGGCGTTCATCGAGCTGGCAGCGGCTTCCGGGCTGGCGCGCCTGGCGCCGCTCGAGCGGACGCCCGATGCGGCACGGCGCGCCTCGACCCGTGGCACCGGCGAGCTGCTGCGCGCCGCGCTGGACGCCGGCGCCACGCGCATCACCCTAGGGCTGGGCGGCAGCGCGACGAGCGATGGCGGCAGCGGCCTGCTGTCGGCGCTCGGCCTGCGACTGCTGGACGCCGGCGGAATCGAGCTCGAAGCGGGCGGCGCCGCCCTGGCCCGGGTGGCGGTGGTCGATGCGGCCGGCCTCGATTCCCGGCTGGCGGACGCGCGACTGACGGTTGCCTCTGACGTGACCAACCCGCTCTGCGGGCCGAACGGCGCCGCCGCGACCTACGGGCCGCAGAAGGGCGCCGACGCGGCCGCGGTCGAGGAGCTGGACGCGGCGCTGGCGGCCTGGGGCACCGCCATCGAGCGCGCCACGGGACGGTTCGTGGCAGACGTCCCCGGCGCCGGCGCAGCCGGCGGCACCACGGCCGGACTGCTGGGCTTCACCGGCGCCACGGTGCGTCCCGGAGTGGAGGTGGTGGCCGGGCTGATCGGCCTGGCGGAGGCGCTGGAGGATGCGGACCTGGTGATCACCGGCGAGGGCCGCGCCGACGAGCAGACGCTTTCGGGCAAGGCGGCGATGGGAGTTGCCGCCCTGGCCCGCAGCCGCAATGCGCCGGTCCTCCTGCTGTGCGGGGCGCTGGGGCCCGGCGCGGCGGCGCTCGACGCGTCGGGCGCGTTTGCGGTGGTGCAGCCCATCGCCGACCGGCCGATGAGCCTGGAGGAATCGATGGCGGACACCGAGCGGCTGCTGGCCAATGCGGCGGAGCGGGTCGCGCGGACGCTGGAGACGGGGATCGGGCTGGCGGAGCGCGGCGGTTGATGGCGGCCGCGAGCGCGAAGAAGAAGCGCGCCGGCCGGCGCATCGGTCCAAGCCCGCAGAAGCGCGCCGCCGACCGCAGGAAGCGCCGCGCCCTGGCGGACGTGGTGCTCGACCGCCTGGGCGAGCGCTACGACCACCCGACCTGGGCCGGGCCGCGGCTCGACGCGGTCAGCGAGCTGGTGCTGACCGTCCTGTCGCAGAACACCGCGGACACCAACTCGTTCCGCGCCTTCTCTGCGTTGCGCGCCCGCTACGGATCCTGGGACGAGGTGCTGGCCGCCCCCACCGACGAGCTGGAGGATGTCATCCGTCCCGGCGGCCTGGCGCCGACCAAGTCGCGGCGCATCCAGCACATCCTGGCCGAGGTCCATGCCGCGACCGATGGGACGTGGGACCTCGAATTCCTTGGCACTCGACCACTGGAGGAGGCGCGGGCCTGGCTGGTGTCGCTGCCGGGGGTCGGTCGCAAGACCGCGTCGATCATCCTGCTCTTCGGCTTCGGGCGTCCCGCGGTGCCGGTCGACACCCACGTGCACCGGGTTGCCACCCGCCTGGGCATGCTGCCGCCGCGCACGCCACTCGAGCGCGCCCATGACCTGCTGGAGGAAGCGCTCCAGCCCGAGGAGATGTACCCGTTCCACGTGG
>DASSHC010000038.1:0-5740 GCA_035693105.1 Thermomicrobiaceae bacterium | reverse complement strand
GCCTGCTGGAACGCTTCCACGGTCGGGAAGTAGAGATGGGCCGCCGCGGCAAAAGGGGCCGCGGCACCGGGTGGCAAGGTGCCGACCCCCTGATCGACCTCGGCCTTGATCAGCCCACCCGGCCGCAACAGCTCGACCGCGAGCGGGATGTGCCGGTGCTGGAAGTAGTCGAGGTCAAACGTCTTCTCCGACCCATTGGGGTAAAAGACGGACACGCGGATCATGCGGCACCTCCCGATGGGTACGTATCGAATTCCGATAGGGCGTAGTCGCACGATAGCATGGCCGCGCCGGATACGCAAGACGGGCGCGCTACCCGGCAACGATGAGCGCGAGCGGGAGGAGGTGATGGCTGCCCATCGACTCCGCCGGGTGCCAGGAGAGGACGGATCCCTCGACTGCGCTCGGGATGACAGGGTTAAAGGTGTGGCGGACGACCATGACATGACGTAGTCGTACGCCCCTAATCACCTCTGTCATCCCGAGCTTGTCGAGGCGACGGGTAGGTATGCTCGCCGCCGTGCGCTCAACCGGACGTGACCAACCCGAGCAGGTCGCTGACGGCGGCGGGCTGGCCGTGGCGCAGGGAGACGCGCGGCAGGCGGGCCGAGAGGGCGGTGACGATCTCGTAACCGATGCCGCCGCAGAGCGCCGCCGCGTCGTCGACCGTCATGGCGCCCGGCTCGGCGCCGTAGATGATCGCCGCGTCGCCCTCGCGCACCTCCCCGGCATCCTCGACCTCGATCACCAGCTGATCCATGCAGACGCGCCCACGGATGGGGCAGGCGGCGCCGTTGACCAGCGCCCAGCCGCGATTGGAGAGCGCGCGCGGCAGGCCGTCGCCGTAGCCGAGCGGGAGCGTGGCGCAGCGCAGCGGCCGCTCGGCTACGAAGCTCAGGCCGTAGGAGACGCCCTCGCCGGCGGGCAGGGTGAAGACGCGCGCCAGCCGCGAATGCAGGCTGAGCACCGGCCGGAAATCGGGCGGCACCGGCACCTCGGCCGAGGGCGAGAGGCCGTAGAGCGCGTAGCCGCAGCGCACGATGGCCGTCTGGCCCGCGCCGGCCGCGGGCAGCGCGCCGCGCAGCGTGGCGGCGCTGTTGGCGTAGTGGAGCAGCGGCGGCGCGATGCCGGCGGCGGCCAGGGCCGCGCGCGCGGACTCGAAGCGGCGGATCTGCTCGGCCATGAAGCCGCCCGGCTCGTCGGCGGTGGCGAAGTGGGTGAAGAGGCCGGCCAGCACGAGGCGCGGCTCGCCCGCGACCGTGCGCGCCAGCGCCGTCGCCCCCTCCGGCTCGACCCCGTAGCGGTGCATGCCGCTGTCGAGCTTGAGGTGCACCCGCGCGGGTTGGCGCGCGGAGGCCGCGGCGGCGATCGCCGCGACGGTCTCCGAGCTGCCGGCAGCGAGATCGAGCCCGGCGGCGACGGCCTGAGCCAGCAGCGCCGGGTTCGGCGGGCCGAGCACCAGGACCGGCGTTTCAATGCCCGCCTGGCGCAGCAGCAGCCCCTCCTCGATGCGCGCCACGCCGAGCCAATCCGCCCCGGCCTCGACGGCCGTTTGCGCGATGGGTAGCAGGCCGTGGCCGTAAGCGTTGGCCTTGACGACCGCCATCAGCGCGGCGGCCTGCGGCAGGCGCGCCCGCATGCGGCGCAGGTTGCCGGCGTAGGCGTCCAGATCGATGACGGCGTGGCTGCCGGCCCGCGCCGCCGCCAGCCGCCCGGCGAATTCACCCATGAGACAGCGCTCCCTCGCGGCTGCTCGTTTGCCGCTCAAGTGTAGCCTGGCGGGCGCCGGGCACGGCGAACGCGCCGGGCACATGCCCGGCGCGTTGCCAATGCGTTGCGGCAAAACCGCGACGATGACGACTAGGACGGGTTGTCGCGCTTCTCGTCATCGGTCAGGTCGTTGACCTTGTCCTGGAAGTTGCCGAACTGCTTGCGGGCTTTGCCCTTCAGCTCGTCGGCCTGGCCCTCGGCCTGCATCGACGTGTCGTCGGTGACGTCGCCGGCGGCCTCCTTGGCCTTTCCTTTGGCCTCTTCCCAGGTGCCTTTAGCCTTGTTCTTCGTGCTCTCGTCCATGCTTCCTCCCAAAACGCGTGGGCACGCATCACGCCGATGCGTGTCGCTGTCGATTCGCGAGCGCTGCCCGCGTCCTGCTAGGAAGCAATGCCTGTGCCAAAGGCACGGCGCTCAGGAATGGTTGGCCCGTTGCTGGTAGAGTTGGCGGGTCAGGCCGGCCTGAGCGATATGCTCGCGGTTGTGCTCCAGCACGTGGACGATCCACCAGCTCCCCAGGAAGCGGCGCCCCAGGCGGTCGCGCGGCGGCGTGTGGAACGCCTCCAGTTGCGCGGCCGTCAGGCGCTCGATCCGGTCGAGGGCGCGCTGCTCCACCTGCTCCACACGCGCCGCGAGCTGAGCCGGCTCGACGTCCCGCACGCGGAACTCGGCCTCGCGGTCGCGCTCGATCGGCTCGCCGAGCACGGTGGCGGTGATGGCGTCCTCCGCCCCGAGCATATGGGTGAAGATGACCGCGATCGAATTCATCTCCGGTCCCGGCGACCAGTTGAGCGCCTCGGTATCCAGCCCAGCCAGCGTCTGCCGCATCGCCTCGTACTGCTCGCGCAGCACCTGCGCCACCCCCTGGCGCACCGCGCTCAGCAGCGCCTCCTGCTCGCTCCCAGTCATGCGTCCTCCTGATCGGCGCGCTGTGCTGGCCTCTAGCCTTCGGGTTCAGCCGGGTCGCGCAGCGCACGGTAGCTGTCGTAGCGGCCGCGGTCGATCGCCCCGGCCTCGACCGCCGCGCGCACGGCGCAGCCCGGCTCGTCGAGGTGGGAGCAGTCGGCATAGTAGCACCGGCCCAGCTCCGGGCGGAACTCGGGAAAGTAGTGGTCGAGCTGCTCCGGCTCGACCCCGACCAGGCCGAGCGCGCGGATACCGGCGGTGTCGGCCAGGTAGCTGCCGGGGCCGAGCGGGATGAGCACCGTGGCGGTGGTGGTGTGGCGGCCCTTGCCGGTGGCCGCGCTGATCTCGCCGGTGCGCTCGCTCCGCTCCGGCGCCAGCTCGTTGATCAGGGTCGACTTGCCCACGCCCGAGGGGCCGGCCAGCACCGAGATCTTCCCCCGCAGCAGCGCCCGCAGCTCCTCGATCCCCTCGCCGGTGCGCACGCTGATCTCGATGACCGGGTAGCCGGCCGCGCGGTAGGGGTCGAAGCGCCGGCGCAGGGCAGCGGTCGGGTCGAGGTCGATCTTGTTGACCACCACCGCCGCTGGGATGCCGCGCGCCTCGGCCAGCAAGAGGAAGCGGTCGAGCATGCGCGGGTGCGGCTCCGGCTCGGCCACGGCGAAGACCGCCACCAGTTGATCTGGATTCGCCAGGATCACCTGCTCCACATCGTTGGTGCCGCGCGCCAGCCGCGCGAGCACCGTGCGCCGCGGGGCGACCGCCTCGATCACCCCCTCGCCCGGCCCGGTCGGCGTGATCTCGACCCGGTCGCCGACCGCCACCACGTCGGTCTTCTGCCCCCGCCGCGCGCGCTTCAGCGAGCCGCGCGGCACGCAGCGCACGATCCCTTCAGGCGTCTCGACGTCGTAGTAGCGTCCGTAGTTGCGGATGACGATGTTGGGCGGCTGCTGCAAGCGGGTCTCCAGCGGCGCGGTCGAGCATGAGCGTGGGCATGGGCCGGGTCCAGCCGGTCAAGTCTAGCACCGATGGGCTATCCGGGTGCGCCCGCATCAGGACTAGAATCAGCCATCATGATCGCGCCGCGGCACCGCTTCGACCCCGCTCCGCTCCAGCGACCACACCTGGCCCTTCCGGCCGCGCTACTCCTGCTGACCGCGCTGGCGCTCGGCCTGGGGCTGAGCCCAACGCGCGGTGCGGCGGGGCTGCTGGAGGCCGAGGCGCGCAACGGGCTGCTGGCCCGCGCGGCTGCCGGCCATGGCGCCGCTCTGCTCGACCCGGCGCCCGGCAGCTCGCCGCTGCTGGCCGCGCTCGGCGCGCTCTTCGGCCGCGCGCTCGGCTTCGACGTGCAGGCGCTGCGCCTGGCCGCGCTGACGGCCGGGCTGGGCACGGCGCTCTGCACCGGCCTCTGGCTGCGCCGCCTCTTCGAGGCGCCCTGGGGCGCGGCCGGCGCGCTGATGGTAGCGGGCTCGGCACCGCTGCTGGCCTACAGCCGGGTGGCGCTCAGCCCGGTGGCGGGCGCGCTGGCGCTCGCGGCCACGCTCTGGCTGCTGGCCGAAGCGGACGCGCGGGCGTGCGCGCGGCCCGCCTGGCGCGCGCTCCCCTGGTACCTGGCGGCGGGGGCCGCCGCCGGAGCCGGCTTCCTCTCCGATCCGCCGCTGCGCCTGCTGCCGCTCCTCCTGCTGGCGCCGCTGGCGCTGGCGCTGGCGCGCCAGGTTCCCAGTCCGCGCATTCTCGGCCTGGCTTTCGCCCTGGTGACCTGCGATCTGGTGCTCAGCCCGGCGCTGCCGGAGCTGGCCCGCGCCGGCAGCCCCGGCTTCTGGCTGCCGACGGCGGGGCTGGGCGGCACGACGATCGCAGGCGCGGCCGCGTTCTCGCACGGCTACGCGGCGACGCTGCAGCGGCTGGTCTGGCCGCCGCGCGAGGCGCTCTTCGGTCCGCTGCTGATCCCCTGGCTGCTGCTCGGCCTGCTGCTGGCGCCGCGCCAGATCCGCCGGCCGCGCGTGGCGCTCGGTCTCCTCTGGGCGCTGCTGCTGCTGCTCCCGGCGGCGCTGGTCGCACCGGCCCAGAGCGGGCGGCTGCTGGCGGCGCTGCCGCTGCTGACCGCGCTGCCGCTGGCCGGGATGCGCGCCGCGCTGCGCCGGGCGCGGGACCACGGCCAGTGGGCGGCGCGCGGCCTGGCGGCGCTGGCGGCGCTCAGCCTGGCCGGCAACCTCGCCTGGGCGGCCGCGCTCAACCCCACCGTCGCGCTCCCCCCGAGCAGCACCGACCAGGCGATCGGGCTGGCGAACCGCCTGCTGGGCCCGGAGCCGGTGCTCTTCAGCACCAGCGGGCGCGACGACAGCCTCGCCTATCTGGCCGCCGCCGACCCGGGCGCCGCCGGGCGGCTCGATTTCGACGGGCGCGCGCTCCTGCCGATCCCGCTGGGGCAGAATGGCTACCTGATCTCGCCGGCCGATACGCCGCTCGACCCGGCGTTGGCGGCGCTGCTGGCGCCCCTCGCTCTGCCCACGCTCAGCGGCCCCGCCGCGACGGTCTACCGCATCGACGACCGCGCGCGCCAAGCGCTGCCGGCCAGCATCCCGACCACGACCTATACCGACGGCGCCGAGCTGCGCGGCAGCACGCTGCTCCCCCACGGCCAGCACGGCCAGCTGGCGGTTCTGCTCACCTGGCGCCTGCCGGGCGACGGCCATGGCCGCCGGCTGCGCCTGCTGCTGCGCGCGACGCAGCCGGGGATCCCCGACCGGACCGCCACCGTCGATCTGCCCGGCTTCCCCCAGCCGACCGACGTGGTGCGGCTGGTTCTCCTCGACGCGCCCCCCACCGGGACCGAGGCCGACCTCTTCGTCTCATTGCTGGATGCCAACGGCCAGCCGGTCCCGGGCGCGGGCGTCGACACCGACGGCCGGCTCTTCCTCAACCGCTACCGCTTCACGCAGTAGCGGGCCGGCCGGGTCGTGCTCCAGTGTGGGGGAACGCCAACGCGCTGCGTCGGGCGCGGCATCGACCCGCCTGGCGGCCTGAGCCCCACCCCTTGTCATCCTGAGCCGCAGCGAAGGATCTC
>DASSHC010000037.1:0-6358 GCA_035693105.1 Thermomicrobiaceae bacterium | reverse complement strand
CGCCCAGTGTGGTGACCGAGAGCGCGACCCACTCGTAGCCGGGCTCCGCCGTCGCGTCCGCGGCCTCAACCGCGATCGCCTTAGGTCTCGCCATCGTCGTCGTCTTCCTCCTGCTCAAGCCTGACGGCCAGTTTGGTGAGCCGCTCGCGCTCGGCGTCGCGCATCTCCGCGAGTTGCGACAGCTTGCCCTCGATGAGGCGCAGCCGCTTTTCGGCCAGCGCGATGGCGTCGCGGATCACGCGGGCGCGCACGTATCGCTCGGTGGCGCCCTGAAACTCGCTCGTGAGCTGGGCGCGCATGTCCTCGGTGTCGAGCAAATCGGCGATCTCGGCCAACGAGAAGCCGACGACCTCGCGCAGTTGCTTGATGCGGCGCAGGCGCTCGACGTCGCCGGCGTCATACAGCCGGTTGGCGCCCTTGACGCGCACCGCCGGGCGCAAGAGGCCCAGCTCTTCGTAGTAGCGGATGGCGCGCGGCGTCAGATCCAGCTCCTGGGCCACGGCGCCGATCGGGCGCAGTTCGTCGCCAGTGGGCACGTCTTCGGTGTCGGGGGTGCCGGTGTGCATCGCCATGCGAGGAAGTATGCCGCGACCTTCCGCGGACGTCAAGTAGTGACGTGGACGTTAAGGCGCGGATGCTCGATGGTAGGGGCGGCCCCCCGTGGCCGCCCTTGCTGCCCTACGGCGCGGCAACGGGGGAAAAGGCCGCGTGGGGTGGCGGGCGTGATGGTCCGATGCCAGGGCGACGAGGGCAGGCACGGGGGCCTGCCCCTACCGCATCACCGTGGCGCGGGACGCTAGCCGAGCGTGTCGGCCAGGGTCTGGACGGCCAGGTCGGCCTGAGCCCGGTCGAGGATCAGCGGTGGCAGGAAGCGGATCACCAGGCTGCCGGCCATCAGCGCCAGCACCCCGCGCTCTTGCAAGCCCCTGAGCACCGGCGTGGCGCGCATCTTCAGCTCGACGCCGATCATCATGCCCCGGCCGCGCACGTCGCGGATCTTCGGGTGCTGGAGCGCCTTGATCTGCTCGACCAGGTAGCGACCGACCGCGGCGCTCTGCTCCAGGAGCTTGGCCTGCTCGATCTCCTTCAGAGTCGCCAGCGCGGCGGCGCAGGCCAGCGGGTTGCCGCCGAAGGTCGTGCCGTGGACGCCCCCCTCCAGTGCGGAGGCGACGCGCTCGGTCATCAGCGTGGCGCCGATCGGCACGCCGTTGCCCAGCCCCTTGGAGGTCGCCAGCAGGTCGGGCACCACGCCCGAGGCCTGGCAGGCGAACCAGGAGCCGGTGCGGAAGCCGGTCTGGACCTCGTCGAAGATCAGCAGCGCGCCACGCTCGGTTACCAGCTCGCGGGCCGCTTGCAGGTACTCGGCCGGGGCCGGGTAGATGCCGCCCTCGCCCTGCACCGGCTCCAGCACCACCGCGGCGGTGCGCTCGTCAACCGCCTGGGCCAGCTCGTCGAGGTTGCCGTAGGCCACGTGCTCGGCTTCGGAGAGCGTCCGCAGGAAGGGCTCGCGGTACTTCTTCTCGGCGGTGGCGGCCAGCGCGCCCAGCGTGCGGCCGTGGTAGCCGCGCTTTGCCGCGACCAGCTTGCTCCGGCCGGTCGCCACGTAGGCGAACTTGAGCGCCGCCTCGACCGCCTCCGTGCCCGAGTTGGAGAGGAAGACCTGGTTCAGCCCGGCGGGCGCGATCTGCGTCAGTTTCTCCAGCAGCGCCACGCGCGTCGCGTTGGCGAAGGACTGGTGGCAGTTCATCAGCACCGACGCCTGGCTGGCGATGGCGTTGACCACCGCCGGGTGGCTGTGGCCCAGGATGTTGACCCCGTAGTTGCTCATCATGTCGAGGTAGCGGTTGCCGTCGCTGTCCCAAAGCCAGACGCCCTCGCCGCGCGCCAGGGCGATGTCGCGCTTGGCGTAGAGCGGCGGCTGCAACTCCTTGTCGCGCTGAACGATCGGGTTGGTGGTGGTGCTCACTCGCTCGCTCCTATCGGCACGCCAGCGCGGACGACTGTGCCGGCGCCGGCCAGCGCCGCACCGATCGGGGCTCCGACGCGGGCGTCGGCGAAGACGACCCGGCCGATCCCGGCCGCGACCGCGTCGACACCGGCCCGCACCTTCTTTTTCATTCGTCCCCCGGCGGCTTCCATCGCCGCCGCCACGCTGGCTGGGTCGGCGGTGTCGATCTCCCGCACCAGCGAGCCGGGGTCGTTGAGGTCCGCCAAGAGCCCGGCGGTGTTGGAGAGGATCACCAGCGCGTCGGCGTGCAGCGCCTCGGCCAGCCGCAGCGCCAGCTTGTCGCCGTCGACGTTGATCGCCTCACCCTCGTGGCTGAGCGCGGGCGGCGTCAGCACCGGCAGGTAGCCGTTGGCCAGCAGCAGGTCGAGCAGCCGGGTGTCGATCCGCTCGATGCTACCGGCGAAGTCGCCGCGCAGCACCTTGGTCTTGCCCTCCTCGACGTAGCGCAGCGTGTCCTTGCGCCGCCCGCTGGCGATGCGGCCGTCGAGCGCGCTCAGCCCGACCGCGTTGACACCGCGCGCCTGCAAGGCTTCGACCAGCCGCTTGTTGACTTCACCGGCGTAGACGGCCAGCATCACGTCCATGGTGGCGGCGTCGGTGTAGCGGCTGACCTGGCCCGAGGTCGAGCGGACCTGCTTCGGCTCCAGCCCCAGCCGGCGGCTGACCTCGTCCATGCGGGCGTTGGCCCCGTGGATGAAGACGACCGGCTCCCGGCCGGCGATGGCGGCCAGATCGTCGAGGGTGGGTGCGGGATCGATCCCGGCGCTCCCGCCGAGCTTCACGACGAGCATGGTTTGGTTGACCTCCTAGGCACCGGCGCCACTGATGGTGTTGGGCCGGCGTGTGTTCAGCTCCGGCGACGCCGACTCGGCGTCGTGGGCCGGCTTCTCCAGGTTCACGGTGAATGCGATGGCATTCCCCCAGCGCTGCTGCACGCGGAAGCCGGCCGCCTGCGCGAGCGCGGTCACCGTGCTCGCCCGCAGATAGTGTGGATCGGGAAGGACTTCGGTGACCGAGAGAATGCCGCCCGGTTTCAACGCGCCGTAGATAGTGCGCAGCGCCGCTTCACGATGCACGATCTCGCCCAGCACGGTGTTCAACAGCACGCGGTCGAAGGTGTCGGGTTCGACGCTCTGCTCGCCGATGTTGCCGCGCCGTGGCTGGATATTGCGCACACCCTGCTGGGCCATGCGCTCCTCGAGCTGCCGCAGCATACCCGGCTGAATATCGAATGCGACCACGTCGCCCTCGGGCCCGACGCGCCGCGCCGCGGGGATGGCGACGCGCCCCGGCCCAGTTCCGACATCCAGCACCCGCATCCCTGGCTGGATACCGGCGTGCTCGAGGATGGCCGCGCTGCCCCAGATGCTCGGAATATAGGGAACGTGCAAAAACCAGCTCAGCCAGGACGCGCAGGGCACATTCCAGCGCTCCGCGGCGCGCCGCCATACGGCACCGAGCGCGACGACCACGGCAACCAGGCTTGCCAGGAAAATCAAGAGCCGCTTCATCCGATGGCCTCCTCCCTCCGCGCGAATGACCCCAATTAGCTCGGGTGCAGGCCGGCGAAATCGAGTCCGGTGGTCTCGTCGAAGCCGCAGCGGATGTTCATCGCCTGCACCGCCTGCCCGGCCGCGCCCTTCATCAGGTTGTCGATCGCGGACAGCACCACCACGCGCTGGCCGTCCGCCGCCAGCTCCCAGCCGATGTCGCAGTAGTTGGTGCCCGAGAGGATCTTCGGCTCGGGGAAGCGGTGGATACCGCTGGCCTCTTTCACCAGCCGGATGAAGGGCTCGTTGCCATAGGCGCCGCGGTAGATCTGCCAGAGATCGCGGTCGGCCAGCGGCGCCCGCAGGAAGACGGTCGCGGTGGCCAGGATACCGCGCACCGCCTCGACGCTGGTGACACCGAAGGCGATGTTCGGCGCGCAGCCCTCGACGGTTAGCTCCTGGATGATCTCGGCGCTGTGACGGTGGCCGGTCGGCTTGAAGGGGCGAATGACGCCGCTGCGCTCCGGATGGTGGCTGGAGAGGCCGACCTCGGCCCCGGCGCCAGAGGAGCCGGACTTGGCGTCGATCACCAGCGGCATGGCCGGATCGACCACCCCGGCGCGCAGCAGCGGCGCCAGGCCGAGGATGGCGGCGGTGGCGGTGCAGCCGGGGCTGGCGATGTAGCGCGCGTGCGCGATCTCGTCTCGATGCAGCTCGGGCATGCCGTACACCGTGCCGTCGATCAGCTCGGCCCTGGGATGCTCCCAGCCGTACCAGGTCTGGTAGGCGGCGGGGTCGCGTAGGCGGAAGTCGGCGCTGAGGTCGATCACGAGCGGGGCCAGCTCGGTCAGCGTCTCGACCTGGGGCGCGGTGACGCCGTGCGGCAGCGCCGCGAAGAGGATGTCGGCCGGCACCAGCTTCTCGGGCGGGATGAACTTGAGCTGGGTGCGCTTGCGCAGGTTGGGGTGGACGGTGTGGACGAACTTGCCGGCGCGGCCGCGCGAGGTCACCTGGGTCACGTTGACCTCGGGGTGCCCGAGCAGCAGCCGCAGCAACTCACCCCCGGCGTAGCCGGAGCCGCCCAGGATGGCAACGTCGAGTGTCATTGGATCCGTCTTCTCCTATTCGCGTGTTCGAGTATTTGTGCGTCGAGTCGAACGCCGCCGTTGCCACTCTGTCATCCTGAGGCCGCAGCCGAAGGATCTCCTCTGCCTTGCAGCGCCACTCTTGCTCCACGATTCAGAGAGATCCTTCGCTGCGGCTCAGGATGACAGAGGGGGCGGCTCAGGCTGACGGGGGAGGGCGAGGTCGCCGCCCCGGCTAGTCGTCGTGCGGCACGACGCCGTCCTGTCCGAGCACCTGGCGTTGGGTGGGCCGATTGCCGTTTAGCGCGCCGACCAGCTCGCCGCGCGAGGCGCGCTCCTGCCGCGCGGACCGCACCACGTAGTCCGCGATCACGCCGGGGATGTCGATGTCGGTGGTGCGGATCAGCCCTTTGAACTCGACCCCGGTGTTGACCTCGATCACCTGCAGGCCGTCCGGGCTCTCGACCAGATCGACGCCGGCCAGTTCCAGGCCGAGCGCGCCGGTGGCGCGCACCGCCAGCTCCTCGATCTCCGGCGTGATCGGGCAGGGGCGCGAGACGGCGCCGCGCGCCACGTTGGTGACCCAGTGCTCGGCGGTGCGGTAGGAGCCGGCGATCACCTGGCCGTCGATGACGAAGATGCGCAGGTCGCGCCCCGGCTTCTCGACGTACTCCTGGATGTAGAAGACGCCGTGGTGGAAGGAGCCAAGCGCCTTCTTGTGCTCCAGCACCGCGCGCGCCGCCTCGGGCGTGTTGACCTTGGCCAGCAGCCGGCCCCAGGAGCCGGTGATCGGCTTGATCACGGCCGGGTAGCCGACCCGCTCGTCGAGCACGCGCAGCGCGGACTCGACGTCGAAGGCGGCGTAGGTGCGGATATTCGGCACCCCGGCCAGCGACAGGGTCAGGGTGGTGGCGACCTTGTCGTCGGCGATGCCGGAGGCGGTCGAGCTGTTGATGCAGCGCACGCCGAGCGCGTCGAAGCACTGCAGGGCGACCGCCGCGCGCCCGTGGGCCATGGCGCGGTCGAGCACGATATCGAGCGGCCCAAGCTGGGGCTGGTCGGGGGCGGTCAGCTCGAAGGCCAGGTGGCGGTCGAGCAGGCGCACCGGTTCGGCGCCACGCTTGGCGAAGGCCGCCAGGAGCTGTTTCTCCTCTGCCCGGACGTGCGACATCAGCACGCCGATGCGCGGATCGTCGTTCACGCGTTCCCTCCCCAGCGTCCATTCGCGATGTGCCCCGCGATGCGCTCGATGGCGGCGCTGAGCACCGCCACGCCGTGCTCCAGGTCCGCCAGCGGCACGTGTTCATTCGGCTGGTGATCCAGCCGGGAGTCGCCCGGTCCGTAGGCCACGATCGGGCAGCCCCAGGCGGGGCCGACCAGGTTCATGTCCGAAGTGCCGGTCTTGAGCTTGAGCTTCGGGCTGCCCCCCACGGCCCGGATCGCGGCCAGGAATGCCGCCACCAGCGGCGAGCGCTTGTCGCCGCGGAAGGCCGGCGCGTTGATCGCGAGCGCCAGCTCACCGTCCTCCGCCAGCGCCTCCAGCGCGGCGGCCGCCTCCTCGGGTGAGAGCGAGGGCGGCAGGCGCAGACCAGCGCGCAGCTCGCAGGTGGCTCGGAGGCCGTCGGAGCCGGTGTTGATCTGGTTGAGGGTGGCGTCGACCGTCTCGAAGCCTTGCGCGTTCCCGCCGTTGCGCGCGGCGCACCAGGCGCTCAGGCGGTTCCAGAAGGCCACGCCCAGCTCACTCGCGGTCGGCTCGGGCCCAGCCGAGTGCGAGA
>DASSHC010000036.1:0-2915 GCA_035693105.1 Thermomicrobiaceae bacterium | reverse complement strand
GGCCGCGTCAGCCGCACCTGCCGCACCAGCTGCCCGCGCAGGGGCGTGCCGTTCTCGACCTCGCCGTCCGGCCAGCGCAGGAAGACGACCTCGGCGATGCCCAGGATCTCCGCCGCCGCGCGCTGCTCGGCCTCGCGCCGCGCCGCGACCTCGGCTGGATCGGCGCGCGGGTCGGCGCTCCCCTTGTCGCCGGAGGTCGCCAGCAGCAGCGTCACGCGGCAGCCGGCGTCCACCAGCCGCGCCACCGTGCCGCCGCAGTGCGACTCGACGTCGTCCGGGTGCGCCACCACCACCAGCGTCCGGCGCATCGCCCCCAGCCGCTCACTCCCCGCGCCGATGATCTCAACCACGTCGTTGGTCATGGGTCAGTCGGCTCCTTCGTGCCAGGCCGCCCAGCCCTCACGCAGGCCGTAGTAGACGATGACCAGCCCAGCCAGCGGGTCGGCCCACCACCAGCCGAGGAGCGCGTTGAGGAGCAGGCCGGCGAGGACCGCGGCGGCGAGCAGGCCGTCGATGAGGGTGACGTAGGACTCCTTGCGCAGCACGGGGTTATCGAGCGCGCGCCCGGTGAGCCGCTTGCCCCAGGCCAGCAACCACATCGCCAGCACGGTGATGACGAGCCAGCCGATGCCGAGCGTCGAGCTGTCGGGGTGCGAGCCGGCCAGCAGGATGTAGGCGGTCTGGGCCAGGATGTAGAGCGCCAGCGCGAAGAAGGCGCCACCGATCAGCCGCAGCGCCCGCGCCTCGCGCTCTTCAGGTGCGCCGGTCAGTTCCCAGATGACGACTAACGAGGCGAAGATCTCGATCAGCGAGTCGAGCCCGAAGCCCGCGAGCGCCACCGAGCCGGCGCGAATGGCGGCCACCGCGACCACCACTACGCCGACCACGTTCCAGCCGAGCGTGGCGTACTCCAGCCGCAGCCCACGTCTGAGCAGGGCCGCCGCTTCTACGTGCCGCATAGACTTCTTGTTTCCTGTCTGCAAGCCCATGCACCGGAGCGACGTGCCAGCGAAGGATAGCGGCAAGTCCTCGAGCGCGCACGGTTAGCCGACGATTGATTCACTCACTGACCGAGCATCCCGAGCACGCCGCACGGCCCAGGCCTGGGCTTCCTCGCGGAGGGTGGCGAGGGCTTCGGCGGGGGCGAGCCAGCGCAGGGTGTGGTCCGGCTCGACGGCGCTCGCGTCGCGCGCGCCCAGCTCGACCAGGAAGAAGGTCTGCCGCTTGTTGTAGCAGCGGCCGGTGGCCTGCTCAACCACGTACTGGCCGGCGCTGCCGAGCTCACGCAGCGCGGCGAGCCGGTAGCCGGTCTCCTCGCGCAGCTCGCGGTGAAGCGCCGCTTCGGCGCTCTCGCCGGCTTCCCGGCCGCCGCCGGGCAGGAAGCGCCCGGCCGGCGTCTCGACCACCAGCACCTTCCCCGCCACGAGCGCCACGGCGTAGGCGCCGGGCCGGTCGCGGCAGACCCCATCAGCCGGGGGTTGGCCGAACTGCGGGGAGCCCGGCGGCACGGTGGCTAACGCAGCACGTGGCGGCTGGTCATGAGGCCGAGGGCCAGCATGACCAGCCCGGCGAGGGCGGAGGCCAGCCCGCGGGCGCGCGCCTGGAGCAGCAGCAGCGCGCCGTCGAGCGCGATCACCACCGCCGCCAGGCTGGAGAGGGCGACCATCACCGGCCGCCCGGCCGTCGCCAGCGGGCTGCGGCGCACCGCCATGGCGGTCAGAAAGAGGCCGAAGAGGGCCGCGACGCTGAGCAGCGGCGGCAGCCAGAGCGGCTGGTCGCGCTGCGCCTGGGTCAAACGCGCACGCATCATTGCTCCCTTCATGGTTGCGGGGTCGGGGACGCCGGCGACGGCTTGACCGCCGAGACGTAGATCGTCACCTGCCCGGCCTCGGAGGATCCCTCGGCCTCGCCGGTGAAGGCGGCCACCGGTTCCAGGATATAGCTGCTCTCGTCGGCGCGCGTCAGCAGGTAGGCCAGCTGCACCGACTTCACCGCGATCGCCTTGTAGCGCGGCGGCGGGCCGAAGCTCGGGATCAAGCCCTCGCCCTGCTGCGCCGCCTGCCAGGCCTGCGCCACCGGCCGCAGCGGCACTTCCGCCGATTCGACCAGCGAGAGCCAGAAGCCGTAGGCGTAGCTGATCGAGCCGTCCGAGCGCACCCCGACGACCACCCCGAGCCCCGGGTCGATCGCGCCGGCCGAGAGGTCGAGCGGGCGAAACTCGACCACGCGCAACTGCGCCGTCGAGTCGGCGCGCAGGTTGGCCCGGTAGCGGATGGTGTTGAGATCGAAGCCGATCTCCTCCAGCCAGTCGGTCGCCGTCTGCTTGGGGTCGGTGTCGGCGCGGGCCGGCGGCGGGGTCGGCATGTTCGGGCCTCGGTCGAACGAGAAGAAGGCGTCCGCGGGGCGCCAGCGGATGATCGGGAAGCCGGTCTCGTCGAGCCCGAGCACGATGGTGGCGCCGTTCTGCGTCTCCTCCTTCACCGAGCCGGGCACACCGATGCGCGCCAGCTCGTTCTGCACGAAGGTGCTGGCCGAGGGCGGGGCGGCGAGGAGCCAGGAGCGCGCCGTGTCCGGCAGCTCCGGCAGCGTGCCGGAGAAGGAGAGCGCCGGCACCGTCGGCTCCGGCGTGGCCGCCACCACCGCCGGGCCGCCCGCGGCGCCCAGCCCCAGCGGCACCTGCACCACGTGCCCCGCGTCGATCGGCGGCAGCACCTGGGTGTTGGCCACCACCTGGGTGCCCGCGGCCTGCTCGGTGGAGTTCCCCTTGGCCGGCTGGAAGGCGCTGGCGACCGTCGCGCGGGCGGGTGTCTCCGCGCCGCCGTGGTTGAGCGCCTCCACCACCACGCCGCCGACCAGCAGCAGCGCCACCGCCGCCGCGATCACCGCCACGCGCCAGTCCTGATACCAGCGCCGGG
>DASSHC010000035.1:0-8254 GCA_035693105.1 Thermomicrobiaceae bacterium | reverse complement strand
CATCAAACGCGCCCAGTCCAAATTCCGCGTCAAACGCCCGCATCATCGGCCCAGTCCCAAACCGACCAAGTCCTTTGCGGAGGCCGTCGTGCTGCTAAACTAAACGGTATTGTGTTGAAACAGGCTAGGATCGAGATACCGTACGCCAGGTTATTTCCGCAAACACCATCAACCCCGCGCGAACCGGACGACGGACCTTCACGATGAATTCTCAAAATCCCGGTAGACGCCGCGCCCACCACGAGTCGCCGCCGTTACTGGCAGACCCACTCCCCACGGCGGCCAACCGACCACATCCAGCCAGCGGCGTTGGCGTTGGCCTGGGGATCGAAGATATCGTCGCCGGCGTAGGGCGTACTGGCCCAGGTGCCCCTGGTGAACTGGAACAGGCCGAACGAGCCGCCCCCCACGGCGCGCGGATTCAGGTTCGACTCGCAGCGTGCCACCCGCAGCATGTCCGCGCGGGACTGGCCGTACTTGTCCGCCGCGGCATAGATGAGGTCGACGATTTGATCGCCGGTGCTGCTGCCGCTGGCCGCCGTGCCGCCCTGGCTCCCGCGCCCGTTCCCGGCTTGTGTCAGGTACGCTCCGGAGGCCCAACCGTTGGTGCCCTGGTAGCTGATCGGATAGAAGCCGCTCTGGGCCGGGCCCGTCACCGTGACCGCGCTGCCCTCCGGCATCACCGTCAGGACCGCGTTGCTGGTGCTCGGGCCGGCGCGCAGGTTGAGATCGGCGGTGGTGACCCAGCCGCTCGCCGCCGGGGCCGCGGCCTGGCCCGTCGTGCCGATCTTGAGGTACGCCGTCGAGGCCCAGCCATCCCGCCCGCCATACGATACCGCGGCGAAGCCGTTCCGCGTGTCACCCTTCAGCGTGGCGCTCGCCCCCACCGGCATCACCGTCAGCACGTCGGCGCCCAGGCTCGGCCCGGCGCGCAGGTTGAGCCAGTCGGTCGTCACGGCGCTGGCCGGCGTGGAGGATGCGCTCTGGTCGGGCGGAATCGTGCCGAGCGAGAGATAGGTGCCCAGCGCCCAACCGCTGGTGCCGTGGTAGCTGACCGGGTAGAAGCCATCGCGCGGGTCGCCGTTCACCGTGACGGCGCTGCCGCTGGGCATGACCGTCAACACCTTGTCGTCGTAGCTGGGACCGGCGCGGAGATTGAGGTTAGCGGTCGTCGTGACCGAGGCGGCGAGCGCCGCATGCGGCGCGGAGAGGAACAACGTGCTCACGAGCGAGAGAACCATGACCAGCACCAGCAGCAGGCCAATGGCGCGACGTGAGTGCAGCGTGGTCCAACTGCGATGCTGATTCGTCCCCAAGAGCAATCCCTTCACGTCCCCAGCCCAGTTCCGGACGGCCCCATCGGGAGGCGTGTCCGGAGTTGCAGGGCGTTATGACATGCTCTCGCAGATTCGTCAACACCCGGCTGGAAAAACGACCGTTTCCGGCGTGGCGGGGCGTGCTGGAATCAGCGTCATCGCTCCTCAGCGCGCGGGCGCATCTGCGCGCGCAGCGCCTCGAAGTCCATGTGCGTCCAGTGCTCGGCCAGCTTGCCGTCCTGCACGCGGAAGATGTCGATGAACTCCCACTCCACGCGATTGCCGCTCGGCGGCAGGCCCCAGAGCTCGCCGAGGTGCGTGCCGCGCAGCGTCTTGCGCGTCGCCACCAGATCCCGTTCCGCGAGCTGCTCGTTGATCTCCATGGTCGCATCGGGAAAGGCGTGCAGCAGCATGCGGTAGAACGCCTGGAAGCCGCTGGCCGGCGCGGACGTAGCCGGCATCTCCCGCCCTTCAGGAGCGTAGTGGTTGACGAAGGCGGAGTGGAAGATCTCGTCCGCCGCCGCGAGGTTGTGCTGGTTCTGGCAGACCTCGACGAAGTTCGCCACCACGCGCTTGTTCTCCTCGGTCGACATCAGCGCCTCCCCCCGCGCCGGCTATCGCGGCAGCCGCATGGTCATTGAATCAGACAGGCGGGTCGCGCGAACCGCCGCACGGGCCGGACTACACCGGCCAGGTCTCCTGGCGCCAGGCGGCGTCCCAGAAGAGCCACTCGTAGCGGCTGGTGGTCACGAATCGGCGCGCGACGCGGGCGCGGCGCTCCGGCGTCAGCTCGGCCGCGCAGGCGTCCAGCGTCGCCAGCGCCTGCCGCACGCTGGCGGCGTACTCCTCGGCGGCGTAGGTGTCGATCCAACGCTGGTAGAGCGGATTGGGCGAGCCGGCCGCCTGCAGCGCCTTGCCGACCTCCCAGTAGATCCAGAAGCAGGGGAGCAGCGCCCCCAGCAGCTCGGCGAACGGCTCGGCGTAGGCCACCCGCAGCAGGTACGAGGTGTAGGCCAGGTTGGCCGGCGCCAGCTCCGGCTCCGCCTCGTCCGTCGCGATGCTCCAGTCCCGCAAGAAGCCCTCGTGCAAGGACCGCTCGACCACCAGCGCGCCGGCCGCCTGCTCGGCGAAGAAGACGCCCCAGTCGTCGCGGGGCGCCTTGGCGGCGGCCAGCGCCAGGCAGCGCGCGTAGTCGCGCAGGTAGCGCGCGTCCTCGACCACGTAGTAGCGGAAGGCGGCCCCCGGCAGCGTGCCGTCGGTCAGCCCCCGCAGGAAAGGATGTTCCAGGATCGCCGCGTAGATCGGCGCGATCTCGCGCCACAGGTGCGAGGTAAACAGGTTCTCCGTTTCACCCCCCACGCCACACCTCCCCCGACAATCGCTGTGATCCGCTGCATCACTATACAGCGCCGTTTCTTACCCGTAGCAGGCGAGGTGCCGCTCTCCACTCCTGTAGGGGCAGACCCCTGTGTCTGCCCTGTCGCACGTGCTGCGAGGCCACGGGGACATGAGGCAGCAGCGGCGCGCACGACCAAGTGCGGCAGTAGCCAGCAAGGGCAGACACGGGGGTCTGCCCCTACAGCGACAGGGAACGGCACGTCGCGAGCGGTGTGCGATCGCCGCCTATATCCCCAGCACGACCAGATCGCCGAACTCCAGCGGCAGGCCGCGATTGAACTCGATCTGCGACACTTTCAAAGACCACTGGCTCGTGCCGATGAGAATCGTCGCGCGGGCCAAGGAATTGATCCGGCCATTTGAATTGCGAAGGCGAGAAGTGTGATGGCCCAATCAGTTACGGTTACGTGGTCGTGGCAACCTGTTGGGCAATTGAAGCTCGTCGAAGGGAAACTGGCCTTCCCCAAAGTGCCGAACGTCGCCGGCGTCTATCGGTTGACGCTGCTCGACGCCGCTGGGAATCGCACCGGCGTGTGTGTCGGCGAAGCCGCTCGTTTTCAACCCCGATTTCAAAACTATCAGACTCCTGGACCGAGCCAGGCAACCAACCTGCGCATGAACTCCATTTTGAGCGACACGCTGCGACAGGGCGGCACGGTACGAGTTGAGATCATTACCGAGGCTCAGGCCAAGATCGGAGAGGAGCCTCTGCCCTCGCTCGGCCTCACGCAGAAGGCGCGGCGACGGCTCGTCGAGCGAGCAGCGGAGGTTATCGAGCGCGAATCCGGCGCGCCGGAGCTGAATCGCTGACGACGCGAGTTGCCTCGATCAGAGGGCATAACAGACAGCCTCGGTCGATTCGGTAGCATCCACCAGGGCGATCGTTCCCAGCTACCGCTTTTGACGCCCCCACCTACCCCTTCTATACTGACTGCGCTTCTCGGTGGGGAGCCTGCGCTCGACACAATTCGCCAGTAATCGGCGAGGGCGGGCGTGGGCAGGAGATGGGTGGGTAGCGTGCGCGGGGGTGGGCGGCGGGGCTCCGAGATCCGGTTCACCAGCGACGAGCGGCACGCCTACCAGCGCAACACCGTGGCCGGCATCGCCAACGGCGCCCTCCTCATGCTCGGCGACACCTTCCTCCACCCCACCATCGTCCTCGCGCTCTTCGTCAGCCAGATCAGCAGCTCGAACCTGCTGGTCGGCCTGGTGCCGGCCATCGCCAGCGGCGTCTGGTTCCTACCGCAGCTCCTGGCGGCCACCGTGGTCCAGGGGCGGCGGCGCGAGCTGCCCTTCGTCGTCGTCGCCAGCGTCATCCGCGCCCTCTCGGTCGCCGTGCTCGGCGTGCTCGGCTTCAACGCCGGCGACCGCTCCCCCTCGACCATCCTGCTGATCTTCTTCGCCGCCTACACCGTCTACAACCTGGCGGCCGGCTTCGCCAACGTGCCGATGGTCGACGTCACCGCCCGCGCCATCCCGCCGCGACGGCGCGGCTTCTTCTACGGCCAGCGCAGCTTCTGGGGCGGCGTCTTCGGCTTCATCGCCGGCTTCATCATCCAGCGCATTTTGGCCGATTCAGGGCATTTCCCGGCCAACTTCGGGCTGCTGTTCTTCGCCGCCTTCTTCTGCCTGGCGCTGGGCGCCTACGCCGCCGCGCTGATGGTCGAACCGGAGGCCGCCCCGGCTCCGCGGACGAGCGTCGGCGGCCAACTAATGGAGATCCCCAGCGTCCTGGCCGACGACAACTTCCGCCGCTTCCTCTTCTTCCGCTGCTTCCTCTCGCTGGCCGCCATCGCCGACCCCTTCTTCGTCGTCTACGCCCAGCGCCAGCTCAACGCGCCCGACAGCATCATCGGCGTCTACATCTCGGCCATGGCGATCGCCCGCTTCGGCTCCAACCTGATCTGGAGTCCTTTAGCCGACCGCCGCGGCAACCGCCTGGTGCTGCAGCTCTCCGCGCTCTTGCGCCTGACGATCCCGATCACGGCGCTGGTGCTGCCGCCGCTGCTGCGCTGGGGGCCGCTACAATCGCACCTCTCGAACCCGCAGGCGTTGATCTACTCCAGCTTCGGGCTGGTCTTCGTCCTCTACGGCATCGCCATCAGCGGCCAGAACCTGGCCAACATCACCTACATCCTCGACGTCGCGCCCGACCAGGAACGCGCGGCCTACGTCGGGCTGATCAACACGATTCTGGGCGTGGTCTCCTTCATCCCGGTGCTCGGCGGCAGCCTGGTCGACCGCTTCGGCTTCCAGTTCCTCTTCCTGGTCGCCTTCCTGATCTCGCTGGCCGGCGTGCTCGCCAGTGGCGCGCTGCACGAGCCGCGCGTGCTCGGCTCGATCAACCTCTTCTCGCGCCAGTACATCCTGCCGCGCTCGCGGCGGCGGCTGTCGTAGCACGGCGCGGCGACGCAGTGTGTCCCCAAGCGTGTGTGCCGCCGGACGCGCGGGGCTAAAGCCGCCGCGCTAGTTCTCTACGAAAGCCTGCTCAAGCAGGCTGAAGATGAAAACTCAGCCTGCTTGAGCAGGCTTCGCTTCCTAGCACGGCGGCTTTAGCCCCGTGCGGTGCCGCGGCAACGGCCAGTTGAATTCGGCGGACTCCACATTCCCGCGCGCTGCCGCGCCAGCGGCCAAACGGGGTCGCCCGCCCCTGTCACTGTCAACCCCGCACGATCCAGCGGCGACGTGCAGGTCCCGAGGAAACGACCGGCCACCGTGCAAAGGGGCGGCGCCCGGCCGGGGACAGGCCGGGCGCCGGAAGAGGGAATAGGGGGGATTTGGGGGGTCAAATCGGCGGCGGAGGGAGGGGCCGCCGGGTCATTTTGTCACCGTTCTCGGTCTCGATCACGACGTGCCGGCATGGCTCACGACTCAGGCGAGGCGGCGCTCCAGACCGACCAGCACGCCGGCCACCGCTGCCAGCGCAAGCACCAGCGGCAACGCCTGCCCCAGCGCCCCGCCCAGCGGCTGATTCAACCCCAGCGCCAGCGCCGCCACCAGCAACAGCACCACCACACCGACGCCCGCCGCCGTCAGCATCTCGCTCGCCATCGTCATCCTCCTCGCCAACCTCGAACATCCGTGCCGAACATTTGTACGTACACAGGATAGAACGTTCGTTCGGGTTTGTCAAGCAGTCCACGGGCGGGTTTCTGTTACAATTCCGGCATCAAGACCTCGGGGAGGGGGACCGGTCGCCCGTGGAACGGCTGCGCGAGACGCGCCTATTGCCCGTGATCGTGGGGCTGGCCATCGTGGGCATCAGCCTGCTGGCGCTGCGCCTGGCCGGCGTGCTGACCCCCTTCATCTGGGCCGCGATCACCGCCTACCTCCTCCACCCGCTGGTGGTGCGGCTGGAGCGCGGGCTGCGCCTGCCGCGCGTGGTGGTCATCGCCATCCTCTACGTCTTCGTCATCGGCTTCCTGATCCTGCTCGGCTTCCAGATCGTGCCCACGGTGATGGAGCAGATCCGCTCGCTGATCCACTCCCTGCCGCAGTTGATCGAGAACGCCCAGGACGAGCTGGTGCGCCAGCCCCAGATCCACATCGGCGGCTTCGTCATCGACACCAGCCAGATCGAGACGCGCATCGACGACCTGGCCGGCGAGTTCGCCGCGCGCTTCAGCAAGGAGGCGGTGCCGCTCGTCTTGCAGACCGCCGAGCTGCTAGTGCGCGTGGCCGTCTTCCTGCTGGCGACCTTCTACTTCCTGCTGCAGGGCGACAGCATGCTGCGTCGCCTGCGCTCGCTGGCGCCCGGGCGCTACCGCGATCCGCTCGACCAGATCGTGAGCCAGGTCAACGAGACCTTCGGCAACTACATCCGCGCCCAGCTCATCCTCTTCGCGATCATGAGCGTGGCGACCTTCCTGGTGTTGACCGTGCTGGGGGTGCAGTACGCGCTGGTGGTGGCGCTCGCCTCCGGCCTGCTGGAGCTGGTGCCGATCATCGGCCCCTGGGTGGCCGGCCTGGTGGCGGTGCTGGTGGCGATCTCCAGCGAGTCGACCGCCTTCGGCTGGAGCCCCGGGCACGTGGCGCTGGCGGTGGCGATTAGCTACTTCGTGCTGCGCATGCTGGAAGACCATGTGGTGATCCCGCAGCTGGTCGGGCGCATCGTGCGCGTCCACCCGGTGCTGGTGATCTTCGGCGTGATGGCCGGCGCCTCGCTGGGCGGCATGCTCGGGCTGCTGGTGGCGGTGCCGATCCTGGCCGCGCTCAAGATCGCCGGCGAGGCGATCATCCAGGTGGTGCGCAACCCGCCCCCGCGCCGGGTGGTACTGCTGCGCGAGCGCGACGCGCTGCGCCGCTTCCTCGACGAGTTGCCGCTCCACGCCGACCAGCACCTGGTGCTGTTGATCGCCAGCGGCGCCTGCGACTGGGATGATCTGGAGACGGCCCAACTGCTGGCCGCGCGCGCCATCAACCACGACATCCGCTTGCAGGTGGTGACTCCCGACCGCGTCGCCGCCAGCATCGCCACGGCCGCCGGTATCGAGGTGGTGACGCGCGTCAGCCCGGTGGACGAGAGCGCGCTGGCGCTGGAGCAGCAAGCCTCCGAGCGCGTGCCGGCCGGCGAGCCCGCTCCCACGCCGAAGCCCGCGCTGGTGCCGCGCTTCGAAGGCGACGGCAACTCGGCCTGAGTCCGATGCTGGAGCGGTGGCGGTCCCGGGCACGCCGGCTGAAAACCGAACTGCACGCTCTGGTGCTGGCCGCCCGCGACCCGCGCGTTCCCTGGTACGCGCGCCTGCTGGCGCTGCTGGTGGTCGGCTACGCCCTCAGCCCGCTCGATCTGATCCCGGATTTCATCCCGGTCCTGGGCTACCTGGACGATCTGGTGCTGGTGCCGCTCGGCATCGCGCTGCTGCTGCGCCTGATCCCGCCCGAGGTGCTGGAGGAGCACCGGCAAGCGGCGCGCGGCGAGGGACGGCAAGGCTGCCGGGCCGCCGCTGCCGTCATCGTCGCGCTCTGGCTGGTGGCGGCGCTGGTGGCCGTGTGGTGGCTCGTGGGGCTGCGCTAGCGTTGAGGCTAGCGCACATCGCACCCGGATTGCCCGCGGTCAGGGCGGCCCCCCGCGGCGGACGGAGCCGCCCCCGTGGCCCCCACGCGGCGCCATTGGGCGACGAGGGCAGGCACGGGGGCCTGCCCCTACCGGGAAACGAGGCCGCGTACCCCCGGTAGGGGCGGCCCCCCGTGGCCGCCCTCGCCCCGACGGGGCAACGGCCACGGGGACACAGGCACCGGTGAGTGGCGGACGACGGACCATGTGGCCGGCCACGCGGGCAGAGGTGGGCACGGGGGTCCGCCCGACCGCTCACCCTTTGCGCGCGTCGCGCTAGCCCGGCAATTCCTGACGGTTGTAGAGTCCGACGTGGGCCAGCAGCTCGTCGAGGTCGAAGGGCTTGGCCAGCAGGCCGTCGGCCGAGAGCCCGCCCGACTGCCGCCGCAGATTGCGCCCCGCCGACATGGCGATGACCGGGATGTGCGCGGTGCGCGGGTCGCGTTTGAGCAGCGCGGTCGCGGTCACACCATCGAGCACCGGCATG
>DASSHC010000034.1:0-5718 GCA_035693105.1 Thermomicrobiaceae bacterium | reverse complement strand
GCCCGTAGACTGTTCACGCGCGTGGGATCCGGCAGGTTCGCCGACGCTTCAGCGCTCGCTAGCCGCTACGCCGCGATCGTGACAGTATTCGCCGTACATCAGGATGTAGCATAGAAGAATTCGAGTGGTAAACCAAGAATTAGCTGTTTTCCTTGTTGGCCCGACGGCTGCGGCGTGGACGTGTGCCTTCCGTCATTCACGCGATACATCCGGTTCGGCACACATTTGCCGCTCCTGACGAAAGTCCCTCCCATGATAGTGGCCGCGAATTGACTGTTGACAATCTTACGCTCGCTGTGGTACGAATTGGCCAGATACGGGAGGACGAAACGACAGGGTAGCTGAGGCGGTACGTCGCAGCCCCTGGCCCATGGAGACCGGCAGTTCGCTGGTTCTGTGCAGCGCCGCCGCGACCGTTTGCGTCGCGGCGGTTCGAGATCGTCTTGCCGTCATTTGCAGGATGCGGCATCAGCCGCGCTCCGTGCCGGCTGCGAACCGCCTCGGCCGGGGGCACCTGCACGACAGCGTCTGCCCGCACGCGTGCGTGCGGGAATCGAAAGCGTGAAGGGGAGAGGGGCGCCTAGTGGGCCTGTAGTGCTGTGAAAAGGATGAGTGCCATGGAGATACAGGAGAGAACGTTGGCTATCGCGAGGTGGTGGCGCCGGGGGAGCGTCTTTGGACCGTGCGCGCCACGACGGGAGTTATGCGATGGCTAACGCCCATGAGGGAGGATCAGGGTGAATCAGCAGCTACGTTCCCGCACGGGCGTCGTCGGCGCCTTCGTGCTCGCGCTGAGCCTGGCGGCGGCGATGGTGCTGGCCTCAGCGCTCTTCAGCGCGGCCAGCGCTGGGCCGATGTATAGCGTCACCGTCCAGGTCACGACCAGTGACGGCGCCCCATTGTCCGGGGTCATGGTCAACGACGACTGTGACGGCTTCCTGTCAACGTTTGGGACCACGGACACGAGCGGCACCGTCACTGGCTCGGTGCCGGGGGCGACCTGCGACTTCTACGCCAATTACAAAGAAACGACCGCCCAGCGGTCGGTGACCGTCAACGCCGACGGCCAGATCATTTCTTTTCAGACCGCGGACGTGACCGCGCGGTTGATCGATCACACCGGAACCCAGGGTCTCGCTGGCGGCATCATCAATTTCTTCCCCAGCGATGAGTTGACCTTCGGTACGACCGGCGCGGATGGCACGGTCTCGGCACAGATCTTTCCCGGGGCCTATACCTTCGAGATCCTCTACCACGGCCGTACCGAGTCGCAGCCGAATGTCGCGGTGACAAACGGTTCGGTCGTGACCTTCCAAACGGCACAATTGACCATCCAGTACAGCGGCGGCGTGACCTACGCAGGGCCGGGCTACCCGATTGGGTTCACCAAGCCGTCGATGGAGCTGCTGCCGGGCAGCTACGACTTCAGCTTCGGTTTGTTCGACTACAATCAGATCCCGTGCTCCTTGACGATCAGCACCGCGACGGCTGGTCATACCTCCGTGCAGAGCGTGATCAAGGAAGTCCTACGCGACAGCAACGGCAACCCGCTCTCGGGCGGCGTCGCCGGTGCCTACGTGCCCTACCTGGCCAGCGTCGGCACGACGAACGCGGACGGCGTCGCCTGCCGCGCCTTCCCCAAGCTGCTCGGGTCCACCGCGGCCCAGATGTCCTACAAGGACACGACCTCGGCGACCATCACCCAGGACGTGGCCACCAACTCGGTCTTCGAGTTCCAGTCCAGCGCCGTGACGGTGCAGTTGCTCGACCATAGCGGCAATGGCCTGGCGGGCGGCACGGCCGGCTTCACCAATCACTACCTCGCCTCGCTCGGTACGACCGATGCCGGCGGCAAGGTCGTGGCGCAGATGTTCCCCGGCACCTATACCTTCCAGATGACCTACAACGGGACCAAGAACGTGCAGTCGGGTGTCGCGGTAACGAACGGCTCGGCCGTGACCTTCCAGACGGCGCAGTTGAACCTGGAGTACAGCGGCACCGTCGGGTATATGACCTACGGCAACTACCTCAAGGGGTTCGCCAAGCCCTCGATGGAGCTGCTGCCGGGTAGCTACGACTTCAGCTTCATCGACTACAAGCAGCCGACCTGCACCCTGTCGATCGACACGGGTGCCGCTGGGAGCGCGAGCACGCAGAGTGTCATTAAGGCGGTCCTGCGCGACAGCCACGGCAACCCGATTCAGGACGGCGTCGCTGGCGTCTACGTGCCCTTCCTCTCCGCCGTCGGCCATACGAACGCGAACGGCGTTGCCTGCCGTGCCTACCCCAGGATGCTGGGGAATATCGGTGGGGAGATGACCTACCGCGGTACGACCTCGGCGACCATCACCCAGGATGTGGCCACCAACTCGGTCTACCAGTTCCAAACCGCCAGTGTGACGGTGAAGCTGGTCGACGGTGACGGCAATGGCCTGCCAGGTGGCGTGGCCGGCTACACGGGGAGCGGAACCCTCTATGCCTTCGGCGGGCCCGGCAACAACGTGACCGGCGCCGACGGCACCGTCTCGGCCGAGCTCTTCCCTGGTACGTACCCCTTCCAGGTGACGTACAACAAGACGACACTGACGCAGGACGCCACGGTCGGCAACGGCTCAGTGGTGACCTTTACCTACAACCCGTAAGCGCGTAGCGCGAGGGAGGATACAACGCAGCGGCGGAACCCGTTCCCAGGGCCCCGCCGCTGCGCTCGTGCTCCTGGACCGTGCCTGAAAGCACCGCAGCCCGCGCGCTAGACGCTGCCGCGCTGCGGCTGGAGCGTGTGGCGGATGAGCAGGTAGGCGGGGATGGCGGTGATCACGACCAGCGCCACCGCGTAGGGGGCGGCCGCGCTGAAGTCGAGCACCTCGCCATTGGTGGTGGCCCAGAGCGCCGTCGCCAGGGTGTGCGTGCCGGTGGGGTGCAGCAGCAGCGTCATGGTCAGCTCCTTGCCGGCGTTCAGCAGCACCAGCATGGCGCCGGCGGCGATCCCCGGTAGCGCCAGCGGCAGCGTCACCCGGAAGAAGGTGGCCAGCGGGCCCAGCCCCAGCGAGCGCGCCACCTGATCGTAGCGCGGCGCGGCCTGCACCAGCCCCACCTGCTGCGCGCCGACCGCGATCGGCAGGAAGAGCACGACGTAGCCGGCCACCAGGAGCGCGCTCGTCTGGTAGAGCGGAAAGAGCCAGCGCGCCGCGAGATAGACCAGCGCCAGCGCGACCACCACGCCCGGCAGCGAGTGCGCGATCCAGGTCGAGCGCTCGGTGAGGGTGGCCAGCCAGCCGGGGTGGCGCACGGCCAGCAGGCTGACCGGCAGCGCCGCGATGGTCGCGACCATGGCGGTCGCCAGGGCGTAGCGCGCGGTGCTGGCCGAGGCCGCCCCCAACTCGGCCCAGTCGATCGCGCCCGGCTGGGTGAGCGCCCGCGCCAGCCCGGTCAGCATGGCGAAGAGCGGCACCCCCAGCGCCAGGGCGAGGAAGCCTATACAGACCAGGACCCAGAGCGGCTTGGCGGCGCCCAGCCGCCAGGGCGCCGGCGCCCGCGCCGCGCCGCCGCCGAGGCGCACCGGGGCGGGCCGGCCCCGCAGCAGGCGATCGCCGGCCAGCAGCGCCAGCGAGCCGGCCGCCAGCACGAGCGAGAGCGTGCGCGCGGCCTCCGGCGCGCTCAGCACCGTGACCCGCTGCACGATGGCGGTGGTCAGCGTCTGATAGCGCAGCAGCTGCAAGGCGCCGAACTCGGCCAGCATGTGCAGCGCGATCAGTAACGCGCCCCCGGCGATGGCCGTGCGCAACTGCGGCAGGGTGACACGGGCGAAGGCGGCCAGCGGCCCCGAGCCGAGGGCGCGCGCCGTCTCCTCCTGCGCGGGGTCGAGGCCGTGCAGGGCGGCGACGACGGGGAGGTAGACATAGGGGTAGACGGCCAGGCTGAGCACGATGACCGCGCCGCGCAGGCCGTAGATAAAGGTCGACCGCGGCAGGAACTGGTAGCCAGCCGCGACCCAGGTGTAGGAGGTGATGAAGGCCGGGATGCCGAGCGGCAGCGCGAAGAGCACGGTCCAGAGCCGCCGCGCCGGCAGGTCGGTGCGCGCCACCAGCACCGCCAGGGCGACGCCGAGGACGACGCAGGCCAGCGTCACGCTGACCGTCAGCAGCAGCGTGTGCAGCACGAGCGTGCCGGTCGAGGGGCTGTCCAGCTCGTGCAGCAGCCGCCCGAAGCTGGCGCCCCCACGGAGAAAGAGATAGCCGACCGGCGTCAGGGCGAGCAGCGCGACCAGCAGCGCCGGCAGGGCCAGCAGCACGGGCGGCCGCTCCCGAGTGGGCCGCCCGCGCTGCTCGACGACGTCGTCAGGCTCGGTTGGACGTTGCGCTACCGTCATGGACACGCATTCAGCATCCGGGCCGGGCTAGATGATCCCCGCCTGGGTGATCAAGTCTTTGGCCTTGTCGACGTTGCCGAACGACCCTTGATCGACATCCGGCGGCTGCAACGCGCTGAGCGGCTTCAGACCCATGGTGCTCTGGACGCCCGCCGCCAGCGGGTACTGCGGCGTGGTGGTGGCGATGATCTGCTGGCCGCCCTGAGGATCGGCCAGCCAGGCCAGGAAGCGCTGCGCCTCGGCCTGGTGCTTACTCGCTTTGGGGATGCCCGCGCCGGAGGCCAGCAGCAGCGCGCCGGCATCGCCGCCGCTCATGAAGTGCACCTTCGAGGCCAGCTTATCCGGGCCGCCCTTCTGTTGGGCCAGGATGTACCAGTAGTAGTGATTGCTCAGCCCGAAGCTGATCTGGCCCGCCTCGACGGCGTCGCGGACCGCGCCGTTCTTCTGCAGGTTCTCGCCGTTGGCCTTGATCCCCTTCAGCCACGCCAGCGTCTGCTCCTCACCGATCGTGTTGATCAGGTAGGTGACGGTGCCGACGAACGCGCCGCTGGGGGCGTAAGCGAACTTGCCCTTCCACTCGGGCTTAGTCAGGTCCAGAATGCTCGTCGGCAAGTCCGACTCCGAGATCAGGCTCGGGTTGTAGAAGATGGCGCGCGAGCGAGCGGCATAGGCCAGCCAGTTGCCGCTCTTGGGGTTGAAGCGCGCGTCGGTCTTGGCCAGCGTCGCCGGGTCGACCGGGACGAAGAGCCCCTGGGCGTCCAGCACGGCGGCCTGGCCCGGCTCCTCGGTGATGAAGACATCGGCCTTGGAGCGGTCGCCCTCCTCGATGATCTGGTTGGCCAGGTCGGCGTCGCTGCCCGCGCGCACCTCCACCGTGATCCCGCTCGCCTGCTCGAAGCCGGCGGCGAGCGCCTTGGCCAGATCCTCGTGCTGACCGGAGTAGAGCGTCAGCGTGACACGGGAGGACGAGCCGCCCGGCGTCGCGGTGGCGCTCTCGTCCGAGTTGGCGGAGGAGGCGCTGCCGCAGGCGGCGGCCAGCAGCAAGACAAGGCAGAGGCCGGGGGCGAAGAGCAGCCGCGCGCCGCGCCGGCCGGGATGCGAAATACCCAACGTCGAACCCTCCTGGTTCAGCGCTCGACCACGGCCGATCGAGCGTTCAATCCGTCGATTTGGGGCACAGCCGTGCCCGACCGGCGTCGCGGCCGGTTAGCCTACGAGGTGTGTAGAACTTAGCCAGCAACCTGAAAGGCGTGGGCCGCCACACAGGCCGGTGCGCCCGCGGCGACGCGCACCGCGACGACCTCGTCGATCGCGGGGAGCGCGTTCCCCTGGATCCGCACCAACACCGG
>DASSHC010000033.1:0-13766 GCA_035693105.1 Thermomicrobiaceae bacterium | reverse complement strand
ATCAAGACCGATCGTCCCCGCCTGCTGATCCTCGGCACCGCGCGACGCGGCGGGCCGCGCCTAGCGCTCGCCCCAGGGCAGGCGACGAACGACCTGAGCGGGATTTCCCTCGACATAGGTGTTGGGCGGCACGTCTTTGAGTACGACCGCGCCCGCCGCGACGATGCTCCCTTTGCCGATCGTCACGCCTGGGGCGATGATGGCGCCGATGCGAATCCAGGCGCCGTCCTCGATGGTCACCGGCAGAGCCGTGTAGCGGCCCAGGCGGGCAGAGCCCGGCCCGATCTGGTGCGTCCCGGTGTGAATCAAGACGTGCGGGGCGATCGCCACCTTGCGGCCGATCGTGACGGAGGCGTCGAGATTGATGCTCACGTGATCGGCGATGATCGCGTCGGGGCCGATCACCAGCTTGTCGTAGAATCCGGGAGCCCCGCTGCGCAGGTCCAGGTTGGCCATCAGGAACGCCCCATCGCCGATGCTAAACCCCGCCAGGCGGTAGAGGCGGCCTCGAACCACGCCGCTGGCGTAATCGGGCAAGACTCCGCAGACGAGATTGACCACGATGTAGCGCAGATGGAAGCTCTCGCGAAAGTGGCGGCGGTATTGTGCGAGACGCGCAGCGTGGCGCGCCAACCGCAAGGAGCGTTCTACCAGCGGACGGTATCCCGTTCCGTTTCGCGTCATAGTCACATCATACTAGCTCGCCCACTCCGTGAAAACGGTCGTACGCACGTCGTCGAGGGGAGAATGGTACTCCCATCCTCCCCTCGAACGACATCGCGTTGGCGCCGCGCCGCGCGGCTGTCGGCGTTCGTCAGGGTTGGACGGCCGCCAGGTGCTGCTTGTAGTTGGTCCCGTTCGGTGACTTCGGCGTCCCGCTGTCGTCGGTGATCAACGACAGGTTGCCGCAACCCGTCCCCCAGGGGTCATATACCCAGGCCATATAGCCGGCCTGGTGGGCGTCGAACCACTGCATCAGGGTATTCGATGCGGTCACGCCGCAGATGTTGCCGTCGACGCTCTCGCCGAACTCCCCAGCGAACAGTGGCATCGCCGCCGCCACCGGCGCGTAGTTCGCGTCGTAGCAGGCCGTCGTACCGCAGATGTTCCCGTGCGGATAGACGTCCACCACGGCCATCAGGTTGTTCAGGGGATCGCTCGGCTGGTAGGTCAGGAACTGGGTCAGGCTGTTGGCGTACTGGATGCCGGGCACGGCGATCACGTTCTTCGCTCCCGTGGCCCGGATGGTGTTGATCAAACTCTGCATCCCGACCTCGGCATAGCCGTCAGTGCAGGCCGAACCGCCATCCCGCCAGCACTTCCAGGCTTGGGCATCGTCGCTGTTGCCGTTGGGATAGGGCTCCTCCTTGAGCCGGAAGATGACGTTGGGGTCGTTCTTGAAGGTGTTGGCCACCGACTGCCAGAAGGCCGGCGAGTGGTCGGCGTCCGGCATCGGCCACTGATCGGTCGCCGCGATCCTTCCGGGGGCCGACCAGTGCAGCGCCAGCACCGGGATCATGCCGTACGACTCGATCGTCTGCACGTCGTGGATGATGGCCTGCTGGTAGGCGGTCCCGCCGTACGTGCTCTTGACCCCGTTGATCCCGAGCCAGCAGTCCTCGTTGAGACCAATGTTGACCGAGTTGATCTTCCAGGCCGGCATGGTCGCGATCACCGCGTCATCGTTCATGACGTCGATGTTGTTGTCGAAGATGCCCCAGTTCTGGATACAGGCGTATTCGGCTCCCGCGCGGTCAACCCCACGCAAGATCACCGGCTGGCCCTGAGCGTCCAGCAACGTGTTCCCCGACACATGCAGCCCATCACCCGGGTTCGTGCTCGAAACGGGGCTGAGGTGGAAATCGGCACTGCTGGTTGTCCCGGCGGCCACGGTCACTGTCTGGCTGGCGCTGGTGTAGCCGTCGGCGCTGGCCGTGACGCTGTCGCTGCCGGCCGGCGCGTTGGCCAGCGTGTAGCTGCCGCCGCTGTCGGTGGTGGCCTTCAGGCTCCCGATCGTCACCGTCGCGCCGTCGAGCGCCGTGCCGCTGCTGCTCTTGACCGTGCCGCTGACGGCGCCGGTCGTCGGTAGCGGCGGAGGAGTAGTGTGGCCGTTGGCGGCGAATGCGACCACCACTGCCGCCCAGCCGTCCTTGCGCGGCAGCGAAATGCTCGGCTTCGGGGTGCCCGCGGCCCCCAGCACCTGGTCTTCAACCACCACCGGCGCCGTCATGGTGGCGTCCGCGAAGAGCTGG
Organism: Thermomicrobiaceae bacterium; assembly: GCA_035693105.1. GTDB lineage: Bacteria > Chloroflexota > Chloroflexia > Thermomicrobiales > Thermomicrobiaceae > DASSHC01. The sequence continues at coordinate 11,514 of DASSHC010000033.1, read as the reverse complement.
CGCATCGTATAGCCTTTGGTCGGAGCGGGGTTGGCCTTGACGGTGTTCCAGGTGAAATTGGCGTAAACCAGGGCGTTTGCCGGTGCGCTGGTGGTCGTCCGCGCGTGCGGAGTCCAGCTCGTCCCCCCGTCCGAGCCCTTGGCGACCACGGCATCCGTCGTGGCGATACCCGCATACTCATCGACCGCCAGCCCCGGCGTGTAGCCGTTGGCGGTAGCGGTGATCGCATAGGAGCCGGATGTCCACACCGCCGCGTACCAGACCGTGATCTGGGAGCCGACGATCGTCGTGCGGATCGCCTGGGTCCAGGAGAGGTCGGCCGGGCCCTGGCTGGTCGGAGCGCCCTGCTCCTCATACCCGTTCGGGACATCGACGCTGGCGATCAGGACGTGCCCGGCGGTGACAGTATTCAACGAGACCGAAGCCGTCTTCCCCGAGAACGGGTCAGCGGATTCCCCCTGGACCCAGCTGGGCTTCGCTCCCGCCGCCGTCGAAGGCCCGGTCAGGATGAAATTCGCTGCTACAAGGGAGAGTATGAGCATGAGAGTGCAGAAGATTCTCCAGTGGTTGGCTGCTACCAACAAGCGCAGGCGGCTGATTGACCACGTCGTAGCGATCATAGTCCTCCGTCCCTGTGAGTTGCTTGTTCGCTCGACTGACGACCGCCGATGGCGGCCCGCGATGACGACCATGCGTTCGTTCCTCCTACTTCACCGGCGTTGGAGGCCGCCTGTCGGTGCCCTTCGTCACGGCGTTCCCCGAGTCGGGGCATAGCGTCCTCTAACGCGCTCAGGCCGGCGCCTCGCGTGAACTCGTCGTGTCCGCGCGTGATCCATCTTGACGACGATCAGATTGTGGTGATCGCTAGCTCACCGCTCGTCAAGGATCCCCGTAGCCGGCGGCCTGCTCGATCGAGGCGGCGATGCCGACGATCCCGCCAGGGTGACATGGCGATTGGCGATAGGGAATCCGACGCCTGCCGGGTGATTCAGAGGTACTCGATCGTCCTCGCGGAACTGAGCGGGCGGTTGCAACCGGCGAGACGGCATGCCGTCGCCGGCCCCCTACCGCGCGTTCGCCTGCGCGCCGGATCGAGATGGTCGACTCTGCTGAGAGCCGCACTGCGCATCCGGATGTGACCCCGACCTCGCGATCGGGGCGTCGGTGTGTCGATCCCCTCAACGTACCTTCCCTTCGATAACCATGGTGGCCGGCAATACCAGACCTGCCTCACGCAGGTCACAAGTTGCCTGATTCCTCCTTTCGCCCGGCGCGGTCGCCCAGGAACGCCAGGCGACCGCCGTCTCGACGATATGCTTCCCAATCCGCATCACCGCGTCCGAAGGCTTTCGTTGAAACCGCAACGTTACCATCGAAAAAGTACGCGTGACCGGGACATCCGACCATAAGATCAAAGTCCCTGCGGATAGGCCGCTGGATAGGAGTAGGTTGCTAGGACCTCCCCAGGGCCCGACAATCCGCTCCTCGATCCAAGCGCGGACGCTACCATCAGCCGCCAAACATTGTCAAGATCGCATAATCATCGTTGATCTTTTCTCGCTATCGGAAGCATCATTCGCATTCTTCTTTGGATCAGCGAGGGACATGTGAAGAGGTGCCGGAAACGGGCCGTTCGATCGATGTCGCGTCGCTGCGTCAAGTGGCTCGGCCCATTTGGGGCGGAATCGGTTGATTTGGCCGTTGCGAATGAGGTGATCAGACGTTACCGCTGAGAGGAGGTCGGTGTTGGAGCGCGTTTAGCGCTGCGACCCGCGACGCTGTACCTGCGTCTCGTCGAATTGATCCCCGACGTACGCGTCGCGCGAAATTCCCTGGCGTGCATGCGCCTTGCCACAACGATCGGCCCCGCGACGGCATTCGCATGCATCCGGCGGGCGATCGCGCGGCGTGCCGAGCTACGAGTTCACCCGGGCATGCCCATTCAATCTGACCGTGGCGATTGCGCCACCTCGCGTGGGCATCAGCGCCCCTTCCAAACGCGTCGAAGATGCCGCAGCCGGGAACGCGGGCTCCCGGCTGCCGGGTGATCGCGATGTCATAGCACGGCGCGCAGGGGGCGCGCATCTCGTGGACCTGCGCGACACCGATGAGCTAACCCGTCGCCTCAGCCGGATAGGTGCGCGGCCGCCCAGGCCGAGATCGTGCCCAGGTCCGGCTTGCCCGCCTGGTCGTTGGCGTTCCAGCTCCAGACCCAGGCCCCGGCGTACCCGCCGGCATACCATCGGTCCAGGTATTGGTTGAGCGTCGCCGTGTTGCTATTCGCCGCCGGGAACTCACCCACCACCACCGGGCGGTCCAGCTTGAGATCCGCGGCCCGCAGCTCGAAGAGGTTGGCCGCGTCGCGATCGCTCATCCAGTCGTAGTAGTGCACCTGGTAGTAGTCGAGACCGAGCCCCTGCCACTTCCCCACCCACTCCGCGCTCAGCGAGCCGAGCGTCGCCTTGCTGGTCGTCTTGGCATGAACGTCGTCGGCAAAGCGGCGGGTGAACTGCTGGAAGTTCGCCAGGCTGGATGGGTGGCTCACCCGCGAGTCACGATTGTCGACTTCCGCCAGCGACAGCTCCGGCTCGTTCATCACTTCCCAGCTGAGGATCGCTGGGTTGGTGCCGTAACGCTGCAAGAGGGGATCGAAGACGGTGCTGAACAACGCATCCTGGCCCCGCGGCGTATTGATCACGTTCGCGTGACCACCGAGCTGCACGCCATTCTCGACGTCGGCGTCGCGCATGAACATGAAGTCGAGCAGGACGAAATCGATGACGATGTCATGGCGCGTCGCGATCTGTAGCGCGGCGTCGAAATCCGCGAAGACGTCGTCATCGAGCCCCACGGGCATGCCCCGGCTATCGAAACGAATCCCGGCGCGCCCGTCGGCGAAGACGAACCAGCGCACCGAGTTGACGCCGGACGCCGCCAGCGTCGCGAAGTCCTGGTCGACCTTGGCGTAGGTCGCCGGATCGTGGACGCCGTAGGCGCCCCAGGCGTTCTGGCCGAAGTCGTTGCCGTACGACTGCCAGGGGTAGTTGACACCCAGCAGGTAGCGCCCGAGCGAGGTCGAGCCGGAGCCCGGCGGCGTGGCCGCGACCGGCGTGCTGGTGGCGGGGCCGCAGCTCCCTGGCGGGCCGCCGCCTCCCGGCGCCTGGCCGGTGTAGAGCGGCGCGAGCGCCTGATACCAGAGACGGTTCATCGCGATCGAACCGGCGGCGGTGGGGTGGACGCCGTCGGAACCCAGTTGCGCGGGGTGGTCTTTGAACCAGGTATAGAGGTCGGGCCCGGGCATCAGGTTGTTGCTGGCGGTCAGCTCGTCGATGACCTGGTTGAGCGCCTGGACATCCGCGTTCTTGGGACCCTTTAGCGCGAAGGGGATGCGGGCGAGCACCGGCACTTTGCCCGCGTCCTTGACGGCATCGATGACCGTCTGGAGATCCTGGCGGAAGGTCTCCGGCGGCATGCTCTGCCAGGCATCGTTGGTCCCGTAGCCGATGGCCCAGATATGCATGTCGGGGTTCGCCGCCAGCCAGGCATCGATCATCTCGGGACCGTAGGTGGAGTTGACCCCGCCGACACCCGCGTCGATCATCGTGGGGAAGTACGCCGGGTACGCCGCGTGGACCAGTTCGGCGTACGAGGGCTGCACCTCATCGCAGGCGCTGTAGCCCGCGTCGGTGATCGAGTCGCCCATGAAGAGGATCGAGTCGTCCGTTCCCTGTGAGGCGTCGTGGATGTCGATCTCCTGGATCGCCAGCAGGTTGTCGACTGTCCCGCGCACGACCCCGGTCACGGTCATCCGCACCCATGACTGCCCCGTGAATGGGAAAACATGTTCGCGCGTGCGCAGGTTGTTGTCGTGGACATCGACCACCGTCGTCCAGGTGCCGTCCGTGCCATTGGTCGAGTCGGCAGAGGTCTGAATCTGATAGCTAGCGGGGATGCCGTAGGTGGGGTCATCGCCATCGGTTGTGTAGACCGAGCCGTGGCTGCTCCACTGGAAGAGGAGCTGGTTCGGTCCCTGGCCGACATCCAGTGCGATCCACGACGGGAACGTCGATGTGCGCCAGGCCGGCCAGGTGCAGTACTTGCCGTCTACCACCGCGGAGGGTGTATCGACGTCCGCGGAGGACACGACGGGTATGCCGCGGCTGATCAGCGGGGCGGGGCTCAGCGAAGCTCCCGCGGCCGCATCCGCCTGCGCCAAGGCAGCCGGCGTGCCCAGCGCGGCCGCTGCCCCCGGATCGGGCTCAACCGGCGTTTGCTGGGGAAGGGCGCTCGCGGTGGAACACGGCCGGCACCGGGACAGGAGGCTCGCGCCGGAGCACGGCTGGCACCCGGACAGGAAGCTCGCGCCGAGCACGATCAACAGGATGACCCGAACCGAACGAAGCGCCATCGGCGATGCCTTTCTGCTGCATGGCGGATTCCGCCGTCAGCCGCCGGACGTCAGCTCGAGCTAGCGAGACGACGCGCGACGACCGGCATGTCCGCGCGCCACCCCTGAAGCTCGCGAAAGAAGTCGTTCAGCGTTTGCACGGCCACGTCCCACTCGTACCTGATTGTGATCAGCGCGCGCGCCTCCCGCCCCAGCGCCTCCCGCCGAGCGCGATCGGCGAGCACCTCCTCGACCCGCGCCGCGAAGTCGCCGGGCCTGTCGGCGATCAAGATGTTGCGGCCATCGGTGACATCGATGCCCTCGGCGCCGAGACTCGTCGAGACGATCGCTTTCTCCATCGACATGGCCTCAAGAATCTTGAGGCGCGTGCCGCCGCCGATCTGGAGCGGCACGATCACGACCGCCGCCTCGGCGATGTATGACCGGATATCGTCGACGACCCCGGTCACGACCACGCCGTTGCCCTGATAGGCCAGGATCGACGGCGGCGGCGACTGGCCGACGATCATCAACGTGAGCGCGGGGCGGCGCTGGTGCAGCGTCGGCCAGATCTCGGTCAGGAAATAGAGCAGCCCCTGTGTATTGGGATAGTAGTCGATGGCGCCAAAGAAGAGGATGACGTCGTTCCGGGGCGGCGTGGCGCTGGGCTGGAACAGGGCGCTGTCCACGCCATTGGGCACCACGCGGGTGCGCGCGCCGGGAAAATCGCGCAACAACGTGCGCTGGTCACACTCCGAAGTGAGCACGCAGCCGTCGAAGCGGCGCCAGGCCGCGCGCTCCTCCCGGCGCAGCTTGAGAAAGTTCACGGCGCTGTACAGCCGGCGGTGGGGCTGGGTATCGGTCCTGGCGGTGCGTGCGTGAATCTCATACTCGATGTTGTGCTCGTCGAGGACGAGAAGCGGGCCGCGTGGCAGCCGGTAGTAGGCCATGATCGAGAACTCGACGACGATCAAATCGTAGCGGTTGTGCGCCAGGAGTTCGTCGAGTGCCGCCTGGTAGGCGGGATAGTGGTAGACCCGGTGTTCAAAGCTCCTGGTCGAGGCGAGCGAGCGGAGCTGCAGCCGGCGCTTGCGCGGCCCGTGCGCGGCGAAGGCCGTGTTGGGGACGGTGACCACCTCGTGACAATAGGCAAGGGTTGCCGCGACCGCCTCGGCCACGTCCGTGCCCGCTCGCACCTGCGACAGGACGGAAACGTGGTGCGCCCGCGCCAGGCCGCGCATCAGCGCGTGCAGCCGCCGCGCGCCGCCCGTGCGCGGGGGGCTCGGCAGATAGGGCGTCAGAAAGAGCATCCTCATCCGTCTTCTCCGCTTGAGCGGAGGGAACCGCGCCCCCCGCATCGCACGCTCCGAATGCACAGCGCGCACGCGTTCAAACCTTGACCGCTTCGCCCTCGACCGGCGCGCGCCGCCGTGCCACCTCCCGAACGATCATCTGCAACTCGCGCCGCGACACCACCCCGAGCGCGAGGATGCCGGCGGCGTACACGGCCGCGCCGAGCGGGATCAGGAGGGCGAGCGGCTGATGCCGCAGCGCCGTGAGCACCAGGGCCATCGCGGCGCTGGCAGCGGCGACCCGCACGCAGGTGCTCAAGCTCCCTCGGAGCCGCAGATCGCTGGGGAGGTAATGGAGCAGGTACCCGAACAGCAGCAGCTCGGTGAAGAAGGTCGTGGCCGCCGCGGCGACATGCTGGTAGCGCGGGATCAACGCGACATTGAGCGCGAGGTTGACGGCGATCGCGATCCCGGCGGCGACGGTCATCTTTCGCTCTTGATTCAGACTGATCAGCGCCACCCCCAGGATCGAGTTGAGATAGAGGACAAACAGCCCGAGCGCGAGCCAGCGAAGCGCGGGCACAGCCGGCAAGAACTCGGACTTGCCGTACACGAAGGAGATGATGGGCCGCGCCAGGGTGAAGAGCCCGGTGCACAGAGGCAAGCCGATGATCACCATGGTCTGCAGCCCCCGGTTCAAGGCGATGGAGAAGTTCTCCCGCGAGTTCTGCGAGAGGCGGGAGAGGATCGGGAAGATGATCGCGGTCGAGACGATGTTCGGAAGAAAGACCAGCGTGTCGAACAGGCGATAGGCCGCGCCGTACCAGCCGACGACCGTCTCATTGGTCATCTTGGAGAGGAGCACAACGTCGATGCGGTAGTAGATGGAACCGAGCACCCAGTACAGAAAGAAGGGGAGCGCACCGATGACCAGCACACGGACCACGGCCCTGTCGATGCGGGGCAGGCCGAGGCTGAGCTTGCGTCGTGACAGGACCAGTTGCCACAGCAGGTTCGAGGCGGCGCCGGCCACGTACACCGCGGCGACGGCCAGGATGCCATAGCCGAGCGAGAGCAGCAGGATCGCGGCGGCGGCATCGAAGACCTTTTCGAAGATGGAGGCGACGGCCGGCGGGACCATGTACTCGTGCGCCTGGAACGCGGCGGTGAAGGATGCCGTGTAGCCATTGAGAAAGAGGATGAGCGAATAGATGAGAATGAGGTGCTGCATGGTGGAGTCGTAGTGCAGCAGGTGCGCCAGTGAGATCACCATGAGGTAGGCGATACCCGCCGTCAGCGTCTTGATCGCGAGCGAATTGATCAGATAGGTCTGGGTCAGGCTCTTGTCGCGGGCCACGGCGCGGGTCAACTGCTGATCGAGCCCGAAGTTGACCAGCACGCTGAAGATCAGGGCCATCGAGGTCGCCAGGTAGAGGTTCCCGAAGCCCACGTTGCCGAGGTACCGCGCCAGCGCCCCGGTCAGGACGAGCGTCGCGGTCCAGGTGATGACTTGTGACAGGAGCATCACGCCGCCATTACCCAGCGCGCGGCGGAAGGTACCCATCGATCGCTCGCCCCTGTCTACAGCAGACCAAAGGCGCTCAGTGCGGTGATCACCAGCGCCGCCACCACGATCTTCATCCCGGTGCCGCCGTCGAACGCCCGCTCCTTCTGCCCGAGGACGACGAACGTGACGACGAGGAGGACAACCGGAACCAGGCCTACCACTGCATCACACTCCCCTGAACGCCCTGTCTAGAAGAGCTGGTCGAGCCAGTTCGGCAACGTTCGCCGGCGGTCATTGAGCACCGTTCCAATCAGTTTCTGCGGCTCGATCAGCTCCAGCGCCCGCTTGAGGTCCTTCTGCGACACCTGGCCCGAGCGCACGACCATCAGGAGATAGTCGACCAGCGGGGTCATCGCCTGCGTGTCGGCGCCGGCGAGCACGGCGGGGAGATCCACCACCACCAGTGCGAAGCGCCAGCGCACGGCCTCGATGAGGTCGCGCATGCCCTCCGAGCCGATCAGGACCATCAAGGAATCGGGGCTCGCGCCGACCGGGATGACCGCGAGCTGCGGCGTCTTGGTCACCCGAATAATGTCGTTGAGCGAACAGGAACCGGTCAGGTAATCGGTGAGCCCCGGCAGCTCCTGAACCTCGAGTTTGTGGCTCGCCCGCACGCGCCCCTCGTTGCAGTCGATGATGAGGACGTCCGACGGCGTCCCCCGGTGCGGCAACCGCCCCTGGTCGAGAATCTGGCTGCCGATCTTGCCACCCAGCAGTCGCTCCCGGTGCTGGCCGGACGAGGAGGCCAGTCGCCGGTCTTCGGCGAAGGCGCGGGCGAGGTTGAGCGCGGTGATGGTCTTGCCTTCACCAGGGGTCGCGCTGGTGATGCCCAGAACGATGCCCTCAGTCTTCTGGCCCGCCCGCAGGAGGATGCGCGTGTACAGATTGCGGTAGATCTCGAGTTCGGCTCCCTGAGCGCTGCGACGGTGCAGGCGGTTGATCACTGGCACGGGACGGGTCTCCATTCAACGCGAGGGACGTCGTACGTCAGCCGGTGCTGGCGCTCGGGATCGGCGCTTCTGAGGGCGAACCCGATTTCTGCTGCGCCGCGGGCTCATTGGGGCGCTCCGTGCGCCGCTTGAGATGAGGTACCACTTCGAGAACCGGAAACTGACAGCACGCCTTGAGTTCCTCGCTGGTCCAGACGTTCTTGTCCGTCCACGTCAAGATGAAGATCGCCGCGAGAACGAACGCGAAGCTGCCGCCGACACCCAACCCGCTGTATTTGATCGCTTTCTTCAGCACCGAGGCCGGATTCCCGGGACGGGTCGGCGTGTCGAGGATGCGGAAGGTGCTTCCGTCCGTGCTGGCCGACGACAGGCTGTTGATCACTTCGGCTTCCTGCAGCTTGGACTGCGCTACGTTATACGTCTGCTCGGCCGCCTGGAGCACCGACTGGAGGCGCTGCAATTGGGCCTGAGCAGTGAGGTCATCCGGCGTGATGGACGGATGCTGGGCGGTGAAGGCGTCGAGGTTCTGTCGCGCCTGGTCGACCTGCTGCTGGTACGACGTTGCTTGATCCTCGTAATAGGTCTTTTCGGCCGACGCCTGCTCGAGATTCGACGCCAGCAACCAGTTGCGGAACTCGTTGACGATGTTCTGCAGCACGCTCTGTGCGATCTCCGGACTGGCGTCCTCATAGGAGATCAGGACGCTGTTGGCGCCCAGCACCTGAATGCGAATGCCGGCGCGCACCTTGAGGATCGTGGGCTGATCGTGGTCCAGATCGCCGTTCAGTTGGCCGGCGGTCGGCGTGCCCGTGAGGATATTGCGAATGAACGAGTCGGTCTGAATCAGCTGGTAGAGCATGTCGTTGCGGGCCTGCGCCGGCGTGCGCTGCTGGTAGGACTGGGTCTGCCCCAGCGCTTGCTGCAAGGGTGGTTCGCTGACCCAGATCCGGGTCGTGGACTGGTACTTGGCGGCCTTGCGGACCACGGCGTTCGTGCCGACCGCCGTGCCGGCCAACAGCAAGATCAGGATGGGCAGATACAACCACCAGTGGCGATAAAAGGTGGCAACGTACCGCTTCACTCCATGACTCCATTCGCCCGGAACTCGCGGCGCGCTCCCGTCTCGCTGCTGGCGTCCAGCTCCTCGGGATCGTCGCTCGGGCTGAACCCGAATGGCATTCAGATCGTCCTCTAGTCCTAACTGTACGGTTCTAACCCTAGACCGGCGTAACCGACACGGGCATGGCGGATTTGATGGAGCCGTCCCTAGCGCATTTGAGGGATGCCGAACCATGAGCGCTCGGCGTCCAATGTGGAGGAGCCTCGCGGTTCGTGCGACCTCGTACCGGTCGGGTCAAGCCCCCGTCCGCCCGGGCGCGGCATCGGATGGCTGGGTGGACCCGCCCCCGCCGGCCGCTCCGAGCGCGCTCCGAGCCGTACCGGCGTGGTCCTCGGGCCACGTGGGCAGCGCGAGCCACGACGACGACCGTACTCGCGTCAGTGATGTCGACCGGCGTCTAACGCCAGGAAGGAACGGCCCGCAGCGTGGCCGAGCACATGGCCAAGCCGTATCAAGAGCGCTCGCGGCGCGTGACCCGGTCGACGGCGCGGAGCCGGCGACGGCGGGACGGGCAGTGACCGCGGTCGCGCCGCTGACGACCAGCGCCCGCGCGGGCTTCGGCCTCAAGCCGGCGCGACCCGCGACGCTCGTGCTGCTCCTCGGGGTCTGCCTCCTTGGGGTCCTGTTCAGCGCGGCGCTGGCACTGGGCCTCACGGCCCTCGTTCCGCTGATGGTGCTGGGCGGCTCCATCGGCCTGGTCGTCGTCATCGTGCTCTGGCAGCGGCCGGTCCGCTTCGTCGCTGTCCTGCTTTTCGCCGCCCTCGTCATCGAGCAATATCCCATCGCGGGCCTGAACCTCATCACCACGCAGACACACTTCTTCCAGAGCGTGAGCGGCGCGTTTCATGTGCCAATCCCCGTCCAGCCGGCCGAAATCCTGCTGCTGTTGGCCCTGGCAGCGGTCCTCTTCCCGGCGCTGTCCAACGATCCCGCCGCCCCCGCCTTCTACCGCGGGGCGCTCTTCCGGCCGGTTATGCTCTTCCTGCTTGCCGTGCTGGCTTGCCTGGCCTACGGAGTTGTTAGTAGTCGAGGCGGGTTCAGTTTCAACGCGGCCTGGGCTGAGGCGCGATCCTTCATCTATCTCACCATCTGCTACGTTCTCGCCAGCAATCTCATCAACACCCGCGCTCGCCTGAATACCTTCGTCTGGATCATCATCGTCGCGCTCGGTTTGAAGGGCCTGCAGGGCATCCACAGCTACATGATCGAGAAGCAGCAGGGCGTGCACCTGGACGCGATCACCGGTCATGAGGACGTGGTCTTCTTCGGCACGTTCTTTGTCCTGCTGTCGGCGTTCAAAATCTACGGCGGCCCGAAACGCCAGCAGCTGGTCATGCTTGCCTTCCTGCTGCCACTGCTCTTCACTGAGCTCGAGACTGGCCGGCGCATCGCCTTTTTCGTCCTCGGAATGGCGTATGTCGTGTTCGGCGCCTCGATGTTGCGGATCAAGCGGCAGACCTTTTACCGTGTCGCTCCGGTGGCCGCCCTGCTGATCGGCGCGTACACCGCCATCTTCTGGAACCATCCCAACGGCGCGCTGGGACAGCCGATGCGCGCCTTCAAGTCACAGATCGGCTACGCGGACGCGCGCGACGAGTCGTCGGACGCCTGGCGCGTGCTGGAGCGCGAGAACATCACCCGCAACATCAAGAGCGCGCCGATTACCGGACTCGGATTCGGCCACGAATACACCTTCTACGTGGCGGAGCCCTCGCTCACCACCACCGATCCCAACGATCCCTCGAAAGTCCTCGGGTTCGTGTACTGGACCTACATCACCCACTGCGCGATCTTCTGGGTCTGGATGAAGATGGGCATCTTCGGCTATCTTGCCTTCTGGTACCTGTTTGGCTCGGGGATTGTCCTTGGGTTGATCACCGTGCGAACGGTCTCCGACGGCTACTGCCGCGCGCTCGCGATGACGATCGTCACTCTGCTGATCATGCAGATCATGTTCAGCTACGGGGATCTGGGCCTGACCTACTCGCGGAGCATGATCTACGTCGGGCTCATGCTCGGGGTCCTGGTTCGCCTGCCCGAGCTGGCGGTGAAGCCCCTCCCAGGTGGAGGCTCGCTGCGCGCGGCGGCGCCGGCGGTGCCCGCTCCGCTCGCCGTCACGCCCGCGCCGGGCGGCGACTGACCGCTCCCGCTGTACGCGCGTCACGCGGCGGCGTGAATCGAGCGCGGGATCGGTCGGG
>DASSHC010000032.1:0-5889 GCA_035693105.1 Thermomicrobiaceae bacterium | reverse complement strand
GAGACCGTCTTCGCGCGTCAGGGTCTCGGTCAGCTCGCGGTGACGGCGATCATGGGTAAGGATTTCCCCCTGATTCAGGGGGTCGTGCTGGTGGCCGCGATCGTCTACGTCTTCGTCAACATCTTTGTCGATCTAACCTATACCTTGCTCGATCCCCGAATTCGACCCGAGAGTCTGACCTAAGGAGCCAGAGCAGTGGATGTGGACGTCGTCGATCAGACTGCCCGTCGCGACCGATCCGGCTCGTTCGGAGCAGGGGCCGGCAAGGGCTGGGTGCGCGAGACCGCGCAGCGGTTCAGCCGCAACCATGGCGCGGTGGTCGCGCTGGCCATTCTGGTCCTGGTCGGGTTGGCGTTGATCTTCGCTCCGCTGCTCGCGCCCTATTCCCCCACGAAGCCCGATATCTCCTCAGTCGCGGCCAAACCGTCCTTGAGTCATCTCCTCGGCACCGACGCGATCGGTCGCGACATTTTGTCGCGCATCCTCTTCGGCGGGCGCCTCACGGTCGTGGTCGGCGTGGTCGCCATCGCCATAGCCGCCGGAGCCGGCGTGCCGGTCGGCATGATCGCCGGGTACTACGGCGGCTATGTGGACCGGATCATCTCGCGCTTGATGGATATCATGCTCGCGTTCCCCGGTATCCTGCTCGCCCTGGTGGTGGTTGCCGTGCTCGGGAGCAGCGTCATCCACGCCACGATCGCGGTGGGAATCGCCCTCATTCCGGGGTTTGTCCGTTTGGTCCGAAGCTCCTATCTGAGCACGAAGGAAAACGTCTACGTGGATGCCGCGCGCGTGATCGGCGTCAGCGACTTTCGTATCATGCTGCGGCACATTCTCCCCAACGTGGTGGCGCCGATTATGGTGCTCGCCACCGTCGCCACCGGGTGGGCCATCATCATCGGCGCGTCGCTCTCCTTCCTGGGTCTCGGCGTACAGGCGCCAAACCCCGAGTGGGGAGCTGACCTCGCTTCCGGGCGGCAGTGGATCGAGACGGCCTGGTGGATGACCACCTTCCCCGGCCTCGCCATCTTGATCGTCATCTTGAACTTGAACCTCGTCGGAGACGGCCTCCGCGACGCCCTGGATCCCCGGCTGCGCAATCGCTAGACCGGCCACGTGCCAGAGAGGGGGTGCGTCGGTGATTTTCGACTCACACACGCATATCGACGAGGCTGGGTTCTGGGTCGATCCACCAGAGACCATCCTCCAGTTGATGGACGAAGCCGGCATCGAGCAGGCGGTCGTCATGACCTACCGCGATGCGCCGATGGCCGACGGGAGCGATCCGCTGCAGTATATCGCCGACGCCTGCCGGCGGTATCCGCGCCTGATCGGCTACGCCCGCATGAACCCGCATTACGGGGAGGCCGCGGTGCGCGCGCTGGAGCACGGCTTCCGCGACCTCGGTATGAAGGGGCTCAAGCTCCATCCGGTCTCGTATGTCATGCCACCCACCTCGCCCGAGACCATCGCGCTGATCCACAAGGCGGCGGAGTGGCATGCGCCGACGCTGTTCCACTGCGGCGACGAGGAGTTCACCCTCCCCTACCAGATCGCCGGGGCGGCGGCGCTCGTCCCCGAGGCCACGATCATCCTCGGGCACATGGGCGGCTACTTTCACGTCGAAGACGCGATTCAGGCGGCGCAAGCTTATCCCAACCTGATTCTTGAGACGTCCGCCATGCCCTATCCGCAGATGATTAAGCGAGCGGTCGAGGCGATCGGCGCCGAGCGGGTGCTGTTCGGGTCGGACGGCCCCGGCTGCGACCCGACGCTCGAGGTGGCGAAGGTGCGCGCGGCGGGGCTGTCGCAGCAGGAAGAGGCGCTCCTCTTCTCCGAGAACATCGCGCGCATCCTCGATCGAGTCGGGAGGTAGGGAGTGAGCGAGATGAGGCTCTACGACGCCCAGGTGCGTCTCGGCGACTGCCTGTACGGGTATTCCTTGCGCCCGGCCGACCTGCTCGCGAGCATGGAGCGCTGCGACATCGGGCGCGCGGTCCTCTGCCCGGCGCGGCCGCGCGGCTACGACCTCGGCCCCGCCAACGATCTGGTCGCCCAGGCCGTGTCGGCATGGCCGGATCGCTTCGTCGGTTTTGCGCGGGTCGATCCCTGGCGGGGTGAGGCGGCCGTGCGCGAGCTGGACCGCGCGATCCAGCAGCTTGGCTTTCGCGGCCTCTTCCTCGACCCCTGGGAGGAACACTTCGTCATCACCGACCCCATCGTCTACCCGATCGTCGAAGCGGCGGCGGCGTTGCGCCTGCCGGTCATGATCGCCGGCGGCTATCCCACCTTCTCGCATCCGAGCCAGATCGCCGCCCTCGCGCGTCGCTTTCCCGAGGTGACCTTCATCGCGACGCACGCTGGGCAGATCAACATCAGCGGGCTGCTGCTCGGCGACGCGCAAGCCATGATGCGCGCCTGCCCGAACGTCATCGCCGAGACCTCCGGCGTCTACCGCGAAGACTTCATCGAGGACTGCATCGCCGAGTTCGGACCGGGGCGCGTGCTGTGGGGTAGCGGCGCGCCGATCTTCGACCAGGCCTTCGAAACGCTGCGCGCTCGCATGGCCCACGTCTCCGACGCCGTCAAGCAGCAGGTCGGCTGGGACAACATCGCGCGGCTCGTCGCGCGATCGCCGGTCGCGTGATGGACCGGAGACGCTGGCCCGAGCCGGCGCGGGCTGGTGTGGCGTGGCGCGCTAAGCGCGACAGCTGAGGAGCAGCCGTGAGGCGGCAGTAGTAATGGAAACAACGACCGAGGAGCAGTGGCAGGGACGGCTCGCCGTCGTCACGGGCGCCGCCTCCGGCATCGGCCGGGCGACGGCGACGGCGCTGGCGGCCCGCGGCTGCCGGGTGATCGCGGCCGATGTCGATCCGAACGGCCTGGAACGACTGACGGAAACGCTGCGCGGGCAACCGGGCAGGCTGACGACCGCGGTCATGGACGTCTCTCGCTGGCAAGAGGTGGCGGACGTGACGACGACCATCCTGGCGGAGTCGGGCGCGCCCGACTTCCTGGTCGCCAATGCCGGCATCAACCCGCCGGCGCCCTCCACCGGTGCGATCGACGAGGCGTTGTGGGACCGGATCATCGATGTCAACCTCAAGGGGATCTTCGCCACCAACCGGGCCTTGCTGCCGGCGATGTCGGCGGCGGGGCGCGGCAGCGTGGTCAATCTCGCCTCGGTCTCCGGACTGATCGGTTGGGGTGGGACGAGTGCGTATTCCGCCTCCAAAGGAGGTGTCATCGCCTTGACCAAGTACCTCGCGATGGAGTTCGCGCCGCGGGTCCGCGTCAACTGCGTCTGCCCTGGATCCGTGCGCACGCCGATGGTCCTCAACAACCTGCGCCGCTTCGGCGACCCCGAGGAGCGGTTGGCCGAAACGGCCGGCATCCACCTGCTGCGGCGGGTCGCTGAGCCGGAGGAGATCGCCGACGCTATCCTGTTCTTGCTGAGCGACCGGGCAGCCTTTATCACCGGCAGCGCGTTGACGGTCGACGGCGGCTTGACGGCCGTCTGAGCGAGCAAGGAGCCATCCAGCCATGAGCCGCATCGTCATCGCGCATGGAGGCGTCGACGTGCCGCTGACGCGGGCCTATCAGGCGACCGTCGAGCGGGCGGCTCTGGCCGGCGCGGCGGCGCTGGCGCAAGGACGCCTCGACGCGGTCGAAGCGACGATCCGCATCATGGAAGACGATCCAGCCTTCAACGCCGGCAGCGGGTCGGTGTTGAATCGCGACGGAGTCGTCGAGATGGATGCCCTGATCATCGACGGCGTCTCGGGTAAGGCGGGCGCGGTCGCGGCCATCCAGCGGGTCGCCAACCCGATCTCGGTCGCGCGCCGCATCCTGGACGCCACGCCGCACGTCCTCCTGGCTGGCGCTGGGGCCTCGCTCTTTGCCCGCGAGCAAGGCTTCCCAGCGGCCGACTGCGAGACGGAGGCGCAGCGCGCGGCGTGGCAACGGATGCGGGAGTGTGGCTCACTGAGCGAACTCGGACTCAATCCGTTCACTGGCCAGCCCGACCCAACCGGCGCGTTGGACACGGTCGGGTGCGTCGCCCGCACCGATGACGGCACGGCTGCCGGGGTCTCGACCGGGGGACTCTTTTTCAAGCACCCCGGGCGCATCGGAGATTCCGCCATCGTGGGGGCCGGCGCCTACGCCGCGCGAGCCGGCGCTGTCGCCTGCTCCGGGCTCGGCGAAGCCTTCCACGAGTTGCTGCTGGCCGAGCGGATCGGGAGCCTGCTCCAGGAAGTGCACCCCCAGCGGGTGGTCGAGGACGCGCTCCACTACCTCTGGGAGCAGCGGCAGGGCGTGGGTGGGGTGATCGCGGTCGACGCTCACGGCCGGATCGGTATCGCCCACAACGGACGGTCGCTGGCGGCCGCCGTCGTGATTGATGGGCAGCCGATAGCCGTTGTCCCGGTCAAGCTCGCGACCGGCTCGTAAGGGATGCCGCGGACGTTCAGGCCTACCTCGACGCGCTGACGGCGGTCGGTACAAGTCGATTCGGCGGCAGAGCCGCAAGTCAGAGAGGGTTCGCCTGTGGGCGTGCTTGAGCGGCGCAAGGCGCTGGTCACCGGCGCCAGCCGAGGAATTGGGCGCGAGATCGCGCTGGCCTTCGCGCGTGAGGGCGCGGACGTCGGCGTCAATTACCATCTGGCAGAGGCCGAGGCGCATGATGTCGTCGGGCAGATTCGCGAAATGGGTCACCAGGCGCTGGCGGTTCAGGCGGATGTCTCCCAGGTCGATGCGGTGCGGCAGATGGTCGATCTCGTCACCGGGGCCTTCGGCCGCATCGACATTCTGGTCAACAACGCCGGCTTCGTTACCCTGGCGCCCGTGGAAGCGATGACGGTGGCGATGTGGGACGAGATGATCGCGACCCATCTTCGCGGCACCTTCCTGGTCACGAGCATGGTCCTGCCCGGCATGCTAGAGCGCCAGGACGGCCGCGTCATCAATATCTCGTCCCAGATCGGTCAGATCGGCCGCGAGTGGTTCGCCCACTACGCGGCAGCCAAGGCCGGCATCATCGGCTTCACCAAGAGCTTGGCGCGAGAAGTCGCCGAGCGCGGCGTGCTGGTGAACTGCGTCGCGCCGGGTCCGATTGCCACCGGCATCGTGCCCAAAGTCGAGGGTGCGCCGGTCAAAGACTACGTCAGCCTGCTGCCGATCCACCGCGTTGGGCTTCCGGAAGAGGTGGCCCCCTCGGTCGTGTTCCTCGCCTCCCACGCAGGCTCGTACTACGTCGGGCAGACGCTTGGCCCCAACGGCGGCGATGTGATGCTCTAGCTCTGTTTGAACGCAACGAATTCCCCTGGCCGCGCGTGCGCCTGCATCCGTAGCGCCCGGTAGATCTCATCCGCGCGGCCCAGCGCGGCGGCTCGCAGGGGACAACGAGGCGCTGCACGAGCACGTTGTCGGCGTGCCGGATGAGAGTGGCCCAGTCGTTGATCTCCCAGGACTCGCTGGCACCGGGATCGGACTACTCGGCGGCGTGGGCGCGTGGCGAGCCGGTGGCGCGACAGCGCATCGAGGTCGCGCGCATGCCGGGCAGCGGCCGTCTCCGCGGCACGGGCCAGCGCGACAACGTGATGCGGGACTCGATTCAGACCGCCTCTGACCACATGCGCACGCCGCGCAGCGCTCGGCTGCGTTTGTCGGTCAGGGAGTCCGTCAAGGCAACGGGAAGCCCTGCCAACAGCGGCAGGGCTTCTCATTTTCCGCGTCAAATCAACGATCTCGGGGTGAGCCCGGTGGGATTCGAACCCACGACCCACGGATTAAAAGTCCGCTGCTCTGCCAGCTGAGCTACGGGCTCCGGCGCTGGCCGTTCATTGATTCTACGAGAATCCCACCATCAGCGACAGGGCGAGCGACGCT
>DASSHC010000031.1:0-8351 GCA_035693105.1 Thermomicrobiaceae bacterium | reverse complement strand
TCGGCGTTGACGCGCGGTAGGATGCCCTCGCGCCCGCCCATGACGAAGATCTGATTGGGCCGCCCGGTCCAGCCGGAGCGGTAGCCGCGCGCCATGAAGAAGTCGATCGCCTCCTGCAGCGCCTCTCGCGGAGCGGCGCGTGAGACCGCCTTGCGCTGAAACGCGGTGCGGCTCATCTCGGCGCTGAGCGCCGCCCGCCGTTCTTCTGGCGTGGATGTCGCGTCCATCGGCGTGGGCATTCCTGTCGCGGACGGGACTGCACGGTTGCTGTCCACCGACGACGTTGGGTGCCGCTTCAGGACGGATCCCTCGACTGCGCTTGGGATGACAGGGTTAGATAAGGGCGGACAGCGACACACTGCATCATCCGGTAGGTCCTTCCCTCTCCCTGTTTTCCTGAGCGAAGTCGAAGGATCCAGCCTGAAGCGGCACTCAACGATTTCGATAGACGTCCCGACGCAGATCCGTCCCTCCGTTACTCCGTCAGCTTGTACGATTCGCCGGGCGCCAGCACGACCACTTTCGTGTCCGTCTCGGACTCGACCTTCTTGCCCCAGGCTTTCTCGTCCTGCTGGATCGCCTCGAACGTGTTGTAGTGGCAGGGGAAGGCGACCTTCGGCTCCAGCAGCTTGATGGCCTTCAGCGCATCGTCCGGCCCCATGGTGAAGTGGTCGCCGATCGGCAGCACCGCGCCATCGAGCCCCTCCTCGCCGATCAGCTTCATGTCGCCGAAGAGGCAGGTGTCACCGGCGAAATAGACCGTCTTGCCGCCGAAGCGCACCACGAAGCCGGCCGGCACGCCAGGCGCGACCACGTTTCCTTGAGCGTTGGTGTACGACGAAGAGTGCCAAGCCGGGACGAACTTGGCGCTGCCACCCTGGAACTTGATCGTCCCGCCGTGGCCACCGCCGATCGTCCTGGCGCCTTCGGTCTCCAGATAGTTCGCCAGCTCATAGGTCGTGATAATCGGCGCATCCTCGCGCTTGGCGATGGCGACCGCGTCACCGACGTGGTCGTTGTGGCCGTGGGTCAGCAGGATCGCGACCGGGCTGTGCTCCTCGTGGCTGGTGACGGCCATCGGATTGCCGCTCAGGAAAGGGTCGATCAGCACCTCGTGCTCGCCGTTGTCGAGCGAGAACGCCGAGTGCCCCAGGTAGCGAATGGTCAGCATAGGTTCCTCCTTTGCCGTCGACGCGGCAGCCGTCGTTGCCGATCAGGCGCCCGCCCGCTCGTAGACCACCTCACCGTCGATCACGGTCAGATCGGCGCGCACGCCCGCCATCTCCGCCGGCGCGACCGTGCGCAGGTCGGTCTCCCAGACCGTCAGGTCCGCTAGCTTCCCTGGCGCGACCGTTCCCTTGATCTCATCCTCGAACGAGGCGTAGGCGCCGTTGTAGGTGTAGGCGCGCACGGCCTTCTCCAGGCTGACCGCCTCCTCGGGCCAGATGACGTCGCCCTCCTCGCTGCGGCGCGTCATCATCGTCTGGATGCCGATCATCGGGTTGGTCGAGACGACCGGGGCGTCGGTGCTGGCCGGCGCGACAATGCCACGATCGAAGAAGGTGCGCATAGCGTAGGCCCACCGGATGCGGTCGTAGCCCAGGTTCTGCACGTAGGCCTTCTCGAAGGCATAGAGGAACGTGGTGCCGGGGACCGGGATGGCGCCCAGTCGCACGATTCGGTCGATCAGGTCTGGCCGAAGGATGCTGCTGTGCTCGATGCGGTGGCGCGCGTCGGGGCGCGGGTAGCGCTCCTGAGCCTCCTCATAGGTCTGGATCAGCAGCTCGATGGCGGCGTCGCCGATGGCGTGGGCGCAGCACTGGAAG
Source organism: Thermomicrobiaceae bacterium (assembly GCA_035693105.1). Classification (GTDB taxonomy): domain Bacteria; phylum Chloroflexota; class Chloroflexia; order Thermomicrobiales; family Thermomicrobiaceae; genus DASSHC01. Next base: position 6,525 of record DASSHC010000031.1, on the reverse strand, counting down.
CCGGCGCGGTGGGCCGCGATGAGCTTCTCCTGCATCACCCGCGGCTCCTCCATCCAGAGGCCGAGGTTGTCATCCTCGCCCTCGTAGGGTTGCGACATGCGCGCGGTGCGGCCGCCGATGCTGCCGTCGAGGAACAGCTTCGCTGGACCGATGCGCAGCCAGGGGTCGCCGAAGCCGGTGTGGATTCCCAGGCGGCTGAGCGGTTCCAGCGTCTCGGCGATCATCATCATCAGGTAGCTGCGCAGCGGTAGCTTCCCCTCCTGCGCCAGCGCCTCGTAGGCCTGGAACTCGGCGGCGGTGCGGATACCGGCCTCGGCCCAACTGGTAACGCCCTCGGAGCGGTACTTCTTGCCCGCGAGGAGGAGCGCTTCCCGAATCTGGTCGGCCTTCGGCTCCGCGATCGTGTCGTCCACCAGCCCGAGCGCGGCCTCGCGCAGCACGCCGGTCGGCTCGCCGCGGACGTCGCGGTCGATCGTGCCGCCCTCGGGGTTGGCGGTGTCGCGGTTGATGCCGGCCAGCGCCAGCGCGCGGCTGTTGGCGACGCCGATGTGGCCGCAGGCGCGGATCAGCAGGGTGGGATTATTGGGCGAGACGGCGTCCAGTTCCTGGCGCGTCGGATGGCGGTTCTCCGCCAGCCGGGCGTCGTCGTAGCCGCGCGCCACCACCCAGGCGCCGTCGGCCGACTGCACCGCACGCTCGCCGATGGCCGCCACGATGTCGGCGATGCTCCGGTGGGGCGGGGTGGCGGCATTGACCATCAGCAGGCTGAAGCCGACGCCCATCGGGTGGCAGTGGGCGTCGTTGAAGCCGGGCGTCAGCGTGCGGCCGCGCAGGTCGATCAGCTCGGCCTCCGGCAGCCAGGGCCGCATCTCGTCGTCCGATCCCACCGCCACGATGCCGCCGTTGTGGACCGCGACCGCGCTGGCCGGGCGCGGCTCGGCCCCCGCTTCGGCGGTCATCACGTGCCCATTGACGAAGACCAGCGGTTTGCTCATGCGTCTCCTCTACTCCAGGCCCAGTCGCTTCAGCGCCTCGTGGGGCGCGGTCAGGTTGGCGTCGTCGGCCACCGCGCGGTGGTAGTCGGCGATCGCGGCGGGGAGATTGCCCAGCGCCTCGTAGGCCCGGCCACGCTCGTAGCGCATCTCGCCGAAGGTGTCGGCGCCGGCGATCTGCTCGGTGGCCAGCGCCATCGCCGCGCGGTAGTTCCCGACATCGTTATACGCCATCACCGGCCAGAATTGATACCAGAGCATCTTGGGCGGCAGCCCGAGCTGGGCCGCGCGCTCGTAGGCGGCCACCGCCTCCGGCTTATTGCCCAGCTCGTAGAAGCTGGTGCCGATCGAGAAGCGCAGGTAGGCGTCGTTCGGGTTCTGCTCGGCGAGATCGGTGAACAGCTCCAGCGCGCGTTGCAGGTTCTGCTGATGATCGGCGTCCGGGCCAAGGATGGCGAGGACCTTCGGCTCGTCGCCGGGGCGGTAGACCGGCAGGTAGCGGTAGTTGAAGGCGCGCCAGAGCCAGACGAAGTCGTCATAACTGTAAAAAACATCGGCGCCGATCATCGAGTCGTTGACCAGGAAGCCGCCGCGCGCGTCGTCGTAGCCGCGTACCACGCGGTAGTGGCCGATGGCGTCCGGCTTGTGGTCGAGCCACTGCGGGGTGATGACCGGGAAGCCGGCGGCCAGCAGTTGCTTAACGCGCTCGACGCTGCCGCTCTCGACCAGCATCGTCTTCAAGCCGTAGTTGGGGAAGAAGGCGACCAACTGGCGCGGCTCGACGTGCTTGTCGCCGGAGTTGGGCCGGAAGAGCGGTCCGAGCTGCCCCTGCGAGCGGGCGATCCCGAAGTAGCTCAGGACCATCGAGGTAGATACGGCCGAGCAGTTGTTCCAGGTCTGATAGGCGTGGGTCATCGGATCGAGATGAACCGAGGCCGGCAGCGCGACCGTCGCCGCTGTGGGAGCGGGCGAGGGAGCGGGCGGCGCCGCCGGCGTGGCGAGCGCGACGTTGGTTGGCATGGCCAGGGGGCCCGGCGTTGCGGCGGCGGTCGGTGCCGGAGTAGAGGGGGCTGCGGTAGCCGGCGGCTGTGTCGTCGTCGCGGCCGGTGTGGTGGCGGGCGGCTGGGTGCTGACCGCCAGGGGAGTGGCGCCGCTGGCGGCCGCCGCGCTCGCCTGCGGCGTGGTCGGGCTCGACGATGAGCGACAGCCCGCCGCGAGGACCAGCAGAACGAGCAGGGAAACGCCCACGTTGCCCATGCGTAGCCAAAGTCCGGTCATGTCGGCTCCTTTGGGTGCGTGCGGATGGGTCGAGGTGGGCGAAGTATACGGAAAGGTCCCGCCCGGCGGCGGGGCAGCCCTCACCCCTGAGGCTGAACCAATTCGCGGGGGCGCTCCAACCACCAACGCGCGACGTGGTCCGCGCGGGCGATCCAGACATCGCCGAGGCCGATGACGTAGTCGAGGAACAGGCTTAAGGCGCGCGAGGGCGCCGGGCGGCCGCTGATCCAGGGGTGGAGCGTGAGGCACATCAGCCCACCTTCCGCGCGCAGGACGTCGAGCTCGTCGCGCCACAGCTCGAAGGCCTGGCTCGGAGGCATGACCCAGTCGACGAAGGAGCTGTAGTCGTCGAGCAGCCGCGAGGGCGCGAGCTGGACCAGCGGCGGGCGCGCCGGATCGGGTCGCGTCAGCCAGGGGAGATCGCGCGAGGCGAAGTCCATCTGCCACTGGAAGCCCAGCGCCTGCAAGACCGCAGGCGTCTCCTCGGTGAAGCGCCAGAAGGGCGTCTTGTGGCCGACCGGCCGCTGTCCGGCGATGCGCTCCAGCGCGTCACGCGTGCGCTCGATGTCGGCGCGCTGCTCGTCGGGCAAGAGGTTGCGGTAGGCGCGGTGGTCCCAGCCGTGGCAGGCCAGCTCGTGGCCGCCGTCGCGCGCCGCGACGACGGCGTCGGGCCGCTCCGCGGCGGCCAGCCCGACCCAGCAGAAGGTCGCGGCGACGTCGAAGTCGGCCAGCAGCCGCAGAATGCGCCAGATGCCCGTCTCCAGGCCGTAGCTCGCCTGCGAGCGCCAGTACCAGTCGTCCGCGCCGTGGTGCTGCATCTCGCCGTACTGGCCATCGACGTCGAAGCTGACCACCACGGCGGCGCGCTGCCCGGCTGGCCAGCGTCGGATTGCTCGCTCCTCGATCATGGCTCCTCCCGCTGTGAGCCTTCGCCGGCTACCCGCCGCAGGAACGCGTCCACCAGCGCCAGCATCTCGTCGCGGTGCTCGACCAGCCCGCCCATGTGGCCGGCATCAGGCACGACGGCCAGTTCCTTGGGGCCGCTCATGCGCGCGTAGACTTGCCGCGCGTAGTCGAGCGGGGTCATGCGGTCGTGCTCTCCCACGATCAGCAGGTGCGGCACGCGCAGATCGGTCAGCGGGCGCGCCGGGCGGTAGCTGGAACCGCTGGCGATGGCGCGCGTCGTGTAGCGCCAGGCCATCAGCGGGTCGGACTGGATGGCGGCGCGCAGCTCCGGCGACTCGGCCACGCCGCTCCAGTCGGTCAGCAGCCGTGTGCTGAGGCGCAGGCGCGGTGCGAGCCGCGCCAGCAGCCGGGCCAATGGCGCCAGGCGGCGATCCTTGGCGCTGATCGGCAGCTCGGGCAAGAGCACACCGTGGCTGATACCGGCGTCGAAGCCCCTGATAGCGTTGGCGCCGACCAGCGCGAAGAAGCCCCCGAGGCTGGATCCGAGCACCGTGACCGCGCCGCCGAAGCGCTCGCGGGCATAGCCGGCCGCCGCTGTCAGATCCTCGATGACGGACTCGATGCTGAAGTCGCCGCGCTCCCCGCTGCTGCGGCCGTGGCCACGCAAATCGAGCGCGACGACGGCGTAGCCGCGCTGGCTGAGCGCGTCGAGGAAGCCGGCGTACATCAGCGCGTGCGAGCTGAGGCCGCCGACGAAGACGACCGTGCCGAATTGCTCGCCCTCAGGTGAGTAGACATCGAGGTGGATCTCACCGCCCGCAACCGCTAGCCGCTCTCGCTGGCGGCGCGCGACGGCCTCGGCGATGCCGTACAGCGCCACGGCGCGCGCCTCCAGGTGGTCCAGTTCGGGCTGCAACCTTGTGTTCATCCCCAACACTCCTCTCGCGGCCACAATAATGAACGACAGTGGTCTGGAAGTCTTGTGGCTCAGGTCGGTACGTGCCCGAGACCCGTTCTTCGCCCCTCCCACATTCATACTGAGCCCTTCAAAAGACAACCCGGCTCCCCACTGTCATCCCTTCGGCAAGCTCAGGTCAGCCTCTGGGGCCGCAGCCGACGGATCTCCTCTGATCTGCACGGTCTGGAGTGCTCCACGGTTAGGAGAGATCCTTCGCCGCGGCTCATGATGACAGGGGGGAGGCGAGCGTCGAAGGGGACTCGGTCTGATCGGAAAGGCGAACAGGACCGCCCACGGGCGGTCCTGACGTGTTGCTGGGCGCTCGGCCCCGGCGTTACACCGGGTTGGACTTGACCAGCTCGTCGCAGAAGGCGGTGAAGTTGGTTAGCGCGCTCTCCATCAGCTCGCGGCCGAACTCCTCGGTCGCCTGCGTGGCGTCGCCGAGCGCGCCGTTGCGCGTCAACTGGTCGAACTTGTAGGGGATGCTGACGTTGTACTTACGCGCCAGTTGCCCGAAGCCGCTCTGTAGCTCGGTGATCTCGCCTTTGGCCAGCGCGCCGTGCTTGACGACCTGCGGCACCAGGGCCATGGCGCGCGCCGTCTCGACCTCGCAGGCGTGGCCAGTGATCGGCGAGGTGACGTATTTCTGGGTGATCTCCCGGTCGCCGAAGCTGAAGTAGGAGCAGGCGCCGACGAACGGGACTTGCAATTCCTCGCGCGCCCGCACCGTCGCCACGTTCATGGCCGGGACGTTGCCGCCGTGCCCGTTGACGATCAGGAAGCGCTCGAAGCCGTGGTGCTGCAGCGAGGCGATCACCTCGACCAGCACCTGGATGAAGGTCTCGGTCGAAAGAGTGATGGTGCCGGGGAAGTTCATGTGGTGAAACGACACGCCCCAGGGAACCGGCGGCGCGACCGCCACCCGCGGGTACATGCGCGCCGACGCCCGGCGGCAGAACTCGGAGCAGGAGGCAATGTCCATGTTAACCGCCAGGTTCGGCCCGTGCTGCTCGTTGGAGCCTACCGGCAGGAGGACCAGATCCACCCGGTTCTTGATCTCCCGGATCTCCGGCCAGGAGAGCTCCCAGAGGAGGAGCCCGCCGGCCCCGTTCTCGCGCGCGCTCATGCCCGCCCCTGCCCTTTCTCTTCCTGTTGAATTGCCTTGATCCCCGCCGCCAGATGGTCGATGTCCTCTTCGGTGTTGTAGAAGCCGGTCGAGACGCGGGTGGCGTCCGGGTCGTGGATCGAGCGGATCACGACCTCGCGCTCGGCCAGCCGCTTCACCAGATCGTTCGGCTCGATGCCATCCACCGTGAAGGTGACCAGCCCGGCCATGCACTCCATCGGCGTCAGCACGTTGACACCATTCAGCGCGGCCAGCGACTTCCAGCAATACTTGCCAAGCTGGCTGATGCGCTCGTAGACCCAATCGAGACCGACCGTCTCGCGGATGAAGTGAACGCTGGTGGCCTGCCCCAGAATGGCCGGCGAGAAGCTGCCGCCGACCTCGTAGCGCATGGCGCCGTGGTGCGGCAGGAAGAAGCCGCCGCGGTGTTCCAGCCGGCCGGACATGTAGCCGGCGACCGTCGGCTGCAGCTGCTCCATCGCCTCGTTCGAGACGTAGGTCGCCCCGGTGCCCTCCGGGCCGCAGAGCCACTTCTGGCCCGGCCCGGCGTAGACGTCGACGCCGAGCTGCTCGACGTTCAACGGGATCGAGCCGGTCGACTGCGCGCCGTCCACGACCACCAGGAGGTGGTGCCGGTGCGCCATCTCGACGATCTCCTTGAGCGGCAGGATGGCGCCGGTGTTCCAGGTCAGGTGGCTGGTGACGATCATGCGCGTGCGCGGGTTGATCAGGCGCTCGAGCTTGCCCACCACGTCGCCCGAGCCGTCGCCGAGGTTGGCGGTGCGAACGGTGACGCCGTAGCGGTGGCCGACGAGGTAGGCCGGCACCTGCCCGCCGGGGTGCTCCATGCTGGTGATGATCAACTCATCGCCGGCGTGCCAGTTGAGGCCGAGGATGCCGATGTTCATGCCGTCGGTGGTGTGGCGCGTCAGCACCACGTTCTCCGCCGCGCAGTTAAAGACCTTGCTCATCTCCTCGCGCGCGGAGGCCTTGGCCTCAGCGCCTTGCCGGTAGCCCGCCTTGTCTGAGATGCGGCCCTGCTCCATCTCCTGGTTGAGGTAGCCGGAGATCGCCTCGACCGTGACCCGCGGCAGCGGCCCGAAGGTGCCGGTGTTCAAGTACGCGTATTTCGTCACCGCCGGCATTTGCTCCCGGATCATCTGGATCTTCGATTGTGACTGCGTCGCGGTCACCTGTTCCTCCTTTGACGAACCCGCTACACCACTGAAAGCGCACGCTCCAGGTCGGCGATGATGTCCGCCGGA
>DASSHC010000030.1:0-2505 GCA_035693105.1 Thermomicrobiaceae bacterium | reverse complement strand
TCCACGGCGAGGTGCTGCTCCAGGGCGGCCGCCTCGCTGACTTCGCGCAGTATGCTTCGCATGGTGGGCTCCTGTCGGTGAAGCGGTTCAGCACCCTTCACCCTACCAGGGTCCACCAGCCCTTATCTAAACGGTATTGTGTTGAAACAGGCTGAGGACCTTGCTCCGGCCTGCGTCAGCAGACTGCGAAAGGATAGCGCGGTCGTTTCAACCCCGCGCGCCACGCGGCACCCGAGCGCCGTGCAACGCGGCAACCGTCACACGCATCCCCAAGCGGCCCAGCCACCGAACGGGGGGTCGTCATTCTGAAGGAGCACCCCATGTCCTCGCCCTGTTTCGCCGTCGAGCTGATCACCTTCGATGCCGGCGGCACGCTGCTGACGTTGCGGCCCGATCAGGCGCGCGAGTGGTCGGTGGTGCTGGGCGAGCTTGGGCTCGAGGTGCCCGAGGAGCGGATCGCGGCGGCGCTGGAGCGCGAGCGGCCGCTGGCCGCCGCGCGGCGCGCGCGGACGGTGCCGGCGACGCACGCGGTCAGCGCCGAGGCTGGCGAGGAGCGGCGGCGGCAGTTCATCGCCGAAGTGCTGCTGGGGGCCGGGGTTGCGCCGGATGCCCTGCCGGCCGCGCTGGAGGCGATCAAGGCGGCGCTCGACTCGGCGCGCATGTACCTGGCCTACCCCGACGCGCTGCCGGCGCTGCGCGCGCTCTGGGAGCGCGGCCTCAAGCTCGGCGCGGTGACGAACGCCTGGCCCTCGATGCCGCGCATTCTCCTCGATCTCGGCTTCGGGGAATACCTTGGTTTTTGGGTCGTCTCGGAGATGCTCGGGGTCGAGAAGCCGGGGCCGGCCATCTTCGAGCGCGCGCTGGAGATCGGCGGCGCGCCGCCCGAGCGCGCGCTCCAGGTCGGCGACGACCTGCGCACCGACGTCGCGGGCGCGCGGGCGGCCGGCATGCAGGCGGTGCTGCTCGATCGAAGCGGGGCGGCGGAGCCAGCCAAGGAGGCGGCCGCGCTCGACGTGCCGGTGATCCGCACGCTGGCGGCGCTCCCCGACCTCGTCCCGTGAGGCCATGAGCCGCGCACGTTTGACCGCGGCGGCTTCCCCCTGTCATCCTGAGTACCTTGCCACAGTGAACTTGGCAGGCAGGCATGTTGATGGTATGCTTCATCCATCGATTCGGATTTCATGCTAGAAAGCATTCCATCATGCCTGCTTTGTACCGTGTGCGCCTGACGCCGGAAGAGCGCCAGGAACTGCGCAGCCTCACCCGCCGGGGCGTCGCTCCGGTGCGCGAAGTTCGCCGGGCCCGCGTCCTCTTGCTCGCCGATCAGGGCCAGTCCGACGTCCAGATCGCGGCGGCCGTCGAGTTCCACGAGCGCACCATCATCCGCCTGCGCCGCCGCTTTGTCGAAGGGGGGGTCGCGGCCGCCCTGCACGACCGCCCGCGGCCCGGCGCGCAGCCCAAGCTCGATGCCAGCGGCGCAGCCCACCTGGTGGCGTTGGCCTGCTCCGACCCGCCGGCGGGCGCCACCTGCTGGACCATGCAACTCTTGGCCGATCGCCTGGTCGAGTTGGCGGTGGTCGACTCGATCTCCGATGAGACCGTGCGCCGCACCCTAAAAAAAACGACCTGAAGCCCTGGCGTAAGCAGCAGTGGTGCATCGCCAGCCTCACCCCGCTCTTCTTCGCCCGCCTGGAGGATGTCCTCGACCTCTACGCCGAGCCCTTTGATCCCCGCCGGCCCGTCGTCTGTCTGGATGAGTATCCCCTGGCGCTGAGCGCCCCCACGCGGGACGACCTCCCGATGACGCCGGGGCAGCCTGCTCGCCAGGATTACGAATACGAGCGCCGGGGCAGTTGCTCCCTCTTCGGCGCCTTCCAGCCGCGCGCCGGCTGGCGCAGCGTCCAGGTCTATGGTCGCCGCACCGCCCAGGACTTCGCCCACTTCCTCCAATGGCTGGTCGACGAGCACTTCCCCCAGGCCCAAGTCATCCGGCTGGTGCTCGACAACCTCAACACCCATACGCCAGCCGCGCTCTACGCCACCTTCCCGCCCGCCGAAGCCCGGCGCATCGCCCGCACCCTGGAGTTCCATTACACCCCGCCCCATGGCAGTTGGCTCAACATGATTGAGATCGAGTGGAGCGTGCTGGCCCACCAGTGCCTGGGGCGTCGGTTGCCCGATGCCGCCACGGTGCAGCGCGAGGTCGACGCCTGGGCCGACCGCCGCAACGCCCAGCAGGCCACCGTGCGCTGGTGCTTCGGCACCGAGGATGCCCGCCGCGCGTTCCAGGCCCGCTACCCGACGCTGTTGGCGGCGGATCCGCGCTTGGCCAGCGCCGCCGGCCAGGCGTCGCCGGATCACGTCCGTGCAGTGGCATAATCACCGTGGCGAGGTACTCAGGATGACAGGGTAAGGGATGGGGCCTTTCGGACGTGGCAAGTCCTTGTCGTCAGCCCCGAATTCTCCCTGTCATCCTGAGCGCAGTCGAAGGATCCGTCCTCACCC
>DASSHC010000029.1:0-7637 GCA_035693105.1 Thermomicrobiaceae bacterium | reverse complement strand
CCGAGGTGTTCCCCCGCCCCGGCGGCCTTTTCCTGTCCGGTGCGCGACACGGTGCGTCTTCGGCCCTCCTTGCTCCCCTACCTCGCGCAATACGGATGATCATCTCTCGCGTACACCATGCGGGATAATGCCGTGAGCGGCGCCCCGGCTTGGAGCAGCGCGCAGAGCCAGTGGCCGAGCACTCAGGATGGGAAGATGCTGTGCCGCGACTCATCCTTCGACACGCTCAGGACGACTGGGGCGTCGGCGCCATTCCCCTTGTCATCCTGAGGCCGCAGCCGAAGGATCTCTCCTGATCGTGGAGCACCACTGACGCTTCACGGGAGAGGGAGATCCTTCGCTGCGGCTCAGGATGACAAGGGGTGGGGGCTGTGCCTGTCCTGACTTCCCGAGCGTGCCGAAGGAATCTCCCTGCCGCGGGCAATGATTCTGCCGCGCTGCTCGAGGCCCACACCCCAAGCCGGCTCATGCCTGTTCGTCGAAGGAGATCCTCTTGAGCGCTGCCGAGCCCATCTCGCCGCTCCCGTCACCCGGCCTGGCGGCGGCCCGGCCACGCGCCTGGCTGAGAAGCTCTACCGCTCTGTTGATCCTACTCGCGCTGGTCGACTTCGCGGGGCATCTGGCCGTCGCCGGCAATTATGGCTACTTTCGCGACGAGCTCTACTTTCTGGCCGCCGGCAGGCACCTCGCCTTCGGCTATGTCGACTTTCCGCCGCTGATCGCGCTGCTTGGCCGGCTGATGCAGGTGTCGGCCGGCGACAACCTGTTCGCCATCCATGTCATCCCGGCGCTGGCGGGTGCGCTGCTGGTGGTCGTCACCGGCTTGATGGCGCGCGAGTTCGACGGCGGCTACCTGGCCCAGGGGCTGGCGGCCCTCGGCAGCATGGTCGCGCTCGTCTTGATGGCCACCGCGTCGATCTTCTCGATGGACGTGCTCGACGAGCTCTGGTGGGCGCTGGCGGCCTACCTCGTTATCCGGCTCATCCGGCGCGATGAGCCGCGGCTCTGGCTGCTGGTTGGGCTGGTCTGTGGAATCGGCCTGACGACCAAGCTGACGATGCTTTTCTTCGGCTTCGCGCTCACCCTGGGGCTGGCCCTCAGTCCAAGCCGCCGCTATTTTCGCTCCCGTTGGCTCTACCTGGGCGGCCTGATCGCCGCCGCCTTCCTGCTGCCCTACATCCTCTGGAACGCGCGCCACGCCTGGCCCACCTGGGAGTTCTGGCACCACTACGGCGGGCTCACCGGTGGCGGTCCGCTCGGCTTCCTCGCGAATCAGATCCTCGCGGCCAACCCGTTCACCCTGCCGCTGACCATCGGCGGACTGATCTTCTTCTTCCGCCATCCGGCCGGGCGGCCCTACCGAGCGCTGGGCTGGACCTTCGTGATCCTCTACCTCCTCTTCACCCTGATCAACGCCAAGTCCTACTTCCTCCTGCCGGCCTATCCCATGCTCTTTGCCGGCGGCGCTTGCCTCATCGCCGGTGTGGCGGGGCGGCCGCGCTGGCGTTGGCTGCGTTGGGGCTTCCCGGCGCTGCTGGTGCTAAGCGGTATCCTGCTGGCGCCGCTGGCGATGCCGGTCCTCTCGCCGGCGCTCTACGCGCGCAGCTACAGCCACCTCAGCGGCGCGGGCAACAGTAGCGCCGGGCAGGATACCGCTGGCGTCTTTCCGCAATACCTGGGGGACCGCTTCGGCTGGCCGGAGCTTGCCGCCACGATGGCCGCGGCCTACCACCAGCTCTCACCGGCCGAGCAGGCGCAGGCCTGCATCTTCACCGCCAACTACGGTGAGGCCAGCGCCCTGAATCACGACGCGGCGCGCTACGGCCTGCCGCCGGCCATCAGCGGACACAACAACTACTTCCTGTGGGGGCCGGGGCGATGCTCGGGATCGGTGCTGCTGACCGTCGGGCTGAGCCGGAGCGAGGTCGAGGAGTCGTTCGCCAGCGCGGTGCACGTCGCGACCACCTCGTGCCGCTACTGCGTCGCCGGCGAGAACGGCCTCCCCGTCTACCTGGCCACCCAGCCCCGCTTTGACACGGTCGATCGCGCCTGGCCGCGCGTGAAGCACTTCGATTGAGCGCGGCTTCGGCCGGCGCCTGACACGACGAGGCCCCGCGACGAGCGCGGGGTCTCGTCTCTCGTTCGCCTCGGCTACGGCTCGCGCCGCTCCGGTGGCTCCTCCTCGGCGCCGGTGATCCAGTTCTCGTTGATCTCCTCTTCGAGATCGATCGGGCGCGGCGCCGGGTTGCGCGAGAGCGAGCCGGCCGTCGGCGTGTTGGGGAAGTCGGCCTTCTTGTCCGACACCAGGTTCGACGAGCCGGGTCCGGGGTTGTCGCGGCCGGTCCCCTCGAAGGTGGGCCAGCCCGGCTCGCCGAAGGGCATGCCGGTGCCGGCCGGGCCGGGCCGCGCCGGGCTGCCGCCCACCGTGCCCGCCGTGGCCGGGTGCGCCCAGTTCCGTAGATCGACATCGGCCGCCGGCAGGTTCAGCACCACCGTGTCGCCGCGTAGCCCCTGGATCGCGCTGAAGGGGATGTAGACATCGCCCCCGGTGCGCCGGTCCACGACCAGCATGTCCTGCTGCTGCGGGCGCAACTGCGCCACGACCCCCGCGTACTGGTTATCGGAGCCGACGACCTGCGCCCCCGGCTGAATGCGGACCTGATTGCTCTTCGTCATGGTGCGCTCCTTCATCTGCTCCGCGAAGATGGCTCGCACCCACGGGGTTGCAATCTCTGTGCCGGTGCCGAACCACGCGGGGCGCGGTGGAACGGCCTTTGCGCCCAGCGGTGTTGCCGCCTTCGCCGGAGCGGAGCGCGGAAAGGAGGGTGGCATGGACCCGGAACGGCAAATGCGCGAGATGGCGATCCAATGGGGCACGCCCGTCTTCGACAGCGAGGGGCGCCGCATCGGCACGGTGGAGAAGGTCTACCGCAATGCCGACTATGGCGTGCCGCCGCCGGAAGCGGCGCCCAAGGTGATCGACCCCTACATGGCGATCAAAACGCCCCAGGAGATGCTCTGGGTGCCGTTCAGCCAGGTGAGCCAGATCACCCCGACGGGTGTGACGCTCAACCTGCTCGAAAACCGCATCCACGAGCTGGGGTTCGACGAGCAACCCGGCTTCTTGCAAGGGTAGGCGGGCAGACAGGGATAGCCGCGCGACACGACTCGCATGAGGCGGGCAGTGACTGGTGTGGGAGGATTATCGTGGCAGCGCGGCGTGCCGGGAACAACCCCCGGCAGGCGGAGGGGGAGACGCACGAGGCGGCGGCCGAGGCCGAGGAGGCAGCCACCGCCGCCGGGCTCCGCTACGTCAATGACGGCAGCCCCGGCATCCGCCGCCGTCGGACCGGTCACGGCTTCGTCTATCTCAACGCGAAAGGCGAGCGCGTCAGTGACGAGAAGGTGCTGGCGCGCATCCGCGCTCTGGCCATCCCGCCGGCCTGGACGCGCGTCTGGATCTGCCCCGCGCCCAACGGGCATATCCAGGCCACCGGCCGCGACAAGAAGGGCCGCAAGCAGTACCGCTATCATGACCGCTGGCGCGCGGTGCGCGACGCCACCAAGTACGAGCGCATGCTCGCCTTCGGTCAGGCGCTGCCGCGCATCCGGCGCGGCGTCGAGCGCGCTCTGACCCGGCCGGGCCTGCCGCGCGAGAAGGTGCTGGCCGCGGTCGTCCGGCTGCTGGACGAGACCCACATCCGCATCGGCAACCCCGAGTACGCCCGGGAGAACCACTCGTACGGCCTGACCACGCTGCGCGACCGGCACGTCACGATCACGGGCGCCAAGATCGAGTTCCACTTCGTCGGCAAGGCCGGCAAGGCGCACGAGGTCATCCTGCAGGATCGCCGCCTGGCGGGCATCGTCAAGCGCTGCCAGGATATCCCCGGCTACGATCTCTTCCAGTACCTCGACGAAGCGGGGAATCGCCAGACGATTCACTCGGAGGACGTCAACGACTACCTGCGCGCGCTCACGGGGGAGGAGTTCAGCGCCAAGGATTTCCGCACCTGGGCCGGGACGGTGCTGACGATGCAGGCGCTGCGCGAGCACGCCGCGGCCGAGAGCCGCAAGCAGGCCGAGAAGGACGTGCGCGAGGCGATCAAGGCGACCGCCCAGGTGCTCGGCAACACTCCCGCCGTCTGCCGCCGCAGCTACGTCCACCCCGCCGTGATCAACCACTACCTCGACGGCCGGTTGGCGCAGCTCGGCACGGTGGGCCGTACCCGGCGTGGCCTGCGCCGCGACGAGCAGATCCTGCTCCACGTGCTCGAACAGGAAGAGCATGCCCTGGCCGCGTGATCGGGCCAGGTCTGTCCCGAACTCACCCCCTGACGGCTCCTGCCGAGGTGCTATACTGCCTCCGACGAGCGCGACCGGCTGAATCGGAGATCGTAGATCGGAGCCGCGTGAGGTAGATCACGCGGCACTGGGTTGGGGATGGGGTGAGCCCGGCACCGGTCCTGATCATCGACGATGACGAGGGCATTCGCGATCTGGTCGCCCTGGCGCTCGGCGACGAGGGGTATCAAGTCGTGGCCGCCGCGAATGGCGCGGCCGCGCTCGACCTGCTGCGGCAGGGGCAGGCGCGGCCGGGCGTAATCCTGCTCGATACGCGGATGCCGGTGATGGATGGCGCGGCCTTCGCCAGCGCCTACCGCGCTGAGGCGCTGCCGCACGCGCCGATCATCCTGCTGACCGCGGCCGCCGACGCCGATACCCTCGCCGGCGAACTGGAGGCCGACGCGGTCCTGCAAAAACCCTTCGATCTCGACGATCTGCTGGGCCTGATCGCGCGCTTCAACGCGGGCGGATCACCGTCGGGCGGATCGGCATCGGCCCTGCGCTAGTCACCGAACCAGTCGCTCGGCTGGGCCGGCGGTTCCGGCTGGGGCAGCAGGCGGGTCAGCCGCTCGGCCAGGGCCTCGACCGCCGCGAACTCACTCGCCCCGGTGCCGACGATCATCCGGCTGGTCCCCTCCACCGCGGGCGTGACCGGCATGACCGCCATCGCCACCCACTGCGCGGGCGAGGGCTGCATCGTAGAGTACTCCACGCTCATCACGCCCCAACCGAGCCTGCCACGATTGACGACGATCTCGCGCGCCTCCGCGCGCCCCTGCTCGGCACGCCGCAGCCAACGGTCGCGCGTCGCGCGCTCCGCCTGCGCTCCCGCGTCCATCCCGCCCCCTCGTCCGGCGCGCCGCGCGCCGCCCTGCTCAATCCTCGGTTCGGCTCAACCTGATCACAACCGTAACCCAACTCTCGCAAGATCAGTGCCCGCCGGACACGAGGGAGAGGATCTCGTAGATGATCCAGCCCATCGCGATGCAGGCCGGAATGGTGATGACCCAGGCCGCCAGGATGCGGCCGGCGATGCCCCAGCGGACGGCCGAGACGCGCCGGGTCGAGCCGACTCCCAGGATGGCCGAGGAGATGACGTGGGTGGTCGAGGTCGGGATGCCGAGGCGAGCCGCGATCTCGATGATACTGGCGGCCGCGGTCTCCGCCGCGAAGCCGTTGATCGGGCGCAGCTCCACCACCTTGAAGCCCATGGTGTTGATCACGCGCCAGCCGCCGACCCCGGTCCCCAGGCTCATGGCGCTGGCGGCGGTGGCGATGACCCAGATCGGCACGTGCCACTGGTCGCCGCTCCAGCCATAGTAGCTGGCGAGCGCCATGGTGATGATGCCCATCGTCTTCTGCGCGTCGCCGAGGCCGTGGCTGTACGACATGTACGCCGCCGAGAGGATCTGCAGCTTGCCGAAGATGCTGTTGACCACGCGCGGCCGGACCCGCGCGAAAATCCAGAAGAGCCCGATCATCACCGCGAAGCCGACGGCGAAGCCGAAGAGGGGCGAGAAGACCAGCCCCTGGAAGGTCTTGCTCAGGCCGCTGGTTTCGATGGCGTCGAGCCCGGCGGCGGCGATGCCGGAGCCGACGATCGAGAAGATCAGCGCGTGGCTGGAGCTGGAGGGGATGCCGAAGTACCAGGTCACCAGATCCCAGGCGATGGCCGAGACGAGCGCGGCGATCACCACCAGCTGGGTCGAGTTGGCCGGGTTGATAATCCCCCGGCCCACCGTGGTCGCCACCGCCGTGCCCGAGAGCGCGCCGACGAAGTTGAAGACGGCCGACATCGCCACCGCCTGTCCGGGGGTGAGGACGCGGGTCGCGACCGAGGTCGCGATGGCGTTGGCCGTATCGTGGAAGCCGTTGATGAAGTCGAAGATCACGCCGATCACGACGATCAGGATCAGCAGAAGCAGCGCCGTGCTAGGCATACTTCAGCGTGATCCCTTCGATGGTGTTGGCGACGTTCTCCGCTCGGTCGGTCGCATCCTCCAGAATCTGGTACACCTCGCCCCAGCGGATCGAGCGGATCATGCCGGGAATGTCGTCCACGCCGTCGAACAGGTTGCCGAGCGCCTGGTTCAGCCCGTCGTCCGCCTCATTCTCCAGCCGGTTGACCTCCAGGATCATGCGGCGGATCGCCTGGTTCTGCTGCTTGGTGTGCTCCAGCAGCGGCACGCCCTCCTTGAGCGCCTCGGCCTGCTCGACGATCAGCCGGCCCATGAGCCGCGCGATGTCGGTGGAGGAGTCGAAGCGGTAGAGCAGGATGCGGCGCCCGGCCTCCTCGATGAAGTCCATGAAGTCGTCCAATTGCGAGGTCAGCGTGCGGATGTCCTCCCGGTCGATCGGAGTGACGAAGGTGCTGTCGAGCGCGTTGTAGATGCGGTGGGCGGTCTCGTCGGCGCGGTGCTCCAGGTCGCGCAGGTGGCGCACGCGGCGCTCCACATCCTCCATCGACTCCAGGATCTCATAGAGCAACTGCGCGGCCTCGGCGTTGGTGCTGGCGATCTCGTTGAAGTAGGCGTAGAACTCCTCGTTGCGGGGCAGGAAACGTTTGTAGATCATCGCAGCTCCTTCACCGCTGGTCGCGCGTGGCGCGGCACCACGCTCCTGCCGCATTTTTCACAAGCTTCCGCCGCTCGCCAACATAGCAGAACGATGGCCATGTCTGACGGCGCCCGGCGCGGCGTGATTGGCCGCTACCAACGCTCGCGGTGGACAACCGTCGCCAGCGGCTTGCGGCCGCGCTTGAGCGAGGGCGAGGGCACGTCCGGCGCCGGGTGACCGACTGGAATGACGCCGACCGGGTAGACCCCCTCGGGGATGCCCAGCAGGTCGCGTAGCCCCGGCGTATCGGGGATGCCGGCGTAGCCGGCGGCCAGCCCCTCGTCGACCACGGCCAGCAACAGGGTCATGACCGACGCGCCGATGTCGATGAACCAGAAGGGGACCGGCCACTCGACCTCGGCGCCACCGGGCTGGAGCTTGTCCGGCTCCTGGTAGCGCGCGTGGTAGGCGGCCTCGTCGGCGCAGGGGATGATCTGCAGCGGCGCCTCGGCGACCCAGTCGTAGCCGAAGCGGGCGGCGTGCTGGCCGCCGGGGTCGCAGCAGCGGGCCACCTGCCGGCGCAGCTCCGGGTCGGTGACGACGATGAACGCTTGCCCCTGGGTGTAGCCGGCGCTGGGCGCGCGGCGGGCCAGATCGAGCATGCGGTTCACCGCCGCGGGGTCGATCGGGTCGGGCCTGAAGTGGCGCACGATGCGCCGCTTGCGAACGGTCTC
>DASSHC010000028.1:0-8664 GCA_035693105.1 Thermomicrobiaceae bacterium | reverse complement strand
AGATGCCGGCCTGCTTGACGCGGTCGGAGACGAAGGCGATGGAGGTGCCGTCGGGCGACCAGCGCCCGCCCCGGTTGCGTGTGCCGGTCTGGGTGAGCTGCCGCTTGTTCGAGCCGTCGGGCGCGCAGAGCCAGAGCTGGCCGGTGGGCTTGTGCGTCTTCTCGTCTACTTTGCTCAACGAATAAAGAACGGTTGAACCATCAGGTGAAAGCTGCGGATCGGTAGCGTTGGTCAGACCATAGACCAGTAGCTCCGGTGTCAGAGGCTGCGCCATCGCGTCACTCCTTGCTTGCCTGCGCGTCCACTCCCTGTGCGCCGCAATGATTCGGCACACGAGCGAATCATAACCGAGGTGGGGAATGGGGCAAGCGGGCTGGACGCCTGACGCAGGGGTTGGGAGGGGTGAAGGGTGGGCGGGGTTTGAAGAAGTATCCTGACGTTGGGTGCCGCGTGGCGCGTCTCCGTCCGACCTGAAGCCGCAGCGCGAGCAGACGAAGCCTGTTGATGGCGTTTGCGGAATTTTCTTGGAGTTCCGTCGTCCATGTCGCGCTGGGCTAAAGCCACAGCGCTAGCAGACGAAGCCTGTTGAAACAGGCTAGGAGCGGGATGGCGTACGCCAGGGTATTGCCGCAAACAGTATCAACCTCGCGCGTCGGTTGGCGCCAAACTCTGGGGATAATGCTTCAACCTCCATACGTCGACAGATCGGTGGCTGGGATTCCGCTCGGACGCAGCCGGCCTCACACCACCCGCTCTCCTCTGCTACCATATCCCCCGCGCAATTGGTTGAGTTATGGGGATGGGGTGTGCGGTCATGTCGGGGATCGTCGTGCTGGTGGTGGGCGTGGTGCTGCTCGCGGTGGGCGGCGGTCTGCTCTGGTGGGGCAGGAAGACGCAGGCCAAGACCGATCTCATGCGCTCAGTGGCGACGGCCAGCGCAGCCGATGTGCCGCGTCTCCTGCCCGGCGAGCTCACCGAGGTCAAGGGGACGATCCGCTGCGACAGCCCGCTGACCAGCCCCGAGGCGCGGACGCCCTGCGTCTGGTATCGCTCCGAGGTGAAACAGGAGTATGAGGAGCGCGAGAAGGACTCCGACGGCAACTGGCGTACCAGCCGTGGCTCGGAGACCGTCTCCTCCAACGAGGAATCCGCTCCCTTCTTCGTTGAGGACGCGACCGGCCGGGTTCGGATTGATCCGGCCAATGCCGAGATCGACGCGCCGACGCTGGTCGATCGCTTCGAGCAGCAGCCGAGCGGCGTGCCGGCAGGTCTGTCGGTGAACGTCGGCGGGCTGACCATCGGCGGCGGGCGGCGCACGCTCGGTTACCGTCACACCGAGAGGCTGCTGGCGGTCGGCACCCCGGTCTACATCCTAGGGGCCGTGCGTGAGAGCGGCGAGATTGGGGCGCTGCCGGAAGGCGCCCACGGGCACTTCATCATCAGCCACCGGTCGGAGGAGACGCTGACGCGCTCCTGGGGGCGGACCGCCAGGCGGCTAGGCTACGCCGCCGCGGCCTGCCTGGCGCTCGGCGCCGTCGCGGCGGCGGTCGGATTGGTGCTGCTGGTGCTCTAGCCGCCGCTCAGACCGCGGGCGCGGACCTGGGCAGCGTCACCACCACGCGCGTGCCGCCGTGCTCAGGCCCTTCAATGTGGACCGAGCCGCCGTGCAGACTGACGATCTCGCGCGTCAGGTAGAGGCCGATCCCCATGCCGTGCAAGTGATCGCCCGGCCGCGCCTGGTGGAAGCGCTCGAAGACGCGCTCGCGCTGATCGAGCGGAATACCGATCCCCTGATCGCTGACGGTCAGCCTGACGCGCTCGCCCTCCTCGCGCAGCTCGACCGTGACGGTGCCCCCGCCGGGGCTGTACTTGACCGCGTTGTTCAGCAGGTTGGTGACGACCTGCTCGAAGCGTAGCGAATCGATCGGCGCGTCGAGGTGCTCGGGACCGTTGAAGACGAAATGGTGCCCGTCGTCGTGGTAGTGCTGGGCCATGGTCTGGCCGACGAGCGCGGCCAGATCGGTGCCGACCGGCTCGACCTGCAGCCGGCCGCTGTCAAGGCTCACGGCATCGACCAGCCGCGTGGCGAGCTGGGTCAGACGCCCGGTCTGCGACTCGATCGCCTCCAGCGCGGCGCCCAGGCGCTCGGGCGCGATCTCGCCCTTGCGGCGCAGATCGCGCAGCAGGAACTGGGCGTAGGCGCGCATGCTGGTGATCGGCGTCTTCAGCTCATGCGCGGCGTTGGCCAGGAAGCGCTCGCGCACGGCGACGGCGGCGCGCAGTTCCTGATTCGTGCGCAGTAGCGCCTGCTCCATCTCCAGCCGGTCGGTCACGTCGCGCACGAAGCAGCGGGCGTGGAGGAAGCGGTCGTCCTCCCAGCGGCCGTTGGCGCTGAGGCGGAGGTGCCTGACCGCGCCATCCTTGCCGCGCAGCTCGGCGGGGTAGTCGTAGACCTCCTCGCGCCGCCGCAGCCGCTCCCAGAAGGTGTCCATGCTGCCCGCGCGCGCCTGGAAGCGGCTCAGTGGCTGGCCGATGAACTCCCCCGGCTCGAAGCCGAGGAGGCGCAGCATCGCACCGTTGGCCCAGTGGATCGTCTCGTCGTCGCCGATCTGCAGCACGCCCTCAAGCGCGTTCTCCAGGAAGTCGGCCAGCTCGGCGTCGCGCCGCCGCAGCGAGCGCTGCACCTGCTGACGGGCCGCGACCTCGCCGGCCAGCGCCTCTGCCTTCTGCTGCAGCAGCGCGATCTCGCGGGTGCGCAGCTCCTCATCGCGCAGCCCGCTGTATCCCTCGGCGGGGACGACATGTGCGTGCTCGGCGCAGACCCGGGTGAGCAGTTCGACATCCTGCGCGCGACCGAAGCAGTTCAGGGGGTACGAGCAGAGGAGATCGAAGCCGTGCCGCGCGACCAGCCGGTTCCAAAGGCGCTCCAGCGCGACGGCCACGTCGCCCTGCCCGCGCTGGCAGAGGAGCGTGACCAGCTCGCCGTAGGCCGCGACGCGCGGCTGCGTGCCTCCCGCCGCGGCCTGGGCGGCGGTGACAGCCTGCCCGATGAACTCGCTGAAGCGCGCGGCATCGAGGACGCCGCCGGGGACGTACTCGGCCAGCACGGTGTCGGCGTCGAGCGCCAGGTAGCGGCCCTGGTTCGCGGCCGAGGAGACGTCGGTGCCCAGGGCACGCAGTTGAGCCGCGAGCGCCTGGCGGTGGCGCTCGGTCAAGAAGACGATGCTCGCGCCGCCACGCACCAGCGCCGAGCCGACGTAGTGGACCAGGCGGTCGATCAGGTAGCCGTCATCGCCGTAGAACTGCACGGTGTGCTGGTGTTCGTGGCCGTTGCTCGGCTCCACATCTTCAGCGGAAAGGGCCGAGTAGTGGTCGACCGCTTTGGACCGGCTCATGGCTTGCCTTATCTAGATTGGGCACGCATCGTGCGAATTGCCTTGTCCAGCCGGAGCATCATTTTGGTGACCAAACCCCAGATGTTCTCGACGCTGACCGGCGCTGCCTGTTCTCGCTTTCTATAGCAAGTCCTACGCCAACAATGCCCCTGAGCCGCGTTCGTTCACAGGTTCGCCTGGAGCTGCGGCAGCCCGCGCGTGCCGTGGATGCGGAAGCGCGGCAGCTCCAGCGCTGGATCGCCGGCGCGCGCGAAGGCGCCGCGCGTGGTGACCGCGCAGCCGTAGCCGGCCTGGCGCACGTCGTCGACCTCGCGCTGGGTGTAGTGCCCGGCGGGGTAGGAGAAGGCGACCACGGGGTGGCCCAGGTGCTCCTCCAGCGTCTTCTTGCTGTCGACGATCTCGGCGCGCGCCTGGGCATCCGAGAGCGCGGGCAGCTCGGGGTGATCGACGGTGTGCGAGCCGACCTCGATCAGGCCCGAGCCGTCCAGCTCGCGGATCATGTCCCAGCTCAGGTAGCGCTCGCTGCCGACGACGCCGGTGATGACGAAGATGGTGGCCTTGAAGTGGTGCCGGCGCAGCACCGGCCAGGCGTCGGTGTAGAAGTCGCGGTAGCCGTCGTCGAAGGTCAGCACCACTGGCCTGGCCGGCAGGGGCGCGCGGCGCTCGCGCACCACCTCCAGCTCGCCGAGGGTCATGGTGGTGTAGTGCTGCGCGGCCAGGTAGTCCATCTCGGCGGCGAAGTCTTCGGGCGTCACCGAGAGATCTTCCCCGGCTGGGTCGCCAGGACCGGGATCGGGGCGCACGTAGTGGTACATCACGATCGGGACCGGCTCCGTCTGCCCGGCTGAAGGCGTCGCGGGCGGTGAGGGGATTGGGGTAGCGGTGGGAGTGAAAGCCAGTGCCGGGCTGGGTTGTATTGTCGGCGCCAGCGTGGGCGTGATGGCCGTTGCCACCGTAGCGCCGGCCGCCGATGTCGGCGTGGGCGAGGACGCGGCCGTGGCGCGAGCTTGGGGAGACGCCGGGGCGCCGGCTCGGCCAACCTCCGGCGCTTGCGGACCCCGGCAGCCGCCGAGCGCGGCCGCGCCCAGAACCAGCACGATGAGTATTGCCAGCGGCCTGCTCACGCTCGCGCTCCTCGTCACGCCTGACCACGTCCCCTTGGGTAAACGGACAACCCGTACGGACGATACTACTCCCGCGCCGCCAGTGGCTCGGGGCGGGCGTGCAGCGTGGCCGGGAGACGGGCCAGCCAGACCGCCGCGGTCATCGTCGCCAGCGGCGAGAGCACGTAGGCGGCGCGCACGCCGGCGAACTGGCCGAGCACCCCGCCCAGCAGCGAGCCGAGCAACAGCGCGGCCACCGTGCCGAAGCGGACGGTGGCGTTGACCCGTCCCAGCAGCCGGTCCGGCGCGGCGCTTTGCACCAGGCTCTGGTTGTTGACCATGAAGAGCGTCGCGCCGGCGTCGCCGATGAGCTGCTGGCCGACCAGGAAGGCGATGCCCAGGATCGTCGCGCCCGGCGTCAGGATCACCAGCACCGTCCCGGCGGCCGACAGCGCCAACCCAACCGCCAGCGCGCGCGTCTCGCCCAGCCGGGCGGTCAGGCGCGGCGTCAGCACGGCGGCGCCCAACGAGGTGACCCCGCCGACGGCGAAGATCATCCCGAGCACGCCCGGCTCGAAGCCGAGATCGCGGGTGACGTAGAGCATGTAGAGCGCGCCGCCGATGCCAAAGGCCACGTGCATCAGCGCCACCGAGCCGGCCAGCACGCGCAGCGGGCGGTCGTGCCATACCAGGCGCAGCCCCTCGCCGATCTCGCGCCGCATCCCCTGCCGTTCCCCGAGCGCCAGCGGCGGCGGCTCCGGCGTGCGGATCAGCGCCAGCGCGGCCGCCGACCAGAGGAAGCTGGCGGCGTCGATCGCGATCGCCAGGGGCGCGGTGAAGAACTGCACCAGCCAGCCGCCGAGCCCGAACGAGGCGGTCTCCGCCACCGAGGCGCTGGCCGCCAGCCGGCTGTTCCCCTCCAGCAGATGCGCGCGGCCGACGACGGAGGGGAGGTAGGAGAGGTAGGCGACCTCGAAGACGGTCGTCAGCGTCCCGGCCAGCAGGGCGACCAGATAGAGCTGGGCGATGTGCAGCGTGCCGAGCAGGTAGGCCAGCGGGATCGAGGCGAGCAGCACGGCGCGCCCGAGGTCGGCCGCGATCATCAGCGGACGGCGGCGCAGGCGGTCGATCCAGGCGCCGGCGATCAGCCCGGCCACGATGCCCGGCGCCACGTCGGCGGCGCTCAGCAGACCCAGCTCGAGCGGCGAGGCGTGCAGCGTCAGGATGGCGGCGAAGGGGAGCGCCGTGCGCGTGATCAGCGAGCCGAAGATCGAGACGGTCTGCCCCGCCCAGAGCTTGCGGAAGTCGCGATTGTGCTTCAGCAGGGCGGGCGCGGGCTCCTCCACGCTAGCTGGCGCCCACCCCGCCCGCGCAGTAATCGTGGGCGACGCGGGCCAGCGCCTGGGCGAATTGGGTCAACACCTCGAGATCGGCCCATTCCTCGTGCCCGTGGGCGCCCTCGCCGTCGGGACCGAAGATGGCGGTCTCCACGCCGGCCGCCGCGAGCAGCGCCGAGTCCATCCAGCCCGCCGCGCCCTGCGGCTCGGCCGGGCGCCCCACGACCGCCTGCGTCGCCGCCTGGACCGCGCGCACGATGCCCGCCGTCTCGCCCACCTCGAACGGCTGGCGCACCAGGCCCATCGTCAGCGTGGCGGCGAAGTCGGGGTCGCGTGCCGCGATACCGTCGAGCAGCCCCTGCAGCTCGGCGCGCACCTGCTCGGCGCTCTCGCCGGGGATGGTGCGCCGCTCGATGTCGAGCACACAGGAGGCGGGGTACGACGAGAGCTCCTGGCCGCCGCGGATCAGCGAGGCGTGGACCGAGGGCGGCCCGACGTAAGGGCGCGCCGGCCGCCGCACCAGCTCGGCGCCCAGCGCCTCCAGCCCGGTCAGCACCTGGCCCATGCGCGCGATGGCGTCGACGCCCGTCTGCCAGCGGCTGCCGTGGGCGGCGAAGCCGTGCGTCTCGATGCTGGCCCAGACGAAGCCCTTGTGCGCCACCACCACGTTGAGACCGGTCGACTCCAGCACCAGCGCGGCATCCGGCCGCCAGCGGTCGATGCGGGCGCAGATGGCCTGCGTGCCGACGCTGGCGTACTCCTCGTCGGCCACGAAGGTGCAGACCAGGCGCCCGGGGAAGTCACCCTGCCGGGCGACCGTCTCCAGCAGCACGATCATCGCCGCCAGGGCATCTTTCATGTCGGCCGCGCCCCGGCCGTAGAGCCGGTCGCCCACCAGGCGCCCTGAGAACGGCTCGGCCATGCCCTCGACGCCGACCGTATCGGTGTGCCCGTTCAGAAGGAGCGGGCGCCCGCGGCCATTGCCGGCCGCGGCGACGACATTGGGCCGCCCTGGCGCGGCCTCGTGCATCTCCACCGAGATCCCGGGCGTCTGCCCCAGCCGGTTGGCGATGTACTCGGCGACGGCGCGTTCGCCGGAGGCGCCAGGTACCAGATCGGGGTTGATCGACGGGATGCGGACCAGCTCCGCCAGGGTGTTCACCAGTTGGTCGCGCGCCAGCTCCACCACGGCTCCTCCTTCGCTGTGACCCGCAGATGATACACGACGCGCCCGCCCCACCTGCTAGCATTAGGCGCACGGCGCGAAGGAGTTGTCGTGGTGGTGGGTCAGTTTCGCGCAGAAAGACCGGCTCATCGAGCAGCGCGAGGCTATCGCCAAGGGAAGGCAGTATGAAATGAAGCTTCTCCTCACCTCCATGGGTATCACGAACACGAGCATCCGCGACGCGCTGGTCGATCTGCTGGGCAAACCGATTGCCGAGTCGAGCGCCCTCATCATTCCCACCGCGATCTACCCCTTCCCCGGCGGTGCCGGCATGGCGTGGCGGGCAATCTGCGGAGCAGCCGGCGGCCCCTTATGCGGATTAGGTTGGAAGTCGTTGGGAGTGCTGGAGCTGACCGCGCTGCCCAGCATCGCTGACGACGCCTGGATCCCCACGGTCCAGGAGACCGACGCGCTGCTGGTTTGGGGCGGTGATGTCCTGTATCTGATCCATTGGATGCGACAGTCGGGACTGGCTGACCTGTTGCCGTCGCTGCGGCGCGAGACGGTCTACGTGGGGGTGAGCGCCGGGAGCATGGCGGCGACCGCCAGCTTCGGCGAGACCTACCTGGATTCGCCCAGGGGCAGTGCTGAGGCGCTCACGTCGCAAGACATCGTGTTCGCCACACCCCAGGGAGACATCAACCGGATCTTGGTCACCGCTCAGGGAGTGGGACTGGTTGACTTTGCCTTGATTCCGCACCTGGATCACCAGGATCACCCGGACGCTTCCCTGGCCAACGCGGAGCAGTGGGCCGCGAGGCTCCCCGTGCCAACCTACGCGATCGACGACGAGACCGCCATCAAAGTAGTCGACGGCGGCGCCGATGTCGTCTCCGAGGGGCACTGGAAGCTGTTTAACCCCTAGTCCATACCAGCCGCTAGAATCAGGCGACAGCGAACCCGTCGAACGAGCCGGGGGTGAGGGTCTCCGGCTGAGGATGAGGGCGAATTCATGCGACGCTACGAGTACGAGTGCCGGGAGTGCGACGAGCGCTTCGACGTCGAGCGGCCGGTGGAGCAGGCGGGCGAGCCGCACCCCTGCCCCTTCTGCGGCAAAAACGCGGCGCGCGTCTACTCGCCCCCCAAGTTCCTCTTCAAGGCCGACCCGAGAGACAACCAGCCGGTCTGGCACAAGCACGGCGCCTTCGGCCACGCCCACGCGCCCGGCCGCGGCCGGCACGGCAAGGATGTGCAGGATCCGCATCGGTAGCCGTTGCCGGGCACGCGCGTGAAAGCCTCTAGGAGGCAATGTGAACACGGACGAGGATTCGAGACGCCGCTTGACATGGGAGGGGCTCACCAACGCCCCGGACCTTGGCGGCTACCGCAATCCGACCGGTTTCCAGACGCGCTGGGGCGCCTTGGTTCGCAGCGAGCGTTTGGCCGAACTCACGAGCCAGGGCCGCGCCGCGCTGCGGGAGTACGGCATCCGCACCGTCATCGACTTGAGAACGACCGCGGAGTGCGCCGCGGAGCCGAGTCCGTTTGCGGCAGGCGCGCTGGATACCATGCGCTACCAACAGATCTCGGTCATCGATCCGGACCATATGGCCGCGTCGGAAGCGAGCGCGCTGCCCCTCGGCGACGGCTACAAGCTCCTTCTT
>DASSHC010000027.1:0-16479 GCA_035693105.1 Thermomicrobiaceae bacterium | reverse complement strand
GACGACGATTCGCCTCGTCCGATAGGCCCCGCTTTCTCCCTGTCATCCCGAGCGCAGTCGAGGGATCCGTCTTGTTCTACGTCCCATCCTGGTCGTACGCCACGACCGCTAGCGCCCGAAGAAGACGCCGTTCTGCTCCTGGCCGATCACTGCCGAGCCCACCGTTTTCGAGGTGAACAGCCCATCGGACTTGAAGCGGAAATGGTTTTCCGGCTCGTCGGCCGACCAGGCGATCCAGGCCCGGCTGCGCCGGAACGTGCCGGAGAAACCCACGTCGGCGTCGCGCAGTTGTCGCTTGAAGCCGAAGGCGTGCCAGTAGACCTGGAACGAGACCGTGGCCGGCACGGGGGTTCGCGGTATCGGCGAGTGACCGACCGCGTTGAGTATGTCGAAGAAGTCGGAGATGGCGAAGTTCCGCTCCCCGAAATGCGCTTTGCCCCCGTCGACGTCGATCGAGACGGCCGAGGGCGCGAGCGGCACCGTCCAGAAAAGGCCGCTGGTGGCGATCCCCGGATTGAAGTCGTGGAGCGGCTGCGTCGGGTTGAACCGCGGGTCAAACTGACCCTCGAAGATATCCAGTCAGACGAAGCCGAAGGCGCCGACGTGCGGGTTCCCATCGAGCCCGATATAGGTACCCTGCATCACCCGCATGTCGGCGTCGAAGATCACGGGTGATGACTTGAAGGTGCGGGTGTCGGTGGCGGTGCCGGTCCCCTGCATCTCGGCCGCGGCGACCATGCCGTTGAAATCGGTGATGGTCGAGACCTCGCTGCCGAATTGCGGTGCCCGCACGCGGAACGCCTCGCCGCCGATCATCGTCGCCGGGGCGATCGGCCGGGGGTCGGCGGTGGGCGGGATAGGCGCCGCGGCGGCCGCGCCGGGCAGGAGCAAGCCGCTCGCCGCCAGGGTGGTGCCGCCGAGCGCGCCGCGCACGAGCTGGCGGCGCGAGAGGGCGCGCTCCCAGAAGTGGGCGTGCCCGCGATAGGGAGCGGGGTCGTCGCTGCGCTCCGGATCGTGGTGCGCGTGTGTTGGTGCGTGGTCCACGGTCAACCTCCTGGATCCGCTCGGCCCGACCTGGGCCCCAAACGCGGCGCGCCAGGCCCGGTGCCTCGATTACGCGCCACGCCCACCTTCAGATGTCGCCGATTTGGCTACACGGCATGCATCGCATTATAGCGCCATCGGGCACCGCGCGGCTTGACGCACGCCGAATCGGAATGGCAGAGTTGGGCCGGCTCCCCGCCGGTCAATGGTGACCTCGAACCAGCGTGCGGTCGTCTTGGCCGGCTCGGCGTGGCGAGTGGAAGACGCAATAGCTCAGGAAGGTCCTGTCGGTGTCACGCTATCGCTCGCCCTACTCGCGCCAGCCCCGCCGCCGCGTGCTGCCCACGCTCGTCGTCAGCGTCCTCGGCCTGCTGGTGATCGTGCTCGGCCTCTTCGTGGTGGCCAGCCACCTCGGCGCCACCGAGGGCGTGACCACCGGGTCCGGCATCGAGCGCACCCCGCCCCCAGCCGCGGCGGCCGTCCCCGGCGCCAGCCCGGCCGCCAGCCTCGCCGCGAGTCCCGCCGCCTCGCCCACCGTCAACCCCGCGACGCTGCGCTCGCCGCTCGATGTGGCCAAGGCCTACGTGCAGCTCTGGAACGGCGGCAACTTCGACGGCATGTACCAGTTGATCTCCACCGTGGCGCAGTCGACCATCAGCCAGAAGGACTTCTCCGCGCGCTACCAGGGGATCGATCAGGAGGTCGGGCAGAGCTCGATCAAGGTCACGATCAACAATAGCACGCCGGATGACGCCACCCATGTCCCGATCCACGTGGCGCGCGAGTCGGGCAAGGTGGGCCACCTGGAGGAGGACAACCTCATTCCGCTGGTCAAGGACGGCGACAACTGGCGCATCGATTGGACGCCATCGCTGATCTTCGCCGACCTGGGCGACGGCTTCGTACGCTGGCAGCCCGACGTGCCCCAGCGCGGCCGCATTCTCGACCGCAAGGGCCGCCCGCTGGCCCACCTCGGCACGATTACCAAGGTTGGCGTCGTCGCGGGTGAGATCAAGGACGAGGCGGCCATGCTCGACCAACTGAGCCAGCTCCTCGGCATGCCCAAGGACACGATCAAGAGCCTCTACGCCAACGGCCAGCCGGATTGGTTCATGCCGATCCACAACTACCCCGATCCGATGGACCCGACCCTGGAGCAGAAGCTGAAGGCGATCCCCGGCATCGAGATCCAGAAGTGGCCGGACCGGGTCTACCCCGACGGCGCGGCCTCGGCGCAGATCGTCGGCTACCTGAGCCAGGTGACGGCCGACGAGCTGCCGGAGCTCTCGAAACAGGGCTACAGCGCCGGCGACATGGTCGGCCGGGCTGGCATCGAAGCCTGGGGTGAGCAGTACCTGGCCGGCAAGCGCGGCGGGCGGCTGGTGATCGTCGGGCCCGACGGCACCGAGCGCAAGACGCTGGGCGAGGTCAAGAGCGAGCCGTCCGACGACATCGTGCTGACGATCGACCTCGACCTGCAGAACGAAGCCTACAAGCTGCTGGCCGACAAACCGGGCAGTATCGTGGTGCTCGACCCGAGCAACGGCGCGGTGCTGGCGATGGCCAGCAACCCGAGCTTCGACCCGAACCAGTTCATCCTCGGCCTCTCCGACCAGCAGTGGACCGACCTGAACAACCCGCAGACACACCCGCTGCAGGACCGCGCCACGCAGTCGGCCTACCCGATCGGCTCGACCTTCAAGGTCGTCACCATGTCGGCCGCCATGCAGTCGCTCGGCCTGACGCCGCAGAGCACGATCCCCTGCCCCGGCAGCTTCACCATCCCCGGCGGCTCGACCGTCTATCACGACTGGAGCCTGACCGGACAGGGGACGCTGACGCTGCACAACGCGCTGGTGCAGTCGTGCGATACGGTCTTCTACAAGCTGGGCGCCGACCTCGACACCAAGGACCAGAACCTCCTGCCGAACATGGCACGCGCCTTCGGCTTCGGCCAGCCGACCGGCATCGAGCTGCCGGAGGTCGCCGGGGTGGTGCCGGACGCCGAGTGGAAGCTGAAGGCGACCGGCGACTACTGGGCGCGCGGCGACGCGGTCAACCTGGCCATCGGCCAAGGCTACTTCCTGGCCACGCCGCTGCAGGTGGCCGACGCCTACGCCGCCATCGCCAACGGCGGCACGCTCTGGCAGCCCTACGTGGTGCAGGAGGTGCACAAGCTCGACGGCACCAAGGTCTACACCGCCCAGCCGAAGGAGCGCGGCAAACTCCCGATCACGTCCGATCAGATCGCCGCGATCCGCTCCGCGCTCAAAGATGTCGTCAGCGCGCCCAACGGGACCGCCGTGGCGGCCTTCAAGGGCGAGCAGCATCCGGTGGCCGGGAAGACCGGAACCGCCGAGACCAATAAGCCCGAGCCGCACTCCTGGTTCGTGAGCTTCACCCCGGTCGAGGGCGCCAAGTTCCTGTCGGTCACGGCGATCGAGAACGCCGGCGAAGGCGGCGACATCGCCGCTCCGATCGAGCGCCAGTTGATCGACAAGTACTACCAGTTGTATCCGTGATTGTGGCGGAACACACCGGCGGCCCGCACCAAGCGGTGCGGGCCGCCGCGTCGCGTGTGTTGCCGACGTACCGCTACTGGACGGTGACGTGGGCGACCATGCCACCCTCTTCGTGCGGGATGCAGAAGTAGGTGTAGTCACCGACGACGTCGAAGGTGTGCTTGAAGGTCTTGCCCGGACCGACATCGCCGGAGTCCCAGGCCTGGGCGCCCGAGGGGAGCTTGGCGTCGGCCGCGTTTTTGGCCTTGCTGGGGTCGTCGGTCGCGGTGTGATCCAACTGCCCGGTGTTCTTCCAGGTGATGCTGTCACCCTTCTTGATGGTGATCGTCTCCGGCTCGTACTTGAGCGCGTCGGTCATATTGACGGTGTGGTCGCTGCCGCCGCCACCCGAGCTGCCCCCGTTGCTGCCGCCGCCGCAGGCGGCCAGCAGTCCACCCACCGCGAATGCCGCCGGCACGGCCGCCGCGTAGCGCAGTACGCTGCGCCGTGAGATCGTCTGGTGCATCGGATCACGATCGCTGAGCGTCATGAAGCTTCCTTCCTGCCTGAACAGGCATGCGCCGATTCCATGGCCACAAACTCGCTCCTCCTCGCAGAAGGGATGCCGACCCTGTCGCTCCCTCCAATCTTCCCCCAATCTCGCAGTATGCCGCATCAGGCTGATAGGGTGCGTCAGGAGAAACCCGCGCTCACCGGGTGCGCCTGGCCGGTGCCGCCCAGGAAGTCCCGCACGCTGGCCTCGCTCTCGGGGCTGGTGAGCACCGCGACCAGGTCGCCGGCCTCCAGCGTCGAGCTGCCGCGCGGCAGAACAGTGGCGCCGGCGCGGTGGATCGAGACCACCAGCGCCCCGCCGGGGAAGTGCAGTTCGCGCAGCGCCTTGCCCGCCAGCGGCGAGTCCGGCGCGATGCGCGATTCGAGCAGTACGGTATCGGCGGTGATGCCATGCAGGCGCCGCACGGTCCAGCGCAGCGCGGTGCGGTAGGTCGCGACGATGTCGGCGGCGGTGATGACCCCCACCACCTGATCGCGCGCCTCGACGACCGGCGCCCAGCTCACCTGGTTGGTCGCCAACAGTTCTAGCGCCACGTCCAAGCTCGCCTCACTATCGACCGCGACCGGCTGGCGCGTCATGATCGCCGCGACTGGCTTCTCCGGCCGCTGCTCCGGCGCCAGCGTCGCGATGTCGCTCATGGTCACGACGCCGGCCAGTTGGTGCCGCTCATTGACGACCGGCGCACCGGGCAGATTCCGCTCCAGCAATTGGCGCTCGGCCTCGGCCACCGGCGTCTGGGCCGTGAACACAAACAGGGCGCGGCCGATCGCGTCGCGCACGGAGAGCGTGTTGAGCAGCGGGAAGCTGAACTGGTAGCGATGGGCCGGCGAGTCGGCGCGGGTCGGGAGTTGGCTGGTGTAGATCGTGTGGTCGCCGGTCACCAGCGTGGCCAACCCGACCGCGATCATGGCCGGGGCCAGCAGCGAGAGGTTGCCGGTCATCTCGCCCACCATCAGCATCACCGCCAGCGGGGCATGCGCGATGCCGCCGAAGAGCGCGGCCATGGCGACGATGGTGAACGGGGCGGCGCTCTCGGGCATCCCAGGCAGCACCGTGTGGCTGAGCTGCCAGAGGGCCGTGCCGAGCGTACCGCCGATCACCATGCCGGGGCCGAAAATGCCGCCGGAGCCACCTGATCCGATACTGAGTGAGGTCGCCAAGATCTTGGCGAAAGGAAGCAGGAGGAGCGCCCAAAGTGAGATTGTCAGCGGCGCCCCGAGCCCTTCTTGCAGCCAGCCGTAGCCGGTCCCCAGCACCTCGGGCAAGACCAGCCCGAGCAGCCCCACCAGCGCGCCACCGATGACCGGCTTGAACCAGTTGGGCAGCTGCAGGCGGTGGAAGATGTCCGTGACGCCATAGAACGTCTTGGCATACAGGACGCCGACGAAGCCGCAGATGAGGCCGAGCGCGGCGTAGTAGAGAAGCTGGATGGGATTGGTGAAACCGAGCAGTGGCTGCGCGCCGAAGATCGGTTCCCAGCCGGCCCAGGCGCCGAAGATGGTGTAGCCGACGATCGAGGCGATCAGGCCGGGGAAGAGCGCCTCGATCTCCATGTCGTGGGTGTAGAGGATCTCGGCCGCCAGCACGGCGCCGCCGAGCGGCGCGCGGAAGATGGCGCCGATGCCGGCGCCGGTGCCGGTCGCCAGCAGGATGCGCCGGTCGTTGGGGTCGAGCCCCAGCCACTGGCCGAGCAGCGAACCGACGCCGGCCGAGATCTGGGCGGTGGGGCCCTCGCGCCCGGCGGAGCCGCCGCTGCCGATGGTGATGGCCGAGGCCAGCGTCTTGACCGGGATAACGCGCGCCCGCACGCGCCCGCCCTTGTGGTGGAAGGCGTCGATGGCGGCGTCGGTGCCGTGACCCTCGGCCTCCGGCGCCAGGGTGAAGACCAGTAGCCCGCTGAGTAGCCCGCCGAGCGCCACCACCAGCGGCAGCACCCAGGGCCGACCGAGACTGGAGGCGCCGTGGTTGCCCTCGCCAAGCGGTGCCGGCGGTGCGTAGCCGGCGAGCCGGCCGAGAAAGAGGTGCGTGCCGGTCTGGAGCAGCCAGAAGAAGACGATCGCGCCCAGCCCGGCCGCGATGCCGACCAGCACCCCGAGCACGGCCCAGCGGGCGAAGTACCGGCTCGGGCTGGTCGTTCCGGTGCGCACCCAGCCGAGCCGCCGCAAGAGCGCGGAACGCAGCGAGCGCGGCACGTCCGGCGGTCGCACTTCATCCGCCATGGGCGCGTTATGCTCCTTTTCGGCCAACCCCCACGGCCCCGCCCTGCCGGCGAAAGCCATCCCAGAGCATAGCGCCTGTCGGGCAGACCACGCCAGATGGTTGACAGGCCGCCGAAGTTACGTATAGTGACGGTACGCGTTTGGAGCGTGAACGAGGACGAGCGCCATGAGTAAGCCGCACATCGCCAACAACCGAACGACCGACGACGTGGAGATCCTCGACCCGGCCGCCATTGGTGCGACCGTAACGCGGCTGGCCGAGGAGATCGTGGCGCGCTTCGGCGCGGACGGCAGCCTCTGCCTGGTGGGGGTGCGGCGGCGGGGCGACGAGCTGGCGCGTCGGCTGGCGGCGGCGATCGAGCGGGCCGGGCATGTCCGTCCGCCCTGCGGCGCGCTCGACATCACGCTCTACCGCGACGACTTCGACAGCCTGACGCCCGAGCCGATCGTGGCCCAGAGCGACATCCCCTTCGCGCTGGAGGGGCGCACCGTCGTGCTGGTCGACGATGTCCTCTACACCGGGCGCACGGCGCGGGCCGCGCTCGATGAGCTGCTCGACCTCGGCCGCCCGGCGCGTGTGGTGCTGGTGGTCCTGGTCGACCGCGGCTGGCGCGAGCTGCCGATCGCCGCTGACCTCGCCGGGCGCGTGCTGGAGACGGCGCGCGAGGATGATATCCAGGTGCTGCTGTGCGAGAGCGACGGCCGCGAGACGGTGCTGCTGCGGCGGCGAGCGGAGGAGGAGGGGGAGGGCTCATGAGCGCGGCAATCGCGGCTCTGCCGGTGAGCGCGGAGCGGATCGAGGCCACGCTACGGGCGTTCGCGCGCATCGGCTACAGCGCCGACGGCGGCATGAACCGCCTCGCCTTCAGCCGCGCCGACCTGCGCGCCCGCCAGCTGCTGCTCCATCTCTTGCGCAGTCTGGGCCTGACGGTGCGGGTGGATGGGGTCGGCAACGTCTTTGGCGGCCTGCCGGGCCGCGAGCCCGGCCCGCCGCTCCTGCTCGGTTCGCACCTGGACACCGTGCCCGGCGGCGGCCGCTTCGACGGCGCGCTCGGCGTGGTGGCCGCGCTGGAGGCCGTCCGGCTCCTCCAACAGCGCGGCGTACCCCCGCGCCACCCGGTGGAGCTGGTCTCCTTCGCCTGCGAGGAGTCGAGCCGCTTTGGGCGCGGCACGCTCGGTAGCGGCGTGCTGGCCGGGACCTGGGGCGCGCGCGAATTGCTCCCGCTGACCGATGGGCGCGGCATGCGACTGGAGCAGGTCCTGCGGCGGGCCGGTATCGATCCGGCGGGGATCGATCAGGCGCGCCGTGAGCCGGGCGATTTCCGGGCCTATCTGGAGTTGCACATCGAGCAGGGGCGGGTGCTGGAGGAGTCGCACTGCCGGGTCGGCGTGGTCGAGGGGATCGCCGCGCCGACGCGCTTCCGAGTGACGCTCACTGGGCAAGCCGATCATTCAGGCGCCACGCCGATGGGGCTGCGGCACGACGCGCTGGCCGGGGCGGCCGAGATCGTGCTGGCGGTCGAGCGCGCGGCCCGCGCCGTGCCCGGGGCGGTCGGCACGGTGGGCACGCTGCGGCTGGAGCCGGGCGCGATCAACGTCATCCCGGGCCGGGTTGAGCTGGGGATCGACGTGCGCTCGACCGACGCCGGGGACAAGGCGCGCGTGGTGGCGGCGATCCGCGCCGAGATCGAGCGGGTGGCCGGCGCGCGGGCGCTACAGGCCGGTGTCACGGTGCTGACCGACGAGGAGCCGGTGCGGCTCGATCCGCGCCTGGTGGCGCTGCTGGAGGCAAGCAGCCGGGCGCGCGCGGTGCCGGCGACGCGGCTTCCCTCGGGCGCGGGGCACGACGCGATGCAGGTGGCCCGGCTCTGCCCGGCCGGGATGCTGATGGTGCCGAGCCGGCGCGGGGTCAGCCACCACCGCGACGAGTGGACCAATCTGGACGACATCGTGGCGGGGGTGCAGGTCTACGCCGACGCGGCGCTGGCGCTGGCCGAAGGGCAAGCGCCTGACGTTTCGTGCTGAGCGTACAGACCTTGACGTGGAGCGGGGCGAACGAGTAAGCTCCCCCTGTCGGAGACTGGCGTGCAATGGGGTCATCCCACTCATTGGCCTCGGCGGCCAGGGGATTCACCATACGCGACACGCCGGCACGGACACGAGGAGCGAGCAGAGGCACGCGCGCTCAGGGCGCGCGCAAGGCGTTAGGCGCAGGAGGCGACGGTGTTCGAGGGGCTCTTCCAGCCGATGCACCTCATCATTATTCTGGCGATCGTGCTGATCGTCTTCGGCCCCGGGAAGCTGCCGGATATCGGTGGCGCTCTCGGCCGTGGCATCAAGGAGTTCAAGACCTCGGTCAACGAGGAGGCCACGACGCCGGCAACGCCGGCTCCTCCGGCCCAGGCCGCGCAGCCGGTTGCCCCGGTGCAGGCCGCGCCGGTGGCGCAGGCCACCGAGGCGCCCAAGCAGTCCTAACCCACGCCGCAGCAGTCAAACCGCCTGGAGCATGCTCCAGGCGGTTTTGTCATGCCTCCCGAAGCGGGCGCTACCACTCGTTCCAGTGGACCATCGTCGCCAGCGGCGCGCGCGGGGCGGGCTGGAAGTCCGTCCCTTTGGTGTAGGCGACCGGGATCAACGCGGTCTGCATCACCTGATCGTAGGGGATGCCGAGGATCTCGGCCGCCTCGCGCTCGTGCGGCAGGTGGAGCGTGGTGTAGACGGTGCCCAGGCCGCGCTCGCGGGCGGCCAGCATGAAGCTCCAGGTCGCCGGCACGATGCTGCCGAAGACGGCGGCCTGAGCCACGGTGGACGCATCCGGCGGCAGGCGCGGGCTGATGCAGGGCACTACCAGCACCGGCACGTCGCCCATGTGCTCGGCCAGGTAGGACGACGAGGAGCGCACCCGCGCCTGCGTCGTCGCGTGATCCGCCTGCTGGAACTCGCCGGTCTGGGGGTTGGCGTCCTGCTGGCGCGTGTAGGCCAGCCAGCCGCGGCGGTAGCAGTCGGCCAGCCCCTGTTTCTTGGCCGGGTCGGTGACGACCACGAAGCTCCAGTTCTGGCGGTTCGAGCCGGTCGGCGCCTGCTGGGCGATGCGCAGGCACTCCTCGATGACCTCGCGCTCGACCGGTTTTCCCAGGTCGAGCCGCTTGCGCACCGAGCGCGTCGTCGTCAGCAGCTCATCGGGCGTGAGATTCAGCTTCATCGGTACCCTCCCCAGTGACGACCAATCAGTCGCTCACCCGCGATCATACGATGGATTCCCGTATCGCGAAGCGGCGCGCGCCGTAGATTGCGGCAGCGCTCGACGCCGCGCAGCGGCACCACGCGACCGCGGTGGGATGGAGACGCACACCGCGGGCAGGTCAGGGCGGCGGCTGAGACTAGAATCCGCTAGGATCGCGGGGTGTAGAGCGAGGCAAGCAGGGCCACGCCGAGGAGGATCAGGCCGATGCCGACGATCCAGGTAAGGAGGACGGGGTAGATGATGACCAGAATACCCAGGATGATCACCAGGACGGCGAGCACCGTCACCAAGACTGGGGTAGCGCGCCCCACGATTCGAGTCAATAGGGGAGCCTGCATGGCCGAGCCTCCTTCGCCTGCTACCGTAGTTGGCCGTTCGGGTTCAGCGGTTCGAGCTGCGCGTCAACCTGCACCTCGGCGATAGGGCGCCCGAGAAAGTGCTGGACCGCATCCTGGACGTGCTGCTGCACGCTCGTGGTGACCTGCGACACATCGGCGGTCGGATCGACCGAGACACGGCAGTGGACATCGAACCCTCGATTGTTCTCCGCGACGCGCGAGCGGACCTCCATGACTCCCGGCACCTCCCCCGCTGCCCGGTTGATCAGCCGGCGCAGCCCCGCCCGCTCCAGCGTTACGCGCCCCAGACCATCTTGCTTGAGCACGAAAGGAGCATGGGCGTTCGGCTTGGGGATCTCGAATGCCAAAAGGAGAATCCCGATGACGATGAACGCGATCGAGACACCGAGCGCCCAATCCCAGGAGCCGCCGCTGAGGTTGACAAAGGGTATCAGGCGGTCGGCAAACCAGGTCGTCCCCGCGATCTGGCTCGGCGAAGTGGTGCCCGTCGTCACCAGGAGGATCGCGACCCCGGCAACCAGCAGCACGAGGGCGACCAGGATGGCCAGCAGGCGATTGAAGACATTCATGTATGCTGACTCCCCACCTCAAGGTCGTCGATCACCACATCGACCTGACCAATCGGTCCCACGCCGTGTTGCTTCAACGCCTGGACAACCGCCCCCCGGACGCGCCGCGCAAGCTCCGGCAAATCCAGCTCCGGTTGGTAGACTGCCGTGACATGCACATCGGCCGCGACGGCGGCATCGACGCGGCGTACGGCAATGCCGCTGACCTCGGTGCCGACGCCGTATGTCGCGGCGGCGACGCCGGGAGCGGATATCCGCGCCACGCCGGGAACCTGTCGGACCGCCTCCGCGATGATGCGCGCAAGCGTGATGTCGCTCGGCCGGCGTTGTCCTGATGCGGCCACATCGCGCTCCAGTCGGTCGACGCGATGGTCAGCTGTCAGTGCAGCTCCGTTTGCTGCCCCGCGTTGGCTCCCGCGCCGTGACCCTGTTGTTGCTGCGGCATGTAGAGGTCGGTCACGTCGATGTTGACCTCGCGCACGTGGAGCCCGGTCATCGACTGGATGCGGTTGATGATGTTGTTGCGCACCGCGTCGGCCACCTGCGGGATGCTGACCCCGTAGTTGACGACCATGGCCAGGTTGACGTTGGTCTCGTGCTGGCCGACTTGTACGGAGACGCCCTGCGTCAAGTCGTTTCCGGTCACCTGCTGCGCCAAACCGCTGATCGTCCCGCCAATGCCCTGCGAGACCAGGTCGTGGACGCCGGCCACCTCGCGTGTGGCGATCGCCGCGATCTTGGCCACCACGGTATTCTCGATGGTCGTCTTGCCGTGCTCGGTGACCAGCGAGTTTCCCTGCTCCCGGACTTGCTCGCCGGCCGTCCTGTCTGCTGCCTGTGCCATGTGCCCTCCTTGGTGTGTCTCAGTGGAACGCTCGCCGGGCCATCGTCGTTATTGCCGCGAGCGCAACCCGCACGGGCCCGGACAAAGACAATTCACGACGCAAGGCGATGACGCATAATCTATGCCGCATATTCAGCGCCGGGCTCTGCTTTTCCTGACCGGCTGCCTCGCTGCCCGGCGGGCACGGGCTCTACGTGCTCGAAGGGCAGGGCATCTACCTGCTGGCC
The DNA here is from genome assembly GCA_035693105.1 of Thermomicrobiaceae bacterium. Lineage (GTDB taxonomy): Bacteria > Chloroflexota > Chloroflexia > Thermomicrobiales > Thermomicrobiaceae > DASSHC01. Next base: position 4,898 of record DASSHC010000027.1, on the reverse strand, counting down.
GGCGACTGGCACGAGGTCGAGCCGACCGGCTTCATCTGGATGGCGCCCTACTGCCCGCAGGACTTCTTCTGCACCGGCTGGGGCGAGGCCGCCTACCTGCTCTACAAGGACGTCAACCGCGACGTGCGCTTCGGCTGCGGCGCCGGCGACGCACCCCGCGTTGCATTCGGGCGCCCGCTTCCTTATGATCGGTGACTGGCGCGGCCTCGACGGTCGCGGCGAGCGCGGAGCACTGGAAAAGGATGGCGCATGAAGATCGTCGTCTGCGTCAAGCAGATCCCCGACCCCAACCTCGGCATGCACGTCGACCCCCAGACCAAGCGGCTGCGGCGCGACCCCGCGCAGTCGATCCTCGATCCGTCGGACGAGTACGGGCTGGAGACGGCGCTGCGGCTGGTGGAGCAGCACGGCGGCGAGGTAGTGGCGCTCTCGATGGGGCCGGAGAGCGCGCAGGACGCGCTGCGGCGCGCCATGGCGATGGGCGCCGACCGTGCCATCCTGCTCACCGACCCGCTGCTGGCTGGCTCCGATGTCCCGGCGACCGTCAAGGCGCTGGCCGCCGCCATCGCGCCGGAGCAGCCCGACCTGATCATCTGCGCCACCGAGTCGACCGACGCCTACAGCGGCATGGTGCCGGGCGCGCTGGCGGCGGTCCTCGATCTGCCCCAGCTCACCTTCGCTCGCTCGGTCGAGGTCGAGGGCTCGACCATCACCGTGCAGCGCGACACCGAGAGCGGTTATCAGGTGGCCCAGGCCACGCTGCCGGCGCTCATGACCGTCACCGCCAGCATCGCCGAGCCCCGCTACCCCTCGTTCAAGGGGATGATGGCCGCCAAGCGCAAGCCGATCGACGAGCGCGGCATCGGGGCGCTGGGCCTTGACCAGTCGAGCGTGGGCGAGGCGGGGGCGCACGAGCAGGTGCTGGCGCTGGAGCAAGTACACAAGGAAAAGCAGGGGCGCAAGATCGTCGACGAGGGCGGCGAGAGCGCGGCCGAGATCGTCGCCTTCCTCAAGCAGATCGGGGTGGTTTGAGCGCGGGGGGGTCGTGAGCGGCTTGCTGCTTTCCTAATGATGGGCGGCACGCCGGAGTGAAGGCGGGTGATCGTCCGCTATTTCCCTGCGATAGCTCAGTGAAATTGACTTCGCGCAGTCCTGGCAATGAGGAGAAGCGAATGGCAGAGCGACGGGTGTGGGTCTGGACCGATCTCAAGGAGGGGGCGCCCCACCGCGCCTCGCTGGAGCTGCTGACGCCGGCGCGGGCGCTGGGTACAGCCGAGGCGGTGCTCCTGCAGCCGGTGGCCGACGTCGAGCAAGCGGTGGCCGAGCTGGGCAACTTCGGCGCCGAAGCCATCTACTACGGCGACGATGCCGTCTTCAGCGAATGCCTGGTCGAGCCGCAGGCCGCCACGCTGGCGGCGCTGATCGCCTCCGAGTCGCCCGATGCCATCCTCTTCCCCTCGACCTTCAGCGCGCGCGATGTCTGCGCCCAACTGGTCGGGCGGCTGGGCGTCGGCGTGATCGCCAACGCCACCGCCATCGCCTACGAGGGCGACGAGTTGCGCGTCACCGTGCCCTACGGCGTCGACACCCTGGCCACGCTCACCCTCCAGGGCGCCGGGCCCAGGCTGGTGCAGTTCCGCCCCAAGGCTTACGCCGCCGAGGAGGTCGGCGGGCAGGCCGAGCTGCGGCGAGTGCAACCCGCCGAGAGCGCGTGCCGGGTGAAGGTGCTGGAGACGGTGCGGCAGGCGTCGGAGGGGCCGAATTTGGAGGAAGCCAGTGTGATCATCTCCGGCGGGCGCGGCATGGGCCAGCCGGAGAACTTCACGCTGCTCGACGCCCTGGCCGGCAAGCTCGGCGCCGCCGTCGGGGCCAGCCGCGCGGTGGTCGACGCTGGCTGGGTGCCCTACAGCTATCAGGTTGGCCAGACCGGCAAAACGGTCAAGCCGAACCTCTACATCGCCTGCGGCATCTCCGGCGCGGTGCAGCACGTGGCCGGCATGGGCGGCAGCAAGTACATCATCGCCATCAACCGCGACCCCGACGCGCCGATCTTCGAGCTGGCCGACCTCGGCGTGGTCGGCGACGCGCTGACGATTGTGCCGAAGCTGACCGAGCTGATCGAGGAAGGATAGGGCTCGTGGCCGCCGCGGGGGGCGCCTGGAGCTGGCTGACGGCCGACCGCCGGCGCGGCTGGGCGCTTTTCGGCGCGCTCACCGCGATCGGCGTCGCCCTGATCGTGATCGGCGAGTTCACCGGCTGGGACTGGCTCCGGCTGATCGGCATCGCGCTGATCTCGCTGGGCGGTTTCGGCCTCGGGGTGCTGGCCGGCTTCTCGCCGGCCGGGCTCCGTGGCGTGCTTGGCCGGCTGCGCGCCGTGCGCCTGCCGCTGGCCGTCGTGGTCGCGCTGGTGATCGGCCTGCCGGCGGTAGTGGCGCTGCTCGGTGCGCTCGACGGCGCAGCTGGCCGCGCGCTGGCGCTGCTCGGCGTGGCCATCGCCGTGCTGCTGGCCGCCGCCGCCCTCTTCGCCACGGTGATGGCGCTGCGGGCGCTGCGCCTGGCCTGGGGCGGGGTCGAGCAGGGCGCTGACTCGTCGACGGAGAAGGTGGGGGAGGGGCCGTGATCCCGACGCGCCAGATTCTCTGGAACATCGACGCGGCGGGGGTGATCGCGCTCTACGCGCTGCTGGTGGTGCCGATCGCCTTCGTGACCTACGGCTTGGCGCGGCGGGTGCGCATGTGGCGGCTGGGCAAGCCGGAGAACCGCTTCGATCGCCTCGGCAGCCGCATCTGGGGCGCGCTGCGGCTGAGCATCTACCACGGGCGCATCGTGCGCAAGCCGAACTACGCCGCCGGGCTGATGCACGCCGCTATCTTCGGCGGCTTCGTCACGCTCTTCATCGGCACCCTGATCGTGCTCTTCCAGGCCGACATCACCGTGCCCTACTTCGACTACCGCTTCTACCACGGCGACTTCTACCTCGGCTACAAGCTGGCGATGAACCTGGCCGGACTCCTCTTGATCCTGGGCGTGCTCTTCGCCTTCGTGCGCCGCTACCACGACCGTCCCGTCTGGCTGGCCAACAGCCCCGACGACGTCGTGCTGCTGGCCTTCCTGCTGGTGCTGGTCGTTCAGGGCTTCACCCTGCAGGCGCTGCGGCTGGCGGTGACCCAGGACCCCTGGGGACCGTGGTCGTTCGTCTCCTATCCCATGGCGCTGGCGCTACGTGGGCTGCCGGTGGGCTGGCTGCGCGGCATCCACGCGGTCAACTGGTGGGTCCACTTCCTGACGACCTACGTCTTCCTCAGCTATCTGGTCTACAGCAAGATGATCCACGTCTTCACCAGCCTGGCCAACGTCACCTTCCGCCGTCTCAAGCCGCTGGGCGAACTGGAGCCGATTCCCAACCTGGAGGAGGCCGAGAGCTTCGGCATCGGTAAGCTGGCCGACTTCACCTGGGCGCAACTGATGAACGCCGACGCCTGCATGCACTGCGGGCGCTGCCTGCAGTACTGCCCCACCTTCAACACCGGCAAGGTGCTGCGGCCGCGCGATCTGGTGCTGGAGGTGGCCGGCTTCATGGCCGACAGCGGCGGCATCTTCTCCGGTGAGCTGGGGCAGGAAGAGACGCCGGGGCGCTTTCGCTGGGGGCGCGGGCCGGACCGCGCGCTGATCCCCGACGTCGTCTCGCCCGAGGAGCTGTGGGAGTGCACCACCTGCGCCGCCTGCATGCAGCAGTGCCCGGTGGCGATCGAGCACGTGCCGATGATCGTCGGCATGCGGCGCAATCTGGTGCTGGAGCAGGGCGAGTTCCCGCCCGAACTGGTCAACACCTTCAACAACCTGGAGCGCTTCAGCAGCCCCTACGCCTTCCCGCCGCGCGAGCGCGACAAGTGGACCGACAAGCTGGAGCAGCCGGTGCCGCGGGTAGCCGAGCAGGCGGCCGCGGGCCAGGAGGTCGAGGTGCTCTTCTTCGTCGGCTGTCTCGGCTCCTTCGACGCGCGCAACCAGCGCACGACGCTCGCGCTGGCGCGCATCCTCCAGACCGCCGGCATCAACTTCGCCATCCTGGGCAAGGATGAGACCTGCTGCGGCGATCCGGCGCGGCGCATCGGCAATGATTACCTGGCGCAGATGCTGGCACAGCAGACGGTCGAGACGCTGAACGAAGCCAGCTTCAAGAAGATCGTGACCGCCTGCCCCCACTGCTTCAACGCGCTCCTGAACGAGTACCCGCAGATCGGCGGCAACTACGAGGTCATCCACCACAGCCAGTTGATCAGCCAACTGCTGGCCGAGGGGCGGCTCAAGCTCGACCCGAACTCGGCGGTGGCGCGTGGCAAGGTCACCTACCACGACCCCTGCTACCTGGGGCGCTACAACGGCGTTTTCGAAGAGCCGCGCGACGTGGTCGAGGCGCTGCCCGGCGCCGACCTGGTCGAGATGCGGCGCAACCGCAAGACGTCGTTCTGCTGCGGCGGCGGCGGCGGGCGCCTCTTCATGGAGGAGACGACCGGCAGCCGCATCAACCAGGCGCGGGTGCGTGAGGCGATCGACACCGGCGCCGAGGTGCTCTGCGCCGCCTGCCCCTTCTGCATGACGATGTTCGAGGATGGCATTCGCGGCGTCGGCGCCGAGGAGACCTTCCAGGTGCGCGACATGGCCGAGCTGGTGGCCGCCTCGCTGGCCACGCCGGTGGCGGCGCAGGCCGGACCGGCCGCCGAGGGTGAGGAGTAGATGCCCGATCCGGAGACGGTCACCGGCGAGATGCTGGCCATCCTCGACCGGGCCGGGGCGGAGTATCGCGCCTACCGGCACCGGCCGGTGCTCAGCTACGAAGATGCCGGGGCGGTCGGGCGCGAGCAGGGCTGGAGCGGCACCGAGGGGAAGGTCGTCGTCTG
>DASSHC010000026.1:0-3177 GCA_035693105.1 Thermomicrobiaceae bacterium | reverse complement strand
GCGCGGGTTGGCGAGCGGCAGCAGGATGCGGTACGGCGCGCGACGGCGAGCTGGCATCTAACCAGGCCGCTCCCCGGCGGCGCGCATCTCCTTCCAGCGCGTCACCAGGTACGGCTTGAGCTCCTCGAATTCGCGCGCCTGGGTGTCGATGACCCGCTCCGCCTGGTCCGTGGTCATCTCCAGCGTCTCGCCGATGAAGCCAGCCGTCCGCGCGAAGTAGAGCGGCGTCAGGGCGGCCAGCAGCTGCTCGCGATCCGCACCGGGACGGTGGAAGGCGATCATGGTGTCGTACAGGCAGCGGATCCACAGCTCGGACGGGAAGTGGAACGCCTCCGGCTCGGGCGGGATCTCCAGCGTCATCACCCGCTCCAGCTGCTCCGGGGCCAGCATCCCGTCCCAGGACTGCCGCTGCGCCAGCCGGGCGGTGTCGAAGTTGTCGATCAGCTTGGCGTGGTTGACCTCGATCGTCTCCGGGGCGATGACCCGCTCGAAGCCGTACTCGGGAATCGGGTGCGAGCCGCGGACCCGGAGCCATCGGTCCTCGTACACGCCGGCCAGCCGGAAGAGCGTGCCGACCACCTGCCGGAACATCGGCCCCAGGTCGGAGGCGGGGTCCTTGGCGTCATGGATCTTCGCGCCGAGCCGCGCCTGGCAGACGGCGAAGCCCTCGTTGATGGCCGAGTGGGTCATCCAGATGTCGATCCCGAAGCGCGCCGTCAGCTCGTCGAAGGTGCCCAGCTCCAGGTAGCGCTGCACCAGGTCACCTGAGACCGCGAACTCGCCGCCGATCGGCTGCCGGATGCGCGCGCCGTAGAGCGCCCTGGTGAGGGGGTAGGCGATGTTGTTGGTGATGGTGCCGTCGTACTTGTAGCGCGCGTACATCGGCGCCACGAAGTCATAGCCGCCCTTCAGGATCGGCCCGGCCAGCAGCTCGATCCATTCGGGCACGATGCTGCGCAGGTCCGAGTCGACCATGACGAAGGCCCGCGCCTCCAGCTCGCGCGCGACCTCGAACAGGGCGCGCACCGCCGTGCCCTTCCCGCTGATGCCCTGGTAGGTGAAGCTGATCCGCTGCAGCTTGTGCCGCGGGCTGACCAGGATCACCTTCTCGATGTAGTCCGGGCTCTCGGTGCTGACCGCCACGCGCGGCGTGTCATCCGGCGAGCCGCCGTCGCTGTTGACCAGGATCGGCTTCAGGTCGGGGAAGTACTGGACCATGCCGGCCGTGGCGGCGCGGACCACGTAGCCGATGGTCTCCGCGTTGCCGAAGCTGGGGATGCCGACCATCAGGTCCGCGTTCCCCACCCGGCGGACTTCCGCGAGCCCCTTGGCGTCGAGCGCCGATTCCGGCGGCGCGGACGATGTGGTCGTCAGGGCTGGCCTCCTCGGAGCGTGGCTGGTGCGATCGCGAGCGTGGCTCTTGCGTGCGGCCCGGGGCTCAAGCCTAGCACCCGCCGTCGGTTGGCGATCACGGGGGCGCGCCGGCGTCAGTCACAGGGGTGACTCAGCGGCCCACCAAATCTCAGCCTGGCCGGTCCCATCGTGCCGATACGCCCGCTGACTCGCCACATGCCACTCTCGTTGGTCTTAGGCGCCCGGCCACTGCTGGAGCACGGCGTGCTCGCGGCCGGTGAGCACGAAATGAGCGCCGCGACGCAGCGCAGACGACGATCTTGCGACCTACGGCCAACCAGACTGGAATCTGGCAACTCGCAGTTCAGGACGCGTCGCCGAGACAGCGGCCGTTGCCAGATGACGCCCACACCGTTTCTTAGGGGACTAGGAGCCGCTGGTGGCGAATTCACCATCCCGTCATGTGGAGAACGGTAGATGGGCTCGGAGCCATTGCGGCGCCATGCCGTGGTGACGATCGTGCTCATGCGGCCGGGCGTTTCCGACGCGGAGGCCCGTGCGGGCCACCCAACGATCCGGTGGTGGCGATCTGAGAGTCACTGCGGCTTCGTTGGGCTGCCCGGCTCCACTGAGTTGCGGTATGCGACTGGGAGGAGCGTTACGTGCGTCGGTCGGTCGCCGGCTGCTCGGAGGCACGTGCGTTCGTGCTCAGGAAACGGCGCCAGTGCGCCCGCGAGAGGGCCTCGAGCGCCGTAACGCTACCCCGGTGCGCAGGCCGCAAGTCCAGCGCGGAAACTCCCCGGCATGTCGGTCCAGGCCAACATCCCGGGAATCAGGCCTGTCCCTCAGCTGGCGCCGTACAGGTCCAGCTGGCCCTCTTCGACCTCGGCGCCCACCTCGGTGCGAATCCCCTCCCAGGCGTCCAGGTCCCACTCGCCGACGAAGGTGATCGCGGTCCCCTCCTTCCCGGCGCGGGCGGTGCGCCCTATGCGATGGACGTACGTGTCCGCGTCCTCCGGGATGTCGTAGGAGAGGACGTACGGCAGGTCGGTGATGTCCAGCCCGCGGCTGGCGACGTTGGTGGCCACCAGGAACTGGATCCGGCCGGCCTTGAAATCGGCCAGCGTGCGGGTGCGTTCGCGCTGGCTCATGCCGCCATGCAGGGCGGCCACGTTCTTGCCCTTGCGCTTCAGGGTCAGCGCCAGCTTGTCGACGCCGATCTGGGTGTGCCGGAAGACGAGCAGCCGATCGATCCCGAACTGCCCGGTCAGCTCGACCAGCGCGCGCACCTTGTCCTGCTCCGCCACGAAGTACACCAGCTGCCGCACGGTCTCGACCGTCTTCGTCTCCGGCCTGACCACGATGTGCTCCGCGTTGCGGTCCATGAACCGATCGCAGATGCGCAGGATGGCGTACGGCATGGTGGCGCTGAACAGCGCCGTCTGGCGGCTGCGCGGGCAGCGAGACAGGATCGTCTCCACGTCGACGATGAAGCCCATGTCCAGCATCCGGTCGGCCTCGTCCAGGATGACGGTGTGGACGCGGTCCAGGCGCAGCTCGCCACGGCGGATCAGGTCCAGGACGCGCCCCGGGGTGCCGACCACCACCGGCACGCCGCGCTTCAGCGCGTTGATCTGGCGCTCCATGCTCGAGCCGCCGTAGATCGCAACCGCGCTGACGTTCCGGAAGATGCCGAGGCGTCGGATCTCCTCGGTGACCTGCACACACAGCTCGCGGGTCGGGGTCAGCACCAGCGCCTGGACGTGGCTGGCCGAGGGGTCGACCTTCTCGATGATGGGAATGCCGAAGGCGGCGGTCTTGCCG
>DASSHC010000025.1:0-2954 GCA_035693105.1 Thermomicrobiaceae bacterium | reverse complement strand
GGCGCGCGGCGGCTGCGCGCCTTCGACGCGCACACTGACCCGCGTGCCGGAGACGCCGTGCTGCGTCACCCGCTCGGCCGTCAGCTCGTAGCCGCCGAGGTCGAGCCCGGCCAGCGCGCCGCGCAGGGCATCCAGCGCCAGCCCCACATCGACCAGCGCGCCGAGGATCATGTCGCCGCTGGCGCCGGAGTAGGGGTTGAAATAGGCGATGGGCACGGCGCGGCGCTCCTCTCATAATGGTGGTTAGGGGCGAGGATCGCGCGGGGTTGATGGAGTTTGACGACTACGTTCGGCCAATGCGCTCCATCGCGCGGGGCTAAAGCCGCCGCGCTAGTGAGCGAAGCCTGCTGAAGCAGGCTGAGAAGAACGTGATCCTCCAGCCTGCTTCAGCAGGCTTTCGTAAAAAAATAGTGCCCTGGTTTCAACCCGAACGGAGCCGCTCGCCGCATGGCACGAATGCTCCACGGAACACGGCCGACCTTCACAAACCCCGCACACGATCACTTGCCGAAAGCTATCTGCCCCGCCTCGGCCTGCTGCTCGTGCTCGACGCGGAGCTGGCCGCAGGCGGCGGCGATGTCGACGCCGCGCGAGTAGCGCACCGTGGCCGGGATGCCCGCCGCGCGCAGCAGCGCGGCGAAGCGCTCGATGCGCTCGACCGAGGGCCGCTCGAAGGGCGCGGCGGGCGTCGGGTTGAGCGGGATGACGTTGACGTGGCAGAGGAGTCCCTTGAGCAGCGCCGCCAGCTCGCGCGCGATGGCATCGCTGTCGTTGACATCCTTGATCAGGGCGTACTCGAAGGTCACGCGGCGTTTGGTGCGCGCCACGTAGCGGCGGCAGGCGGCGATCAGTTCGGCCACGCCGTAGCGCCGGTTGAGCGGCACCAATTGGCTGCGCAAGGCATCGTTGGGCGCGTGCAGCGAGATGGCCAGCTTGACCTGATAGGGCTCCTCCGCCAGCCTGTCGATGAAGGGCACCAGTCCCGAGGTCGAGACCGTGGTGCGGCGTGCACCGAAGTTTAGCCCGGCCTCGTCGTGCAAAATGGCGACCAGCTTCATCACGTTGGCGTAGTTCTGGAAGGGCTCGCCCATCCCCATCATCACGATGTTGGTCAGCGCGCGGCCGCGCTGGCGCGCCGCGCGGGCGGCCTCGATCACCTGCGCCACCATCTCCCCGGCGGTCAGGTTGCGCGTCAGCCCCATCATGCCGGTGGCGCAGAAGGCGCAACCCACCGCGCAGCCGACCTGGCAGGAGACGCAGACGGTGGTGCGGTCCGGATAGAACATCAGCACCGTCTCGATGTGCTCGCCGTCGTAGGTGCGCAAGAGGAGCTTGACCGTCTCGCCGTCGTCGGAGACGAGCTGGCGCACTGGGGTCAGCTGGGAGAAGGGGAGGCGCTCGGCCAGCTCGGCGCGCAGCGCCTTGGGCAGCACGGTCATGGCGGCGTAGTCCGGCGCGAGCTGCTGGTAGGCCCAGTGGTAGAGCTGGCGGGCGCGGTAGCGCGGCACGCCCAGCTCGCCCAGCCGCGTCTCCAGCTCCGCCAGCGTCAGGTCGTAGAGCGTCACCGGGCGCTCGGCGCGGCGGCGCGGCGGACGCGGGTGGGCCAATGGCGCGGTCTGGAGCCTGTCGGTTGTCGTCGTCTGCTCGGCGGTCATCGTCGGATTGTCCAGTGAAAAGCGGCACGATTCAAAGCAACACGCAATTTTACCATACTGGCCCGACCATGCGACGCGCATCGTCCAACAGCGCCGCCACATTAGCCGTGGCCGGTCCCGCCTCGATTGGTACCCAGGTCCATTGTCCCTTCCGGCTCCAGTTCGTAGGGTAGGGGCGTGGGCTCGCCGGTTCGCCGCGCGGCCGCTCGGGCTCGATATACCGTGGGATCGGGGGAAGGGTGCGCAGGACGTTCCGCTGGCTCAGCCTCATCACACTCATGCTCGTAACCCTGGCGTGCAGCCAGCGGAGCGTCTCCCCCACCGCGCCGGACGCCCAGCTCGCCGCGGCCACGCCGGCCAGCGCCATCGCGGCCGCGACGACGGCGGCCACTCCGACCGCCGCGCCCACCGTCACGCCGGCCCCGACCGCGGTGCCCAGCACGCCGCAGCCGAAGCCGGCCGCGACGGCCAAGCCGACCACGGCGCCGACGCCCGACCCCAACGCCACCTGGGTGCCGCTCAACGCGATCGACCAGGATCTCTCGCACGGCCTCTTGCGGCAGACCGATCTCGATAAATCCTGGAGCAAGCAGGACGCGGTCGATCACACCTTCGTCTTCGCCCTGAATCAGATCAACTGCGACGGTCAGCAGTTGACCGAGCCGGTGTCGCCGCAGCGCAGCGCCGAGATCGCCTACCAGCGCGACGCCGGGTACCTCCCCGAGCCGCTGCTGATCCAGCTCAACTGGGCGCTGCCAAACGACGACGCGGCCGATACCGACATGGACTTCATCAAGCAGATCCTGCGCTGCTCGCACTGGGACAACAACGTCCCCGGCGCCAGCTTCAGCAGCGTCGACGTGCGCTCCTACGATCTCGACAAGCTGGGCGACGACAGCGCGGCGGCGCGCCTGAACGTCAGCCTCAACAGCACGGCTCTGGTGCTGACCACCGCCTATGTCCGCAGCGGCTCGGTCATCACCGCCGTGATCTACGTCGATACCAAGCCGATCGACTCCAAGGAGTTCGAACCGCTGGTCAAGAAAGCGACCCAGCGCGCCGCCTCGCTGCATCTCTAGGGTGGGGAGGGCTCCGGTCGGGAGCGTGCGCGGCCCGCGACATGACGGGGTGCCGCTCCACGACGGATCCCTCGGCTACGCTCTCATCTTTATACACATCCTGGTCGTACAGGTTTGGCACGCCGTCGCAGCGTCGTTCGTACGTGGCCCGGCTTGCGAGACGGCATGCGACGAGGCATTGGTGGCGTCGCGTTCGTATGGGCTACGTACAAGTTGTGTA
>DASSHC010000024.1:0-2124 GCA_035693105.1 Thermomicrobiaceae bacterium | reverse complement strand
GAGAAATACGGCGAGACCGAGCAGTCGATCTTCGGCCGCGCCATCCCGATCGCCGGCGACGCGGGCGACCAGCAGGCGGCGACCTTCGGCCAGGCCTGCTATCAGGTGGGCATGGCCAAGCAGACCTACGGCACCGGCAGCTTCATGCTGATGAACATCGGCGACAAGCCGCAGGCGTCCAAGAGCGGCCTGCTGACCACCATCGCCTGGGGTATCGGCGGCAAGGTGATCTACGCCCTGGAGGGGGCCATCTTCATCACCGGCGCCGCCGTGCAGTGGCTCCGCGACGAGCTGGGCTTCTTCCAGAACGCGGCCGAGTCGGAGCAGTTGGCCAGTTCGGTCGCCGGGACCGGCGGCGTCTACGTCGTGCCCGCCTTCGTCGGGCTGGGCGCGCCCTATTGGGACGCCTACGCGCGCGGCATCATCGTCGGCATCACCCGCGGCACCAGCAAAGCCGAGATCACGCGGGCCACGCTGGAGTCGGTCGCCTACCAGACGCGCGACGTGCTGGAGGCGATGCAGGAAGACAGCGGCATCGAGTTCAAGGAGCTGCGGGTGGACGGCGGCATGGTCGCCAACAACTTCCTGATGCAGTTCCAGGCCGACATCCTGGGCAAGCCGGTCGACCGCCCCAAGGTGGCCGAGACGACGGCGCTGGGCGCGGCCTATCTGGCCGGGCTGGCGGTCGGTTTCTGGAAGAACGAGCAGGACGTGGCCCAGAACTGGCAGCTCGATCGACGCTTCGAGCCCAAGATGAGCCAGCAAGAACGGGAGAAGCTCTACCGCGGCTGGAAGCGCGCCGTCGAGCGCGCCAAGGGCTGGGAGGAAGCCGAGGCCGCTGGCGACTGAGCCGGCGACATACAGGAGCAAGCATGGCGGTTGGTCTGGTCATCGTGGCGCACAGCGCGAAGCTGGCCGAGGGCGTGCGTGACGTCGCGGGGCAGATGGCGGGGGAAGCGGTGGTGATCCGGGCGGCCGGCGGCGCGGCCAACGGCGCGCTCGGCACCAACGCGGAGGCGATCGCCCACGCCATCGCCGCGGCTGAGCAGGGCGAGGGCGTATTGGTCTTGATGGACCTCGGCTCGGCGGTCCTCAGCGCCGAGACGGCGCTGGAGCTGCTGGGCGAGGAGGTGGCGCGCCAGGTGCGATTGAGCAACGCGCCGCTGGTCGAGGGCGCGGTCGTGGCGGCGGTCGAGTCGTCGATCGGGCGCACGCTCGACGAGGTCGCCGAGGCGGCGCTGGAGGCGCGCAACCTGACGAAGGTGATGCGGTAGGCGGGCCCTCATCCCGCACGGAGACCCCGCCCCCTTCTCCCAATACTGGGAGAAGGGGGAGCAGGCTCCAGGGAACATCCGGGTGTTCCCCCAGCATTCTCCCCTCTCCCAGCATTGGGAGAGGCTTCGTCCGGGCCGGGGGTGAAGGCCCACCCCCTGGAGGCACACATGGCGGAGACGCGCGTGACGATCACCCACCCGGCGGGGCTGCACGCGCGCCCGGCCGCTCTCTTCGTGCGCACATCAGCCGGCTTTCAGTCCGCCATCACGGTGCGCAATCTCGCGCGCGCTGCCGCCCGCGCGGCGGACGCCAAGAGCATCCTCAGCCTGATGACGCTGGGGGTGGAGCACGGGGACGAGATCGCGATCACGGCCGAGGGGCCGGACGAGGCGGAGGCGATCGCCGCGCTGCGCGAGCTGGTCGAGAGCGACTTCGGGGAGTAGCGAAGATGACCGAGCGCAGGCTACGAGGCACCGGGGCGGCACCCGGCGTGGCGATCGGCCCGGTGGCGCGCTACGCTCCGGCGGCGGTGGCAGTCGAGCAGCAGCCGATCGCCCCGGAGGCGGTCGCGGCCGAGCTGACCCGGCTGCATGCCGCGGTCGAACGCGCCCGCGAACGCATCACGGCGGCGCGCGCGGCGGCGGCCGCGCGGGCTGGCGAGGCCGAGGCCGCCATCTTCGACGCCCACCTCCTGATGCTCGACGATCCGGCGCTGATCGGCGAGAGTGAGCGGCGCATCCGCGCGGAGCGCCTGCCGGCCGCCGCCGCCGTCGCGGCCACCGCCGCCGATCTGGCCGCGCTCTTCGCCGAGATCGAGGACGCCTACCTGCGCGAGCGCAAGGCCGACGT
>DASSHC010000023.1:0-6011 GCA_035693105.1 Thermomicrobiaceae bacterium | reverse complement strand
TCCTTGGCCTGGTCGGCGTTGAAGACGACCTTGCCGCTGGCCGCGCCGGGGCTGGCCGGCAGGCCGGTGGCGATCACCGGGCCCTTGCGGCTGTGGTCGATCATCGGATGCAGCAGTTGATCGAGGTGGCCGGGCTCGACGCGGGCGACCGCCTCGCGCCGGTCGATCACGCCTTCCTCGGCCAGATCGACCGCGATCTCGACGGCGGCCTTGCCGGTGCGCTTGCCGGTGCGCGTCTGCAGCATCCAGAGGGTGCCGTTCTGCACGGTGAACTCGAGATCCTGCATGTCGCGGTAGTGCCGCTCCAGGCGCTGGGCGATGTCGAGCAGTTGCTGGTAGGCGGGGCGCAGCAGCGGGTCGTCGTCCATGGCCTGCACCGGCTGCGGCGTGCGCACGCCGGCCACCACGTCCTCGCCCTGGGCGTTGACCAGGTACTCGCCGAAGAGACCCGGCTCGCCGGTGTTGGGGTTGCGGGTGAAGCAGACGCCGGTGGCGCAGTCCGGCCCCATGTTGCCGTAGACCATCGTCTGCACGTTGACCGCGGTGCCGAGGTCGTCGGGGATGTCGTTGGCGCGGCGGTAGTCGATGGCGCGGCGGTTGTTCCAGGAGTCGAAGACGGCCACGATCGCCTGGCGCAACTGCTCGTGGGGGTCGCTGGGGAAGTCGCGCCCGCTCTCGCGGCGCACGATCTCCTTGAACTCACCGACCAGCTCTTGGAGCGCTCCGGCCGGTAGCTCGTGGTCGTGCTGCACGCGCAGCTTGCGCTTGGCGCGGTCGATCGCGTCCTCGAAGAGCTCGGCGTCGACGTCGAGCACGACCTTGCCGAACATCTGGATCAGGCGGCGGTAGCAGTCGTAGGCGAAGCGCGGCTCGGCCTGGGCCGCCAACCCACGCACGGTCTGGTCGTTGAGCCCGAGGTTGAGGATGGTGTCCATCATCCCCGGCATGGAGAACTTGGCGCCGGAGCGAACCGAGACCAGCAGCGGGTTGTTCGGATCGGCGAAGCGCCGCTCCATCTGCTCCTCGACGCCGTGCAGCGCCGCGAGCGCCTGTTCCCAGAGCCCCTCGGGGAGCGTGCCCCCGCCGGCCAAAAAGGCGTTGCAGGCCTCGGTGGTGATGGTGAAGCCGGGGGGAACCGGGAGATCCGCGTTGGTCATCTCGGCCAGGTTGGCGCCCTTGCCACCCAGCAGATCCCGCATCTCGGCGTTGCCGTCGCGAAACCGATAGACCCATTGGCTGGAGTCCATCCGCCTGCCTCCTCGTCGTAGGCCGCGACCGGGCCCCGTTGCCCGGTCTTACTCGGTCAGTAGATTCGCCAGACTCGCCATCAGCCGCTTGGTGCCGTGGCGGACAAAATCGACGGTGACTTCCAGATCGCCGCTGGCCGGCGCGATGGCGACCACCTGCCCGTCCCCGAAGCGCTGGTGAAAGACTCGGTCGCCCACGCTGTAGCTGGGGATGGCGGTGGGTGCGGCCGCGGCCGGTGCCGGCGACGGCGCCAGCTCAAGCTGAGCCTGAGCGCGAGCACGAGGACTCGCAATAGTCGCGCCAGACCGGGCCGCCGGCTGCGTCGCCGTGCGCCCGGAGGCGGTCTCGATCAGCTCGTCGGGGATGGCGTCGACGAAGCGCGAGCGGATCGCCAGGTCGCTGTGGCCGTAGGTCGAGCGGCGGAAGGCGTGGGTGAGGTAGAGGTGCTGCTGGGCGCGGGTGAGCCCGACGTAGAAGAGGCGGCGCTCCTCCTCCAGCTGGTCTTCGGTGTCGAGCGAGCGGGCGTGGGGCAGGATGCCCTCCTCGACGCCGACCAGGAAGACGACCGGGAACTCCAGCCCCTTGGCGGCGTGCAGCGTGATTAGCGTTACCTGGTTGCCGCTCTCCTCCAGCGTGTCGGCGTCGGCCACCAGCGCCGACTCCTCCAGGAACGTCTCCAGCGCGCTCTCGGTGGGTAGCTCATCGTAGCCGGCCAGCACCGCGCGCAACTGCAGCACGTTCTCCCAGCGCTCCAGCATCTCCGGGTCGCCGCCCTGCTGCAACTGCTCGGCGATGCCGCTCTCGGCCACCGCCAGATCGAACAGCTCGGAGACGACCAGCCGCCGGCTGGCCTCGACCAGCTCGCTCAGCGTGCGGTAGACCTCGCCCAGCAGCCTGGCCGCGCGCCCGCCCACCTGCGGCGGGGCGATTGGCAGCTCGCCCGCCAGCGCCGCCAGGCCGTCGAAGACGCCGCGGCCTTCAAGGCGCGCCCAGCGCTCCAGATCGGTCAGCGTCTTGGCGCCGATCCCCTTGCCCAGCGGTGTGTTCTGCAAGACGCGCTGCAGGCTGACGGCGTCGCGGGGGTTGGCGATCAGGCGCAAGAGCGCCATGGTGTCCTTGACCTCGCGCCGCTCGTAGAAGCGCGTGCCGCCGATGAGCTGGTAGGGGATCTCGCCGCGGATGAAGGCCTCCTCCAGCGCCCGGCTCTGAGCGTTGGTGCGGTACATCACCGCCACCTGACGGTAGTGGGCGCGGCCGGTGTAGGAGAGGCGGCGGATCTCGCCGGCCACGAACTGCGCCTCCTGGGTGTCGTCGAAGCACTCGCGCAGCACGATCGGCTCGCCCTCGGGGTTCTCGGTGCGCAGTTGCCTTTGGATGCGCTGGGTGTTCTCGCGGATGACCCGGTCGGCGGCGGCCACGATGACGCCGGTGGAGCGGTAGTTCAGCTCCAGGTGGATCTCCTGCGCCTCGGGGTAGTCGCGCTTGAAGTCGAGGATGTTGCGGATATCGGCCTGGCGCCAGCCGTAGATCGACTGGTCGGGGTCGCCGACGACGCAGAGGTTGCGGTGCTGCTCGGCCAGGGCGCGCACCAGCAGGTATTGCACATGATTCGTGTCCTGGTACTCGTCGACCAGCACGTAGCGATACCACTCCTGGTAGCGGCGCTTGATCTCCGGCTGCTCGTCGAAGAGGCGCAGCGTCTCGGCCAGCAGGTCGTCGAAGTCGAGCGCGCGGTTCTGGCGCAGCGTCTCCTGGTAGCGCGGGTAGACGCGGGCCACGATCTCGTCGAAATAGGTCTCGGCAACGTCGGGGAACTGCTCCGGACGGATGAAGCGGCTCTTGGCGGCGGAGATGCGCGAGAGGATGCCGCGCGGCGAGAACTCCTTGGGGTCGAGATTGAGCGCCTTGAGCGCCTGCTTGACCGTCTCGATCTGGTCGCCGTCGTCGTAGATGGTGAAGCGCGGGTCGATACCGGCGTGCTGGCCGTGCTGGCGCAGGATGCGGGCGCAAGTGGCGTGAAACGTCCCGACGGTCAGCTTGCGTGCCTGCTCCGGGCCGATCAGCCGCTCCAGGCGCTCGCGCATCTCGCGCGCGGCCTTGTTGGTGAAGGTGACGGCCAGGATGTTCCAGGGCGAGACGCCGCGCTCGTCGATCAGGTAGGCGATACGGTGCGTCAGCACGCGCGTCTTGCCGCTGCCCGGCCCGGCCACGATCAGCACCGGGCCATCGCCGGCGGTCACCGCCCGGACCTGCGCCTCGTTCAGGCCCTCCAGCAGGTCCGCCCGCGCGCCAAAACCTACCCCCTCGAACACCGCCGACCCCTCCCGTTCGTACATGACGACGTGATTGTACCACCCGCCCACGGCGGCCCCGGATCCGGCTCGCCGTGGAGGGCACCGGACCGCCCGCGCCCGATCAGGACCTTAGGCGCAGGGTAAACGGTCACGTGCGGCGACTATCATTCGGCCGCGCCAGGAGTCGAGCGTGCTTGAGGCCGGCCAACGGGCGCTAGCTTGGGACAAGCAAGAGGGAAGGGAAGCGTGGCGAAACTGCCACGGCGTCGCGGCGCGATCGCGCTGGCGGCGCTGCTGATCGTGCTGCTGACGCAGCTCAATCTGGCGCCGCTGGCCGGGGCGGCCGCGCCGAACCGGGGCGACGGCCAGGTGGAGCGGGTCGACAAGACGCCCCCGGGCGAGGGCCACGCCCGTCACCCGCTGCTGCTCAAGGTGCGCGGGCGCGACCGGGCCAACGACCCGCTGGTGACCAGCACCACCCCCTACGGCTACACGCCGCGGCAGATCCGGAGCTACCTCGGCCTCTCCGGCGACGGCAGCGGCCAGACGATCGCGCTCGTGGTGGCCTACGACCATCCGGCGATCGTCGGCGATCTCAACGTCTTCAGCCAGCAGTTCGGGCTGCCGCTGGTCTGCGGCACACTGGGCGCCAGCGCCGCGAGCTGCGTCAACTTCACCAAGGCGACGCCACAGGGCACGCCCACCGTCGACAGCGGCTGGGCGCTGGAGGCCGCGCTCGACGTCGAGTGGGCGCACGCGGTCGCGCCGAAAGCCGCGCTGCTGCTGGTCGAGGCGGCATCCCCGTACACCAACAGCCTGTTCGCGGCCATCGACTACGCGGCGCGGCAGGGCGCCGGCGTGATCAGCAACAGTTGGGGCACCGGCGAGTATTGGGGCGAGACCAGCTTCGATAGCCACTGCGCCCTCGGCACGGCGGTCTGCACCTTCGCCACTGGCGATGCCGGCAACCCCGGCGGCTACCCCGCCTACAGCCCCTCCGTCGTGGCCGTCGGCGGCACCACGCTCAACCTGAGCGACAGCGGCGGCGTGCTGAGTGAGACGGCCTGGAGCGGCTCGGGCGGTGGCGTGAGCCGCTACGAGAGCCGCCCCGCCTACCAGAGCCAGGCGCAGAGCACCACGCACCGCGGCATCCCCGACGTCAGCTACGACGCCGACCCGAGCACCGGCTTCGCGGTCTACGACTCGGTCGCCTATAGCGGGCAGAGCGGCTGGTTCCAGGTCGGCGGCACCAGCGCTGGCGCGCCGCAGTGGGCCGGGATCCTGGCGGCAGCCAATCAGCTGCGGGCCGCCCAGGGTAAGACGCGGCTGGCCGGCGCGTCCTCCGGCGCCAACAGCGTGCTCTATCAACTGGGCAACACGCTCTACGACGTCGCCAGCGGTGCGAACGGGAGCTGCGGCGCGGTCTGCCAGGCGGGCCCCGGCTACGACTTCGTCACCGGCCTGGGCAGCCCGCGCGCCGGCATCGACGCCGCGCTGGCAGGCGCGGGCGGGACCGCGCCGACCCCGCCCACGCCGGTCCATGACGTGGCCGTGAGCGCGATCAGCGCGCCCGGCACGGTGACGCAGGGGCAGACGGCCACGGTCAGCGTGACGCTGGCCAACCCCGGCGGCTACAGCGAGTCGGTGAGCGTGGCGCTGGGCAGCAGCCCGGCCAACGCGGCGGGAACACCCTCGCCCAAGACGATCGCGCTCAGCCCGGGGCAGTCCTCCACCGTGTCGTTCGCCTGGGCCACGGCCAGCGCGACCACGGCCGGCAGCTACACGCTGACCGCGACGGCGAGCATCAGCGCCGATGCCAACAGCGCCAACAACAGCCGCTCGACCTCGATTCAGGTGAGCGCCCCGGCGCAGGCCGGCGGGCAGATGTACGTGCAGAGCCTGAGCCTGAGGCAGCAGAGCAGCCGCTTCCTGTCCTATGCGCTGGGCGGGAGCGTCACGATCACCAGCAGCGCCGGCCCGGTCGCCAACGCCTCTGTGCAGCTCTCGCTCTCGGGCCCATCCACGAGCCAGGTCTTCACCGTGACGACCAACGCGCAGGGCGTCGCCGCGTTCAGCCGCACCGTTCACCTCAAGGGCAGCTACACCCTGCGCGTCCAGAGCGTCAACGCGATGGGCTACAGCTACCAGCCGTCGCTGAACCAGCAGTCAAGCGCCACGGTGAGCGTGCGCTAGGGAAGCCTGAGAGAGCTGCTTCGGCAGCGGCCACAGCATGACCGGGCAAAGGCCATCCTCCCCCCCCCCTGTCATCCTGAGCCGCAGCGAAGGATCTCTCCTGCTCACCGAGCGACACGGATTGTGGGGGCAAGAGGAGATGCTTCGGCTGCGGCCTTAGCATGACACAAGGGGGGCGTTCCGATCGCTAACGTGACCCGCGCTGAATCGTGGCAAACACCTGTCCGCTCGGGGTCACCATGCGGAGCCGCGCGAGCGTCCGACAACGCGACCGCG
>DASSHC010000022.1:0-2030 GCA_035693105.1 Thermomicrobiaceae bacterium | reverse complement strand
GGCGATCCAGTAGGCGGCGCTGGCGGCCATGGTGTTGGCGACGGCGATGATCGGCTTGGTGCCGCGCGCGTCGCGGATCTCGGAGCCGAACTCCGGCACCAGTGCCGCGGAGCCGCCGGGCGAGTCGATGTTGAACAGGATCGCCTTGACGTCCTCGCTGGCCATCGCGTCTCGGAACTGCTGCTGCAGATCCTCGATCGAGGTGCCGCTCTGGCTGACGTTGGAGAAGCTCGCGGCGTGCGGCATGATGGTGCCGGCCACGTTGATCACTGCGACTGGGCCGTCCGCCGCGGGCGCCGCGTCGCTGCTGATCGTGCTGGTGCCGCTGCTGATGCGCTCCTGGATTTCCTCGGCGCTTGGTCGCAGGCCGCTGAGGCGTTCGCGCAGGATGGTCTGGATGACGGCGAGGATCCGCGGCGTGACCGCCCAGGGTGTTTCGAATGCGTACTCGGCGGCGCGCTTGTAGAGCCGCTCCGCGCGCCGATGCTCCGCCGGCATGACGCCGGCCTGCAGCTGCACGCTGTACAAGGTTGTGCCGGGGGCAGGCGCTGAGTCGGTGTACGGCAGCTGCGGGACGCTGATGCCGGCGCGCTTCGCGATCTCCTGGAACCGCTCCGGGTCATCCAGCAACCGACGCACGATCGCCTCATCCGTC
Organism: Thermomicrobiaceae bacterium; assembly: GCA_035693105.1. Classification (GTDB taxonomy): domain Bacteria; phylum Chloroflexota; class Chloroflexia; order Thermomicrobiales; family Thermomicrobiaceae; genus DASSHC01. Next base: position 1,375 of record DASSHC010000022.1, on the reverse strand, counting down.
GCCGAACGCGCGCTCGCCGTCGCGCCCTGGTAGAAGTTGAACACGCAGGGCCCGAACTCGATAACCCGCACCTCCGTCAACGTCCGCTGCGGCAGGCCATCCGGGTTGAACGCGCTGCGAGACGGGCGCTGCACCACCGTCGGGCGCTTCGTCGGACGGAACGTGTATGAGGATCCGTACTGGCCGGCACGCAGGCCATCGATGACCAGGTCGGGGACGCTCTTGAACAGCGGCACCTCGTAGTACGGGCCGACGTCGTCAGCCTCGAGCACCTCGATCGGGCCGATCACCTTCTTGCCGATCTGGGGATCCTCGCCATGCTGGAACAGGCACCGCATCCGGTCACGGTTCTCCTGCAGCGTCTTGGTCAACGCGGCCCGCGGTGTCTGCTCGAAGAAGTGGCCCTCCACGAGAGACTCGATCTCCGTCCACGTGTCCCACTCGGTGAAATGGCCGACGAGACGCGGCGGCCCGGTGTCGGGATCCTTCACCTCATAGTTGCCTGGCATGGCACGGCGCAGATCGCCGATGGGCTGGTCTAGAGCATCCACTCTGAGCTCCCTCAGTGGTGTGTGAAGTTGGGCGCTGCTACGGCTGGGAGCCGTCGGCGGGCTCGGGAACGCCGGAGACGGTGCTGCCCTTGCCCTCTGTGACCGTGCCGGCGCCCCGCAGCTGCACGCTGTACATGCCGCTGTGCTGGAGCAGCGAGTCGTCATCCGCGATCGTGGCTGCGACGACGCTGTCCGGTTTGAAGCCGGCGCTGATGAGGGTGTGCATCCGGTCGGCGCGCTTCGCTGCGATGTCCGCGGCGTCGGCTTCGTCCTCTCGGAGCCATGCGATCTGCGTTTCGTCGTACCAGAGCTCGGCGGCGCTGTTCGGCGGCGGCACGATCGTCTCCAATGACCCGCAGGCGCTGGCCCAGGTCGGACGCATCGTGCCATCGGCGCAGTTGCGGCGCGCGGCGCCGAAGTTGCCAGCGTTCAGCGACGAGCCCTGCAGGCCCTCCGAGAACCCGGCGATGACCGGCGGGATGCCGGCGGCGGCCGCCAGCCTCGTCTCGCCGGCGCCCTGCGTGGCCTTGAAGTCGATCTGTCGGAGATTCGCGCCAACCACCTGAGCGTTGCCGCCCTTGGCCAGGTAGAAGGTGCGGTAGGCGTTCTCGACGCCCTCGTACTGGTTCGACATCAGGTCGACCCAGTCACCGAACTGCTTCTCGTCCAGGTCGAGGTCGGTGGAGACGACCATGTTGGGGGTCGCGCCGTTCTCGAAGAACTTCAGCTTGTGGTCGGTCGCCGCGTTGTCGCCCATCAACTCGCGAACGACCGGCTCGATCCAGCTCATCCCCCGAAACCGCGCCTCCGGATCCGGGAATGGC
>DASSHC010000021.1:0-28374 GCA_035693105.1 Thermomicrobiaceae bacterium | reverse complement strand
GATGCGCCCGGGGAAGGCACGGGCGGCCTCGGCCAGGTAGTCGTTGTGCGTGCGGCAGAGCCCGGGATCGCGCCAGGGAAAGCCGCAGGCGATTGAACGAGTGATGCTCGCCCGATCCATGCTGGCGACCAGATCCTCGGCGGTCACCAGCAGCGCCTTCGGATTGGCGTAGAGTTCGGCGAACCAGACATCGCGTTCGCGGTGCGCCTCGCGGCTGTCTCGGATGAATGGCGGAAAGATGTGCGTGTGCGCGTCGATAACGAGCGCCGGGTCGCTTAGCGTCATGCGGGCCGCCAACAGCCGGATCGTGGAGCCACGTCAAGCGACGTAGAGGAGGAGCACGACCACGGCGATGAAGACAATCACACCGATCAGCACGATCAGCGGGACGAGCATCGAGCCGCGCGCGGCTACCGCCTCGGGTACGCGCTCGGTCGCCACGCCGGCCGGAGCCATCCAGGCGACCACGGCACTGACGTTGTCGTTGGAGCCGTGCTGCAGCGCCAAGCTGACCAGCTCGCGCGCGGCGTCCTCGGGCGGCCGATTGAGCGTGGTCTGAACCATCTCGGTCTCATCGACATAGTCGTGGAGGCCGTCGGATGTCAGTAAGAGACGGTCCTCCGGCAGGAGCCGGATCTCGAAGACGTCGACGTCGACCCGTTGCCGGTGCCCCAGGGCGCGCGTGATGATATTGCGGTGCTGGCTCTCGCGCGCTTCCTGCTCGGTCATCGCGCCCGCCGCCACCTGCTCGGCCACCAGCGAGTGGTCGCGCGTGACCTGGGTGGCCCGGTTCGCGCGGACTAGATAGGCGCGGCTGTCGCCGACGTTGGCGATCGTCAGGTCGTGCCCCTGGATAACGGCCGCCACCAAGGTGGTGCCCATCATGTGCTCTTCGCCCTCGGCCGAGCCATCGCGGAAAATGAGATCGTTGGCGGACAGGAACGCGCGCTTGAGCCGCTGTGGCGCTTCGGTCGGGCCGAGCGGAGCACCGCGATAGTCCTTCTCCAGCGTCTCGATGGCGATCTGGGAAGCGACTTCTCCACGCTGGTACCCGCCCATCCCGTCGGCGACCGCCAGCAGCATGCTCGGCTCGTTCGAGCCGTCCGCAGCGCTCTCCGTTTCGACCAGAATCGCGTCTTCGTTCTGCTCCCGAACCGAGCCGGTATCGGAAGCCGCTCCGACGACGACTTTCATCTCGTCCAAGGTGTGCGCCTCTACGCTCCGCATGCCTAACCCCGCCCGCGATAGCACAGGCGTCGGAATCCTAGCACAGCGGCTGCCAGGTGCAAACGCGCGGAATCGGTGGCATTCAGCCTGTGATACGATTTCCGACTGAGCGGTGAGGCGGAGAGGATGAAAGCACGTGAAGTTGCATTCGTACAGGCTCGCATCGCTTGCCCTGGTCCTATTTCTCAGCCTCGGGCTGGCCGCCTCCTGCCGCGGAAAGTCGAAGCCGAACGCGACGGAGGCCGCCGCGACACCAACGTCGACACCGACTCCTTCCCCGACCCCAACGCCCACGCCGACGGCTCAGGGGATCCTGCAGCAGGCATCCGACCGCTGGAATCAGCTCGATACGCTGCACTTCAACCTGCAAATCGATGGCGTGGTGGCGCTCGATTCGACCGGGCTGGTGAAGCTGCACAGCGCCGATGGCGATCTGAAGCGCCCCGGCTTGGCCCAGGCGACGGCCAAGGTCAGCGTCGCGGGCTCCAACCTGAACATGAAGATGATCTCCCTCGGGCAGGACCAGTACATCACTAACTTCATCACCGGCAAGTGGGAGAAGGCGCCAGCCGATCTCGGCTATAACCCGGCGGTCTTGTTCGACAAGGATCACGGCGTCGGGGCGGTGCTGACCTCGATTCAAAATCCGGCGATCGCAGGCAGTGAGTCGGTCGACGGACAGGAAGCCTGGCACATCACCGGCACCGTCACCAAGGCTGCGGTCAGCGCGATCGTGGGGGGTGCGCTGCACGGCGACACAGCATCGGTCGATGTCTGGATCAGCAAGTCGAGCCACGATCTCCTGAAGCTGGTGGTCCACGACCCTGGCGCGGCGACGCCATCCGCGAGCCAGGGACCGGCGACCTGGACGCTGACGACCAGCCAGCAGAACCAGCCGGTCACGATCGAACGTCCGAACGTCTAATGGCTGCCGCTCGGCCGCAGCAGCAGTCACCCGGCACTCTGGCCGCGCTGGTGCCGGCGTTGGTGGTGGTCTTCGTCGCCGCGCTCGACCTGACCGTGATCGCGCCGCTGTTGCCCAAGATGCTCTTCGACCTCCAGATCAACACAGCCGAGGCCGATCGCTACGTCTGGATCGTCAGCGGCTATCTCATCGCTTACACCGTCTCGATCCCATTGATGGGCCGGCTGTCGGATCGCATCGGGCGACGCGCCACTTTTCTCGTGGCGTTGCTGGTCTTCCTGGCCGGCTCGGGCTTCAGCGCGAGCGCCCACAGCCTGGAGGCGCTGATCGTCGCTCGCGCGGTGCAGGGGGTCGGCGGCGGGGCGATGGTGCCGGTGGCGATGGCGCTGGTGGGCGATCTCCTGCCGCCTGAGGAACGAGCCGGCGCGCTGGGCGTGGTGGCCGCCGTCGATACGCTCGGCTGGGTCCTCGGCCCGATCTGGGGCGCGGTCATCGACGCGCTCTTTAGCTCCTGGCGCGCGGTATTTTGGCTCAACCTACCGATCGGCGTGCTGGCGGTGCTCGGGCTCGTCTTCTTCTGGCGCCACCGGGCCGCGCCGCGTACACGCACCGTCGGCGGGCGGCCGGACGTGCTCGGGGCGCTGCTGCTATCGCTCGGGCTGGTGGCGCTCAACCTCGGTTTTGCCTCGTCGGCGGGGGGCGTCTCTGGCGAGACACTGGCGCTCGGCTCCAGTCCCAATCCCCTGGAGCCGTATCGGATACCGCTGATTGTCGCCGGCGTAGTGGCGCTGCCGGCGCTGGTGGTCGTGGAGTTGCGCGTTAGCCGCCCGCTGATCCCGATGGCGCTTTTTCGCGACCGCCTCTTCAGCGCCGCGAACGCCACCAATGTGCTGGTCGGCGCCGGGCTGATGGTGGCGCTGGTGAACGTGCCGCTGCTGGTCTCGCTGCTGGAGAACGCCGATCGGGCCACGACGGTGAGCGCCGAACTCCTGGGCGCCTTCTCGCTCACGATGGCGATCGGAGCCTGGCTGGGTGGGCGAGCCACGCGGCTGATCGGCTACCGCCCGTTGATCTGGGTCGGCCTGGCGCTGGCGGCGATCGGGTTCGTCTCGATGAGCACCTGGCCCAACCACATCGATTTAGAGCGCATGCTGCCCGATCTGGCGGTCGGCGGGCTTGGCTTTGGGCTGGTGGTCGCGCCGATCGGCGCGGCGGCGATCAACGCCGCCCGTCAGGAAGATCTCGGCATCGCGTCGGCGCTGGTGATCGTGATGCGCCTGCTCGGCATGACACTGGGGATCTCGATCCTGACCGGTTGGGCCGTGCGCCGGTTGAACGAGGCGCTGACCAGCCTGCCGCCGGTCGTGCAGCAACCAGGTGAGTCGGTCGCGCAATACCTGACCCGCCAGGAGACCTTCGCCCAGGAGCACGCCATCCCGTTGACGCTGGGGATCATCCGCGACACCTACGGCGCCGCGGCGGTGATCTGCTTCGCCGCGCTGATCCCGGCGGCGTTCCTGGTCATGCGCCACAAGCAGCGCGAGGGAGAGCCCAGCGAGGAGCGCCAGTGGTTTTCGCGTAGCCGGTGAGTGGCAATCTCGTGGCTGTCACCCACCGAGGTCGTCAGCCTACGGCGGCACGCAGCGCGCGCAGGGCCTCGGCGACGGTCTGCGTGGGGTTGAAGACGCCGGAGCCGACGACGGCGATGTCGGCGCCGGCTTCCGCTACGGCACGCAGATTGTTCGCCTTGACGCCGCCGTCGGTCTCGATCAGCGCCTCGCTGCCGCGCCCGTCGAGGATGCGGCGCAGTCGCCGAATCTTCTCCAGCGTGGTTGGGATGAACTCCTGCCCGCCGAAGCCGGGGTTGACACTCATGACCAGGATCATCTCCAGGTAGGGCAGGATATCCTCCAGCATGATCAGCGGCGTGGCCGGGTTGAGCGCGACCGCCGCGCGGGCGCCGGCTTCGTGGATCTGCTGCACGGTGCGATGCAGGTGGGTGCAGGCCTCGACGTGAACGGTAATGCTGTCGGCGCCGGCGGCGGCGAACTGCTCGACATAGCGCTCCGGCCGCACGATCATCAGGTGGATGTCGAGCGGCAGCCGGGTGATCTTACGCACGGCGGCAACGACCGGCGCGCCAAAGCTGATGTTGGGCACGAAGACCCCGTCCATCACGTCGAGGTGGAGGTAGTCAGCGCCGGCGGCCTCGACCCGCGCGACCTCGCGGGCCAGGTTGGCGAGATCGGCCGTCAGGATCGACGGCGCAATGGCGATGGGACCGGCGGACGTGTTCTCTGGCATCGACACTGCGCCACTTTCTCCACATACAGGCCGGAGGATCCGGCTCCGATGACGGCTTGACGGGAGTACTGTGGAACGCCACCGACACATAGGCTACCAGGGTTTACTCGGTTTGCTGCTGCTTATCGTCTGGTGGCCGCTGGCCTGGCTGGGGCTGACGCCGGTCTCCAACTACTCCTTCTTCCCGCTCTGGCTCGGCCTTGTGCTGACGCTCGACGGACTGAACGAGTGGCGCAGCGGCACCTCCCTCTGGCGGCGCGGTAAACGCCGCTTCGTGCTCCTCTTCGTCATCTCGGCGCCCTTCTGGTGGATCTTCGAATGGGTCGACCGCTACCTGCACGACTGGCACTATATGATGCCGCTCCACCGCTCGCTGCTCGTCTACGCCATTATGGCGACATTCGACTTCTCCACCGTCATTCCCGCGGTGCTGGAGATGTCCGAGCTGCTTGCCTCCTTCCGAGTCGGCCGTCTCCTGCCACGAATTCCGGCCTGGCGCGTCTCGGCGGCGGGAGTGGTGGCGCTGGAGGCGTGCGGCTGGTTCATGCTCCTGTTGGTCATCCTGCTGCCGCGCTATTTCTTTCCCCTGACCTGGATCGCGCTCTTCCTGATCGTCGAGCCCTTCAACCTCGCGCTGCGTCAACGCTCGGTCGGCTGGTTCCTGGCGCGCGGGGAGTCGGCCGCGCTCTGGAACCTGATGCTCGGCGCGCTGGCGACCGGCTGGTTTTGGGAGATGTGGAACTACTACTCGATGCCGAAGTGGTACTACACGGTGCCCTACGTCGACTTCTGGCATGTCTGGGAGATGCCGCTGCTCGGCTACGGCGGCTACCTCCCCTTCGGGCTGGAGATCATGTCGGTCTTCGCGCTCGGCTTCTGGTTGATCGAGCGCCAGCCGCAACACTATACGCGCCTCGTCAACCGGCAGGTTGAGGCAGCGGCGGAGCCGGTCGGCGAGCGCCGCCAGGCGAAGACACGCCTCAGACAGCGATCGACTGAGTCGCTCAGCGACCGCTGAGGCCAGATCGGGACGGCTGATCTCTGGGTGGGCGCCGTTTCGGCTCACGGCACCGGATTGGCCGGTTCCGGCGCGATCCCCTTGCGGCATCGTGCCAGCGCCCGCTCGCCGGTCTGAACCTTCTGCTGCAGCTGCCGGATCTCCTCCTTGATCTGCTCCAGTTGTTGCTGCTGCGCTCCGGTGAGCTCGCCGCCGTGGGTGTTCGCGAGCTGCTTTCCCGCCCCCTGGGCGTTCTGGATCGCGGTCTGGAGCGCCAGCAGGTTTAGCAGTTCATCCTCACACGGATCGTTCGTTACCCGGATCTGGGCGTCGATCTCGAAGATGTCGCCGCCGGATTTGGATTGGAAGTGGAGCGTGAACGGACGCGACGCGTTCACCTGGTCAAAGACCTGGAAGGCGTTCGCGATCATCCGATCCTTCATCCCCAATCCGGCTTCGACCTCTTCGAGAGGATTGAGCTGGGCCATGATCGCGTCGTAGACCTTGTCATGAACATCGATTTGGATGGCGTTGATGGCGGCGTTACGATCGTCTGAGTTGGGCGAGGCCAACTCCAGTAGGTGCTGCGAGACATCCTCGGGCACGGTTGTCAGAAACGTGTTGTAGCCCGCCACGATCGCCGCCCCGGGAGTGCCACGCTCGTCCATTAGCAGGGCAAGCAGGATGAGATCCCGCCGAGCTAGGGGTGGATCAGTGCGGAACCGGGCGTTCAAGCGTGCGAGCAGCTCGGGAATGGGCGCGCTGTCGCCTGCTCTCATCCCGCCTTGAATGAGCACGCTGGCGCCTACCGGAGATGGCGGACGATCGGCGACGAAGACCGCATTCCCCGAGGCAATGGTGTCGTCGTCGATCTGCAGGAGCATGACCCACAGGTACGGGTTGGCGCCGTCGCTGCCATCGCTTTGTTTGAGGCAGCGCAGTTGCTGTAGCTCGATGTTGACTAACATGACATGCTCCTTCCGATGGCTGAATACGACCAGTCTAGCCTTCGAGCGTGGATAATCAAGCGCCAACCCGGTATGACGCGGTAAGGATTCGATTCGGTACTTCGTATCTCGCGCATGGACGAGCCGATTCTGCGTGAATTGCAGCGGTCGTGCCGGTCGAGAAGCCGCGCTCGCTTGTGAGGGCGAGCGTGTCATGCGAACATCGCGTGTCGCCCGAAGAGCGAGCGAGGGGAAGCGATGAGAGAATTGGAATCTCAGCACCGTGTTGGGAGTGCGCGGCGCGACCGCGTCTGCCTGGTTGTGACGCGCGCGCGTCGAGAGAAGGAGTAGTGGAGAGCTCACTGGCGCTCGTCGACCTGCACTGCCACGTCCTGCCAAATGTCGATGATGGGGCCGACGACGACGAGATGGCGCTGCGCATGTTGCGGGCGTCGGCGGCGAGTGGAGTGGCGCGCGTGGTGGCCACGCCGCACGCCCACCACTGCCCGGCCGAGCTGATCCCTCGGCTGGTGGAGCGGCTGAATGGGCGGGCGAAGCGAGCCGGCATCGCGATCGAGGTGCTGCCGGGGCAGGAGGTGCGGCTGGGCGCGCACATCGTCGAGCGGCTCGCGGCCGGTGAACTGCTGACTCTGAATCAGACACGCTACCTGCTCCTGGAGCTGCCCCTCAGCGGCAGCTGGCCGAGCTATCTGGATGAGGTCGTCGACGATTTGCAGGCGCGCGGCTACCGGCCGATTCTGGCCCACGCCGAGCGCTACCCCGATGTGCAGCGCAACCCGCGCCTGGTTGAGCCGCTGGTGGCGCGGGGCGTGCCGGTGCAGCTCAATGCCGATTCACTGGGCGAGAAGGCCGAGCGCGGCGCCCGCCCGGCTGCCGAATACCTGCTGGCGCACCACCTGGCCCACCTGATTGCCAGCGACGCGCACAGCGACTACTGGCGGCCGCCGCGGCTCGATGCCGCGCTGGCTCGGGCGTCGGAGCTTGCCGGCGACTCGTACGGGCGCTGGATGATCGCAGCGAGCTGGTCGGTGCTGCGGGGCGAGCCGCTGGACCTGCCGTCGACCTGTGGCGTGGCTGAGCCGGGGGCCGACCTGCCCGTTTGACCCCGGAGGCGGGCGGCCTCTATAATTCGGCCCGTTCACGTGACCGTCGGCGTCGGTGGAGCGATGGGCCGTTTGCGTTGGTAGGCAGCCTCCAACACTTCGAGCGCTTTTTCGAGCGACTGATGGAGGGCGCTGTCGGCCGCATCTTTCGCAGCCCGGTGCAACCCGCCGAGATCGGCCGCCGGCTCGAGCGCGCCATGGACGACAACCAGCTCGCGACGGTCGATGGCCCGGTCGTGCCGAACGACTACACCGTCCACCTCAACCCCGAGGACATGGTGCTCTTCGCCGATTTCACCACCACGCTCTGCCGCCAGATGGAGGATTGGCTGATCGATCTGGCCGATGAGCGCAACTACGGCTTCGTCGATCAGGTGCGCGTGCAGATGGTGGGCGACGAGCGGGTGCCCCAGCGTGGCATCCTGGTCGATGCACACATCGCGGAGCTGCCCGACTACAGTCCCGAGGAGCAGGAAGCGGTGCAGCGCACCGAGGTCTACCGGGTCGTCGAGCAGACCGGCAGCGTGCCGCCGAAGCTGTTGCAGGTGATCGCTGGGGTGAACGCCAACGAGGCCTTCGTGGTGCGCCTGCAGGTGACGTCGATCGGGCGGGCGCTGGACAACGACATCGTGCTGTCGGAGGCGGAAGTGTCGCGCCACCACGCGCGCATCGAGTTCCACAACGGCAGCTTCGAGGTGGTGGACCTCGGCTCGACTAACGGCACCAGCGTCAACGGGGTGCCGATCTCCCGTGCCAGGCTGCACGACGGCGACGTGATCGGCCTGGGTACCGCCCGGCTCGAACTGATCCCCTATGGCTCCGCCGGCGATTAGGGCGAAGGCTCCCCAATGCTCACCGCGCTCCCGTTCGAATGGTTCGTGCTGCTGCTGCGACTGCTGTTCATCTTCCTGATCTACTTCTTTCTCTTTCAGGTGGTGCGCGTCGCGATTCGCGAGCTGACGGTGGCGGGTATGGGGAGCGAGGAGCCGGTCGATGAGATTGGCGGCTATCTGATGGTGCGTGAGCCGGGTGGTTCGCGCCTCAAGCGGGGCGAGCGGATCGAGCTCGACCCGGTGACGCTGATCGGCCGCACCCCCCGCGCCACGATCCGGCTGGCGGACACGTTCGTCTCCGGCGAGCACGCCCAGGTGGACGTGCGGGACGGCCGCTGGTGGCTGACCGACCTCCAGAGCACCAACGGCACGCTCTTGAACGGCCATCCAGTAACCGGGCGGACCGGCCTCCGTTATGGTGATGTGATCAGTATCGGCGACGTGCAGCTGCAGCTCGCCCGCTAGTGCCGCGCCGGCCGCATCGTCTCACCGTGTGAAGTGTCGCGATCGCGTGGATCAACCGTGCGGCGACGCCGAGAGCCGGATCGCATGGTCGATTCGGCTTGGCAGGGAGGAGGATCGCCTTCGAGGAGCGGGATCCGGCGGTTTAGTCGCGTGGAGCACCGGGCGCGGGGCGCGGCCGGTCTGAAGAGGAGCCAGGTTTGCGGGTTTTCAAACGCTTGATCGTGATGGGGATGCTGGCGGCGCTGCTGCTGCCGCTGGGTGTGGCGCAGGCGGCGCCGTCGTCGCCTCAGGACACCCAGATGCCGCGCTACTTCTCCGAGACCGGCTTCTGGGTGCAGGGGGTCTTTCGCCAGTACTGGGAAACCCATGGCGGCCTCTACATCCAGGGCTACCCGATAACCGGGGTCTTTCAGCAGGATGGGATGTGGGTGCAGTACTTCGAGCGGGCACGCTTTGAGTGGCACCCGGACAATCCGGACCCGTACAAGGTCGAGCTGACGCTGCTCGGTAACATCCGCACCGAGAACCGGCGCGGCGAGCAGCCCTTCCAGCCGATCGCGCCCTTTGCCAACTCCAGCGATCACGTCTACTTCGACGCCACGCACCACGCGCTCAGCTACGGCTTCAAGACCTTCTGGAACGACAATCAGGGCATCCAGAATTTCGGCTACCCGATTTCGGAGGAGTTCACCGAGAAGAACCCTCCGCCCCCGGCCGGTGACGGCCAGGCGCACACCGTGCAGTACTTCGAGCGCTCGCGCTTCGAATACCATCCGGAATACAAGGGGACGAAGTACGAGGTGCTGCTCGGCCTGCTCGGGCGTGAGTACCTGAACCAGCGCGGCGCGCCGCCCGAGGCGGTGGCGCGGCAGGACCCGAACATGCCGCCGCCCGACCCGATTACCGGCGCCCTGTACGCGCCCCACGCCGCTGCCGGTTTCAATGTCTACCTGCGCGGTGACGACAGCGGCGCGGCTTTCAACGATCAGGCGCTGAACATGGTGACCAATGCTGGCTTCACCTGGGTTCACTTCCAGCTGCCCTGGAACGGCATCGAGCCACAGCCTGGTCACTACGACTCGCAGGCGGCCGACCGCATTATCAATCAGGTGGCGGGCAAGGGCTTGAAGATGTTGGTCAGCGTCGTCGGTCCGCCGCCGGCCTGGGCCGGCACCAGCGGCATCCCGGACGACACCAGCCACTATCAGGCATTGATGAGCTACCTGACCGCCCGTTATCAGGGGAAGGTGCAAGCCTGGGAACTCTGGAATGAGGAGAACCTGGCCTACACTGTCGGTGGGCAGGTGAGCGTCGGCAAGTACGTCAATCTGCTGAAGGCGGGGTATCAGGGCGTCAAGTCCGTCGATCCGAACACCATCGTTCTCTTCGGCGCGCTGACTCCGAACGGCGTCAACGACCCCAGCATCGCCATCGACGATGTTCAATTCCTGAAGCAGGTCTACGCCTACAACAACGGCGAGGTGAAGCAGTACTTTGACGCGCTCGGCGCCCACCCGGGTAGCAACAACAATCCGCCCGATACCATGTGGCCGAACAACCCCGGTCCGGGTCCCGGCTGGCAGAACGATCCCTCGTTCTATTTCCGGCGGGTCGAGCAGCTGCGCCAGGTCATGATCGACAACCACGATGCCGCCAAGCAGATCTGGCTGACGGAGTTCGGCTGGACCACGGCCAATCAAGCGCCGGGCTACGAGTACGGCGCGCAAAATAGCGACCAGGATCAGGCAAATTACCTGGTGCGCGCCTTCCAGATCGGGCAGACCGAATGGCCGTGGATCGGCCCGATGTTCGTCTGGAATCTGAACTACAGCGTCGTCTCGCCGCCGAGCGACGAGAAGACGCCGTGGGCGGTGCTCAACGCCGACTGGTCACCGCGGCCGTCGTACACCGCGCTCAAGAACATGCCGAAGTAGCAGCTTCGGGCGCGGTCCAAATCGCTCACTGGTGCCCTGGGGCCAAACGCCGTGACACGGCGTTTGGCCCTGCCTGACCGGAGCCTGGGCGTCGTGTCGTGCGGAGATGGAGATCGTGGCATTGTTCGACGAATTACCGCGCGACTCGCGGGCCCGGCCGCGCCGGAGTCGTGCGGAGCGCGAACGCACAGAGATCGCGCGATGTCTCCATGGCCGTCCGCTGACCGTGGCGCTGCTCCTCGTCGTCGCGCTCCTGGCCGGCTGTAGCGGGCCGGCGGCTCCCGCGACGGGGGAGGCAGGCTCGCTCAACGTGCGCAGTGGTTCGCCGGGCGCCGGGACGCCGTCGCCGGCTCCGAGCACGGCGACAGCGACGCAGAATTCGCTCGCGACGTCGAGCCCTGCCGCTCCCGCGACGCCCGAGGCGGGGTCCGCTTTCGCCTACGGCTTCAACGTTTTCGTGCGTGGCGACGGCGACGGCGCTCAGTTCAACGACAAGACTTTCGCCATGGTGACCGGCGCCGGGTTCGACTGGATTCACTTTCAGCTCTCCTGGAAGCAGTTCGAGCCGAATAAGGGGCAGTGGGATCCGCTGCCGACCGACCGCATCGTCAAGCAGGCGCTGGACGCGAAGATCCACATTCTGGTGTCCGTCGTGGATTTCCCCGACTGGGCGCGCGACCTCAGCAACAAGCAGTTGCTCAAGGACTGGTCCGATTATCAGGAATTCGTGCACTTCATCGCCGACCGCTACCGTGGCCAGATCACCGTCTGGGAGATCGGGAACGAGGAGAACCTGGCCTACACCGTGGGCGGCACGGTGCGGGTGACCGACTACGCACACTTGCTCGAGGCGGGCTATAAGGGGGTCAAGACAGCGGCGCCGGATGCGACCGTGCTCTTCGGCGCGCTGACGCCCACCGGGATCAACAACCCCAAGATCGCGATCGACGACGTCGAGTACCTCAAGCAGTTCTACGCGCTGCAAGACGGTTATTACACCCAGTTCTTCGATGCGCTGGGCATGCACGCCAACGCGACCAAGAACGCGCCGGACCTGATGTGGCCGGATAACCCCGGCACGGACGGCTGGTCGGACGACGGCAGTTTCTACTTTCGGCGCGTCGAGCAGTTGCATCAGGTGATGCTGGAGCACAACGACGCGCGCCCGGCCTGGATCACGGAGTTCGGCTGGACGACGGCGAATCAGGCGCCGGGCTACGAGTACGGCAAGTTCGTGTCGCCCGAGGACCAGGCCACCTACCTGGTGCGCGCCTTCCAGATCGCGCGCCAGAGCTGGCCCTGGTGCGTCGGCATGGTCGTCTGGAACCTGAACTACAGCGTCGTCTCGCCGCCGACTGATGAGAAGACGCCCTGGGCGGTCCTCAACGCCGACTGGTCGCCGCGGCCCGCCTATACGGCGCTCACGAACATGCCGAAGCCTTGATACTATGAGCGAACCGCACATTCGGATGCGGCGCTCTCGGCTGAGGCGCGAGCGGCTTGCTCGGCCCGCGGCGCCCCGCTTGCAGGAGGCGCCACCGCCATCAGCCTTCCGCACTCGCGAGACGCTCCTCGATCTGGCGCTGCTGACCGCGTTCTGGCTGCTCTATTTCTGGCCGATCCTGATCACGCGCAGTTCGCTGATCCCTTACGACTTGCTCGACCAGCACTACATGTTTCAGCAGTTCGTGCATCGCGCCCTGGCGAGCGGCCAGTCTCCGCTCTGGACACCCAACATCCTGAGCGGTTACCCGATCGCGGCCGACCCGCTCACCCAGCTCTACTACCCGCCGAACCGGCTGATGCACCTCCTTTCCCCCGGCGCACTCCTGCCCTATCTGGCGCTGGAGTGGCAGGCCACGCTCCACGTCCTCTTCGCGGCCTGCGGGATGTATTTCCTGGCGCGCGCGCTGGCGGGCAGCCGGGCGGGGGCGCTACTGGCCGCGCTCGTCTTCGCCTTCGGCTCCTTCTTCGCCTGGCATCTCCCCCACCTCAGTCCGATTTCGACATTGAGCTGGCTCCCCTGGATTCTGCTGACCTATCGCCGGGCGCTGCTGGAGCGGAGCCCGCGCTGGTCCGCCGTCGCCGGCCTCCTGGTCGGCCTGATGGCCCTGGCTGGCCACGCCTTGACGATCGTCCAGGCCGGCTACCTGCTGCTCGCCATCAGCGCGCTCGCCGCCTGGCGGGCGGGGCGGCGTGAGCGGCGGGCCGGTGTCATGGTCGCCCTGCTCGGCGTCGCTCCGCTTTTCCTCGGGGCAGGGCTGGCTGCCGTGCAACTGGTGCCCTCGCTGGCGCTCAGCGCCGTGACCGAGCGCGCCGGCCTGGCCTACCAGGAAGCGAGCAGCGCGTCGTTCCTGCCGCACTTCGCGCTGACCCTCTTCGTGCCCAACTTCTTCTCTTTCGACGGCCCCGGCAAGTACTGGGCAGCCGGTGATCTGGCAGAGACGAACGGCTATGTGGGGCTGTTGCCGCTCCTTCTGGCGGGGTTGGGGATCGCGCGCGCGGCGCCGGGCTCGCGCCGGCTGGTCGGGCTGATCGCGCTGGGGACCGGGGCAGCGCTGCTGCTGGCCTTCGGATCGCAGACCTGGCTCTACCGGCTGGCCTTCGAGCTGCTGCCCGCCGTCGACAAGGTGCGCCGCCCGGTCGACTTCCTCGCTCTGGTTCAACTCGGGTTGGCCTTGCTGGCGGCCTTCGGCATGGCGGCGCTCGAGCGCGAGCGCGATTGCGCGGCACTCGGGCAACTGGAGCGCTGGCTTGGCCGGGCGGTGATGCTGACCGGGGGCGCGCTCGCGCTGGGTGCGCTGCTGCTGGTCAACGCGGCGACGGGGGCGCACGCCGATCTGGCCGCGGTCGAGAACGGGCTGGTGCTGGCCGGTGTGCTGCTGCTGGCGGCCTACCTGCTGGCGCGCGGTGCGCGGAGCTGGCGTCTCTCGTCCCAGGTGCTGCTGACCGGTCTGCTCGTCATCGCCGCGTTCGATATCGGCTCGGCGACCGCCGGCAAGGTCTACGCCGGCTTCCAGCGCTCGCCCGGCTCCTACATCGGGCTGGATTGGGCTGGAGATCCGGCCGACCCGACCGTGCGGACGCTACAGCGCGCGTCACCGGTCGCACCGGCGCGGCTGTACCCGGCCGGAGTGGGATCGATCTGGGAGAACGGTCCGCTGGTCTGGGATCTGGACAGCGTCGATGGCTATAGCGTGCTTTGGCCGACGTACTACCAGGAGACGTTCGACCTCGCCACCAGAACGCCCGGCTCGCGCCTTTTCGCGCTGTTCAACGTGCGCTACGTGCTGACGCCGGATCGCCCTCCACGGGCGCTCGCCGGCCTGGATTCGGCCAGTCTCCGGCTGCTGCGCGACCAGCCGCCCTACCTCTACGAGCTGGCCGACCCCGGCCCGCGCGTCTGGGTCGCCGCCGGGGCGGTGCGCCTTCCCGACCGTGACGAATTGAGCTACCTCGCGGCGCACGATGACCGGTTGGACCGGGTCATCACTGTCACGGCGCCGTTGCCGGATGGCGCCGGGCCGCCGGGCGCACTAGCGGCGCCGGGGAGTGCGGAGATCACCCGCTACGCGAACGACCGTGTCGTCATCCACGCCTCGATGACCGCGCCCGGCTTCGTCGTGCTCGACGATACCTACTTTCCCGGCTGGAGCGCGCGCGTCGACGGCGCGGCAACGCCGCTGCTGCGCGCCGACCACACCTTCCGCGCTGTCTGGGTTCCGGTGGGAGAACATCAGATCGAGATGCGGTTCAGCCTTCCCGGGCTGCGCGCCGGCGCGCTGATGAGCCTCCTGTCACTGGCGCTGCTCCTGGCGATGGCCGTGTGCCCTTCATGGTCCAGGCGACAGCCCGAGGCTGTCGCCGCCGAGGATGAACCGCCAGGTTGACCGATACACACTCACGCCGCACAGTGCGTGCGCGAAATGGCTATACTCAGAGCCTGAACAATCCGAACCGGCCGGCGGCGCCTGCCGGCCGAAGCGTGGGGGTGCGATGATCAGCGGCAAGCTCTCGCTCGTGCTGCCGGCACACAACGAATTCGAGAATCTCCCGGTGGTGGTCGAGCGCGCGCTGGCCGTCTTGCCGGAGCTGACCGAGGATTTCGAGCTGGTGGTGGTCGACGACGGCAGCGTCGACGGCACCGCCGCGCTGGCTGACGAGCTGGCCGCGCGCTATCCGCAGGTCACGGTCGTCCATCACCCGCGCAACCGTGGCTACGGCGCGGCCTTGACCTCGGGCTTCGAAACGGCGAGCGGCGACCGCATCATGTTCATGGACGCCGACCGCCAGTTCGATATCGCCGATCTCAGCTTTCTCGCGCCCTTCGTCGCTGACCACGACATCGTGGCGGGCTACCGCCTGGCGCGGCAAGACGCCGCTTACCGGCGGATCTACGCCAGCATCTTCAAGCTGGCCGTGCGCATCCTCTTCGGCATCCGTCTGCGGGATATCGACTGCGCCTTCAAGGTCTTTCGCGCCGATCTGCTGCGCGACGCCAAGCTGGAATCGCCGGGTGCCCTGATCAACACCGAGATCCTGGCCAAGGCACGGGTGCGCGGGGCGAGCTGGATCGAGGTGGGCGTCAACCACTACCCGCGCGGCGCGGGCACTTCCTCCGGCGGCAGCCCGAAGGTCGTCTTCCGCGCCATGCGGGAGACGATCCTCCTCTGGTGGCGCATGCGCCGCTATCACCCGGCGCCGGCCGCCTGCTCCGCGACCAGCGCACGGCCAAACCTGCTGCTCGGCGCGGTCATCGCCCTGGGCGTGACCACATTGGCCGCGGCCGGTGGGCTGGCGACCCGCCTGGCCCGCCGCCGTCGCCCATAGCGCCGCGGCGATCCATTGATGCGAACACCATTTGGCGATCTTGAGGCCGGAGTAGCGGCTGTGGGCACGAAGAGATCCTTCGCTGCGGCTCAGCATGACAGGGTAAGGCTCTCTCTTTCCCTGTCATGCTGAGGCCGCAGCCGAAGCATCTCCGTGATACTCCTGATAGGCTAGTGCTTGACCGCCGCTGGTAGCGCGGCGGAGATGCGAGCCTCGAACACGGTGGATGGCAGGCCGCGCACCCGCACCACTTTACGCCGCGCGTGCGCGCCGGAGACGATCTCGACGTCGCGCCGCGGGCAATCCAGCACATCCGCCAGATACTCCACCAGCGCCCGGTTGGCCGCACCTTCGACCGGCGCGGCGGCCAGCCGCACGCGCAGCGCGCCGTCCTCGACGCGCTCGATGCCGGTCTTGCCGGCGCGCGGGACCACGCGCACGTCGAAGGTCGTGCCCTCAGGCGTCTCGCGCAGGGCGATCATCGCGGGTCGATGGGCTGCTGGAGCCGCGCCAGGTGGCCAAGAACCTCGCTCAGGTAGCCGGCGGCGATCACCGGGCGGCCGAGCGCCGCGCTTAGCTCGTCGACATCCATGTCGTCGAGGAAGGTGCGCGTGCGCTTGGAGATCATGTTCTCGGAGATGAAGACCGGCGAGCTGTCCAGATCGGCGGCCAGCGCGTCGCGCACCAGCGCACCGGTCAAGAGGCCGGAGACGTTGATCTCGCTGCCGAAGAAGGTGTTTTCCACCACCGCCACGCGCAGCTCGGTGCCGGTGCGCGCGTTGATTCGCTCGACCAGGCGCGTCATGGTGGGGGCGATCAGCGTGCCGCAAGCGATCACCCCGGGCAGGCCGCGCACCTCGCCTGCCGGGCCACGTGCCAGCACACCCTCGGCGTCGTCCAGGAAGAGCCGGGTGATGCCGATGCCGTCCTCCACCTGCGGGAAGCCGTCGTAGGCTTCGGCGGAAGGCACCGGTCTTTCCGTCATCAGATAGAACTCGTCGCCCAAGTAGATGAAGGTCTCGCCACGCTCGGCGCGGAACCGCGCCTGCCACTCCTCGGCCTGCTCGATGACCGCCAGCGCCTCGCGCGACGTGTAGCGGCGCACGTCGATCGTTTTGCCGGGGAGGGTGCGCATGCAGGTGCGCGAGAGGCGCACGCGGCGGCTCTGGCGCTCCAGCCCGTGCTTGGAGAGGCCAACCGGCACCGCGGCGATCGAGCGCAGGTGCGGGCCGAGTGTCAGCAGATCGCGAATGGTGCGATCCAGCTCGGGACCGTCGTTGACGCCGGGACAGAGGACGAGCTGGGTGTTGTAGTCGATACCGATACGCTCCAGCCGCGCCAGGTCGTCCATCACCCGGGCGGCCTTGGGGTTGCCGACCAGGGCGATGCGCAGCTCGGGATTGGTGGCGTGGACCGAGACGTTGATCGGCCCCAGGCGCTGGTCCTCGATACGCTGCCAGTCTTCCTCGGTCAGGTTGGTCAGCGTCACGAAGCTACCGTAGAGCATCGAGTAGCGGAAGTCGTCGTCCATGACATAGATGCTCTTGCGCATCCCCTTGGGCAACTGCTTGATAAAGCAGAAGGGGCAGGAGTTGTCGCAGAGCTGGATGCCGTCGAAGGTGGGGTCGGCGAAGGTGAGGCCCCAGGGCTCGTCGGCGTCGCGCTCGACCTCCATCTCGACGATCTCGTCGCCCTGCGCCACCTCGAGCACGACCGTGTCGCCGGCGGCGATGAACTGGAAGTCGAGCGCGTCGCGCAGCGGCTGGCCGTTGATCGTCAGGACGCGGTGCCCCGGCTCGATGCCCAGCTCCGCGGCGAGCGAGCCGGGGGCGACCTCGCTGATCAAACCGGCGTCGCTAATTTCGGGGGCGAGCGCCATACGGCGGCGGGATGAAGCGGTCATGAAGCGCACGAACCTTCTGTGTCTGTGCCCGTATCGATCATCGTTTTCGTCACGGTGAGCGCACGCACCGTCGCGACGGCGGCGATGGCCGCGGTCTCGGCACGCAGGATCAGCGGGCCAAGCGTCGCGAGCGTGAGCCCCGCCGCGCGCGCCAGCGCCACCTCGGCGGCGCTGAAGCCGCCCTCCGGACCCACCAGCAGCCAGAGTGATGGCAGCGCCGTGAACGGGAGCGCCGCCAGCGGCGTACGTCGCTCATCCTCCCAGAGGAGGATCGCCGGCCCCTTCGCGGCCAGCCGCACGGCGGACTCGAACGGCTGCGGTTCCTCGATGCACGGCAACGTCGCGCGGCCGCACTGCTCGGCCGCCTCGACGGCGATGCGGCGCCAGCGTTCAACCCGGTGACCCACGCGGCCAGTCTGAAATGATACCACGGTGCGTTCGGTTGCCAGCGGCACGACCGCCGCCACGCCCAATTCGGTCGCCTTCTGCACCGCCCAGTCGAAGCGCTCGGCCTTGATCGGCGCCAGCGCCAGCGTGATCGCCGGCGGCGGGTAGGCGGGCGCCGGCTCGGCCCCCTCGATCGCGGCGGCTGCCTGCAAGCGGTCGAGCGCGCTGAGTCTGGCCGGGTAGTTCTGCCCGTCGCCGTTGAAGAGGATCAGCTGGCCGCCGGGGCGCAGGCGCAGCACCGCGCCAATCTGCCGCGCCTGCTCCGCCGAGAGCGTTACAACTTCACCGGGTGCCAGCGGAGAATCGACGAAGAAGCGCGGGGGGCGGCGCGGCATCGGTTAGCCCAGGCGCTCGAAGCGCAGCGCGACCCAGTCACCAAGCAGCGCGCGGTCGGCCAGTCGGCAGTCGCGTGCCTCGTACGCGGCGATGACCTCGGGCGCGTGCTGCTCAATCACGCCGCTCAGGATCAGCGAGCCGCCGGGGCGCGTGGCGCGGGTCAGGTTGTCCGCGCCCTCGATCAGGATGCGCGACAGGATGTTGGCCAGCACCAGGTCGTACTGTTGTTGCGCGGGGAGCCAGGCCGTCGCGTCACCCTCGTAGACCGTGATCTGCCCCTCCAGGCCGTTGAGGCGCACGTTCTCCTCTAGCGACGACACCGAGACGGGATCGAGCTCGACCGCGTCCACCTCGGCGGCGCCCAGCTTGATCGCGGCCACCGAGAGGATGCCCGAGCCGGCGCCGGCATCCAGCACCCGCGCGCCGTCCAGCGGCATCTCCTCCAGCCAGCGCAGGCAGAGCGCGGTGGTGGGGTGCAGCCCGGTGCCGAAGGCGGCGCCGGGGTTGAGGTCGATCACGATGTCGCCCGGCGCCGGCTCATAGTCACGCCAGATGGGACGAACAACCGTGCGCCGCCCGACGCGCGTCACCTGGAAGTGCTCCTTCCAGGCGTTGGCCCA
Organism: Thermomicrobiaceae bacterium; assembly: GCA_035693105.1. GTDB lineage: Bacteria > Chloroflexota > Chloroflexia > Thermomicrobiales > Thermomicrobiaceae > DASSHC01. Next base: position 9,482 of record DASSHC010000021.1, on the reverse strand, counting down.
GTCCTCCTCGGGCCGCTCGACGGCGCGCAGCGGCCCGACCGCTCCGAGCTGGCCCAGGTGCCAGAGCCCGTGCTCGAGCGCGTGCCGCGTTTCAGCCAGTTGGGCGTTCACCGGCAGGTAGGCGCTGACCTGCACCGGGCGCGACAGATCGATGGTGAAGTTGTCGCCGTCCACATCCTGCTGGTAGGGCTCGTGGATCACCACGCCGCGGTTGTAAGCATAGCGGCTGAGCAACTCGGCCACCGACTCGACCGACTCCGCGTCGGCCTCGACGCTGACCTCGAGCCAGATCCGCGACTCCTCAGCCACGTCCCGCCTCACCCGGGGCCGCCAGGATGATGTCGGAGGAGTCACCGACGCTGACCCGCAAGAATTCACCACGTACCAGCGCGTTGCGCCCGACGATCGAGGCGGTCAGCATGCCGGTTTCGATCTGCGCACCGTCGTCGACGATGGCGTCGGTGACGATCGAGTTGGAGATGCTGACGCCCGCGCCGATGCTGGCGAAGGGCCCGACCACCGAGCGGTGGACCTGGGCGCTGGGGTCGATGAAGACCGGCGGCACGATGACCACGCCTTCGATCTCCGGCGAGGGCCCGACTCGCTGCGAGAGCAGGTAGCGGTTGGTCGCCAGCAGCGCCTCGGGGGTGCCGGTGTCCTCCCAGACCGACACGAAGCAGTAGGTGAGATCGGCGCCCTGGTCGATCAGGTGCTGGATCGCGGTCGCCAGGTAGAACTCGTTTCCTTGCTGGAGATTGTGGTCAATCTGAAATTGAATGGCGTCAAAGAGACTCTCGATCTGGCGAAAATAGTAAAGCCCGACCACGGCGAGATTCGAGATTGGCTCCTGCGGCTTCTCGACTAGGCGCGTGATTCGGCCATTCTCGGTCACGATCACACCGAAGCGGCGCGGGTTATCGACCTCTTTGACGAAGAGCGCGCCGTCCGCGTCGAGGGTCGCCAACTGGCCAAGGTCGGCTTCGAAGATCATGTCGGGAAAGACGATCAGCGTCGGGCCGGTGACGATATCGCAGGCGCGAATGACCGCGTCGGACTGGCCGTGCGGCTCTGTTTGCTCGACGAAGTACGAACGGAAGTCGTAGTTCTGGCGCACGTATTGCTCGATCTGGTCGCCGAGATAGCCGGTCACGAAGACGACCTTGTTCAGTTGCAGGGTAGTCAGGCGATCGAGCACGTGCCCGAGGACCGGCTTGCCGGCCACGCTCACCAGCGGCTTGGGTTTGCTCCAGGTGTGGGGGCGCAGGCGCGTTCCCAACCCGGCGACCGGAATGATCACGTTCATGCCAGCGGGATTCTGCACCAGCCTCACTCCTTCACGCTCACACTCAGGGCGTTGACGCCCCAGAGTTCATGCCACGAATACTACTCGACCCGGGCGGTCATTTCCCGATGAAGTCCTGGGTGAACATTCGCTCGCCATTGGGCGCCACGATAACGCCGATGCCGACGCGAGTGAAGTCGGGCGACAGAATGTTGGCGCGGTGGCCGGGGCTGTTCATCAAGCCTCGGTGAGCGATTTCGACCGTCGGCGCATAGGCAAGGTTCTCGCCCGCGACCTGGAAGGCGATGCCGGCGGCCTGCAGCCGGTCGGAGGGCGAGCCGGAAACCGGCGAGTTGTGCGCGAAGTAGCCGAGCTTGAGCATCTCCTCGCTGTGCGCGCGCGCCACGGACTGGAGCCGCTGGTCCGGCGCTAGCGGTTGCAGGCCGTCGCTCGCCCGCGCGTCGTTGAGGAGCTCCAGCATGCGGTCTTCGTCGGCAGAACTGACGCTGAGACCGGTCGTGTAGGCGTGCGGCAGCTTGCGCGGCGCCTCGCTCTCGGATGTCGTCACGGAGGTGAAGTCGGCCAGGTCGAAGCCGACGCGGGACTCGGCGCCGCTGGCGAAGCGGGTCGTCCCCTCCAGCAGCCGCTGGGCGACCGGCGAGCGCGCCAGTGTGCTGTCGAAGCCGGGGCCGAGCGGCAGAACGGTCAGGCCCAGCAGCAGGGTGGCGGCGAAGGCTACACCCTTGGCCAGCCCCGGCAGGATGCCGAGAACCGCGTCGAGCTGCCGGCTGAAGGCGACGTGGCGAGCGGCCTCGATGAGGGGCGTCAGGGGGAGGACGAAGACGGCCCACGCCAGGAACTGAACCGCCAGCGCTATGCCGGCGAAGGCCAGCAGGTTCGCCAGTGGGCGTGAGAGGCTGACCCAGTGCTCCAGGAGCGTCGCGACGCCATGGTAGAACACGGCCCCGGCCAGGAGCGCGGCGAAGATGGCGACCAGGTCGAGCGTGCCACGAAGGAAGCCGCGTCGCAGGCCGCCGTAGACTCCGAAGAGGAGTACCAGCGCCAGCGCGATGTCGAGCCAGGTCATCGAGTCGCTTTCGCCATGATGAGCAACGGCCGACGGTCCATCGCCCTGGAGTCCTCCCGGGCGGAATTGTACCCCGCACGAGGGCACAGCCGGCTGTAGCCGGCGACGACGCTGGTCGTTGTCGTTCGCCCGTATCTAGCCGTGTCATCCGGAGCTTGTCGAGGAATCTAACCTGGAGCGACGCGCGCTCTGGCCGCTGGGCGTGTGTCGCCGCTACTGGTCGCCAGTGACGGTGCGCTCGATCAGCGCGTCGCGCAGGCCGCGGGCCGAGCAGCCGACGAGGGTGCGGTTCGGCACCGTACCTTGTTGCTCAAAGTAGATGCGCGCGTGCAGCTCGCCGGATGGGGGCAGTTCCTCGATCACCACGATCTCGAAGGTGGCAAGATTCAGGGTCGTGTCTGCAACCTTGACCTGATCGGCCGTATCGGCTGGGGCGGACTGGCCGCGGTAGGTGAGATTCTCGAAATACTCGATGGTGCGCGGGCCTTGCTGGGTTTGCACATGGCGAATCCAGACGCTCACCGGTTACTGACCTTTCACCGCGGGGCGCACTACCGCCATGCAAATCACCCAGGTTCCAACGCCGCGCCTGGTCGAACGCTTGCTGAGGTCGCCGCGCTCTGGCTTACCGCATGAATTTGTGCTCCGATTATCAGTGTTCCTGTCCCAGCGGTCAAGTAGGAAAAGCGGCACGCTGTGCCGTATGGCGTCTGATGCACGTGGGGCAAGATGCCATACTGCGCGGCATCTATTCCTCGCCGAGCCTCCGCTCGACGGCGCGCGCGTGGGCCGTCAGCCCCTCCGCGCGCGCCAGCGTCGCCGCTGCCGGACCAAGCCGGCGCAACCCGCGGCGATTGAGGCCGACGACGCTGATGACCTTGATGAACTCCTCGACGTTGATCGGCGAGGAGAAGCGCGCGGTCTGGCCGGTGGGCATGACGTGGCTGGGGCCGGCGGTGTAGTCGCCCAGCACCTCGGGCGAGGACTCGCCGACGAACACACCCCCGGCGTTGCGCACCCGGTCGAGGTGCTCCCAGGGGTCGCTCAATAAGAGGCAGAGGTGCTCGGGGGCGTAGGCATTGGCCAGCTCGAAGGCGGTCTCCAGATCGGGCAGCACCGCGATGGCCCCGTTGCTGGCCAGCGACTCGGCGGCGACGGCGGCGCGCTCCAGCCGTGGGAGCTGCTCGGTGAGCTGGTCGGCGACGGCCTCGGCCAGCGCGGCCGAGGTGGTCAGCAGGATGGCGCTGGCCAGCGGATCGTGCTCGGCCTGGGCCAGCAGGTCGGCCGCGGCCAGGGCCGGGTCGGCGGCGGCGTCGGCGATCAGAAGTGTCTCGGTGGGGCCGGGGAGTTGGTCGATATCGACCTCGCCGTAGACGCGCCGCTTGGCCAGCACCACGAAGATGTTGCCCGGGCCGACGATCTTGTCGACGCGCGGAATCGACTCGGTGCCGTACGCCATCGCGCCGATCGCCTGCGCGCCCCCGACTTTGAAGACGGTGCGCAGACCGGCGATCTCGGCGGCCGTCAGGATCAGCGGCGAGATGCTGCCGTCGGGGCCCGGCGGGGCGCAGACGACGATCTCCGACACCCCGGCGACCTGCGCCGGCACCGCCGACATCAGCAGCGACGAGGGGTAGGGCGCGCGGCCGGCCGGGGTATAGACCCCGACGCGCTCCAGCGGGCGAAGCAACTGGCCGAGTGTGCCGTCGGCGTCGACGTGCATCCAGGAGGCGCGGAGCTGGTGGCGGTGGAACTGCTCGATGCGCGAGCGGGCTAGCTCCAGCGCCTCGATAATCTCCGGCGCGACCAGTTCGCGCGCCGCCGCGAACTCCGCGGGTGTGACGCGTAGCTCGCTGAGATCGGCGCCGTCGATCGCCCGCGTATAGTGGCGCAGGGCTCGATCGCCATGGCGGCGCACGTCGGCCAGAATCCGCTCGACGACTTGGGGCGCGGAGAGATCGGCGTCGAAGATGCGGCGCACCGACTCGCGCACGCGGGGCGGCAGGGTCGTGTCCTCCAGCCGGCGCCCGCGCAGCAGGAAGTCGCGCGCGGCCGGCTCCGTGTCGAAGATGCGCACGATCTCGCCGCTGGGCAGGCTCATGCTCGCTCCTTCACTGCCGTGCGCAGGCGCTCGAAGGCCGCGGAGCAGCCGTCGAAGACGTACTCCGGCGCTTGAACGGTGATGCCGCTGCTGCCGCCGCGCCGCAGGTGGTCGACCGCCGCCAGCAGCCGCTCGGCGGGCACGATCACCGTCACGGCCCACCAGCGGGCGCTGTCGTCATCACCCGAGCCTTTGGGGAAGACGCTGGCGATGGTCGGCCCCTGGCGACCGGCGGTCTCCAATTGCGCGGTGACGTGGCGCGCTACTGCCTCCGGCGAATCCCCCTGAACGTTGGCGGTGACCAGGCGGAAGTCGCGGGTGCGCAGGCGAGCCTCGATCAGCTCGATGATCGCCCGCGCCCGCTCCAGCTTGTCATCGTCCGCGCGCAGTTCCCGGCGCGAGGCGATCAGGCAGGCCTGGGCGCGCAGGATCACGCCGCCGCTCAACACCCGCAGCCGGTTGTCCCGCAGGGTCACGCCGCTTTCCGAGAGGTCGGTGATGATGTCGGCGTAGCCGAGCACGGGAGCGGCCTCCAGCGCGCCATGCGCGTCGACCAGCGCGTAGTAGTGAACGCCGTGTCGTTCGAAGAAGGCGCGCGTCAGATTGGGAAACTTGGTCGCCACGCGCAGGGTGCGCCCGGCGCGCCGCAGCGCGACCGAGAGATCGGCCAGATCGGCGACGGTGGCGATGTCGAGCCAGCCCTCGGGCACGGCCACCACCAGCTCGCAGCGCCGGAAGCCCAAATCTTCGATGACGACCAGCAGGTTGGGATCGTCGTCACCATGCTCGGCCACCAGATCGTAGCCGGTGATGCCGAGATCGACGGTGCCCTCGGCCACTTTATGGACGATGTCCTCCACTCGCTGGAAAAGAACCTCGACACCGGGCAGGCCGCTCAGCTTGCCGACGTACTGGCGCGGGTTCGGCCGCCAGAGCCGCAGCCCCGCCTGCTCGAGAAAGGTGGCGGTCGCGTCCTCGTACGAGCCCTTGGAGGCGACCGCCAGGCGCAGCGGCTCACGCATCGCGCGCTCCCGCCGCATTCGCCCGCGGCTGCTCCTGACTGACGCGCTCGTCGGCGTCGACCAGCAGCACGCTGCGGATTCCCCGCCGCTCCGCGTAGCGCCGGGCTGCATTGGGCGAGCGCCCGCGCACCTCCAGCTCGACCTGCTGGCCTCGTCCGCGCAGCTCCTCGGCAAGCCGGATGGCGGCTGGGGTGCCGTCTGGATTGGCGGGGACTACCAGCACGTCGATCGGCGCCGGCTCTGGCTGAGGCAGTGCCTCCTCCACCAGCCGCTCCAGGCCGCAGGAGAAGCCGCAGGCAGGCAGCGGCTGGCGCGCGCCAAGGAGCTGCGCCAGATCGTCGTAGCGGCCGCCGCCGCAGAGCTGTGACGAGCTGTCGGCGGTGTAGACCTCGAAGAGGACTCCGGTGTAGTAGTGCAGCCCACGGCCGAGGCCGAGGTTAAGCTCGAAGCGGCCCACGTCGTGGCCATAGGCGGCCAGCAAATCGAGGACCTGCTCAAGCTGATCGATCGGCGCCGGCTGCAAGCCGTGGCGCCGGGCCAGAGCGCGCACCTCCGGTAGCACCCGCTGCGGCGCGCCGTGAACCGCCGCCAGCTCGCGCAGGAAGTCGAAGGCGTGACGCACGTCCGCCTCGTCGCCGCGCTGGTTCAGCTTGGCGATCACCCCGGCCACGATCTCCTCCGGCTCCCGGTTGCCGCCCTGCACCGCGACGCCCACCTCGCCCAGAATCGAGAGCACCCAGCGCTCGAGCTGCTGGGGCGGCACGTCGCGCAGCGCGATGTTCATCTCGGCGAAGAGGGCGGTGAGCCGTCCGTCGCTGACCAGCCCGGCGAGCTCGTGCTCTAGATCGACCGGTTGGCCCTTGCGCAGCCGCTCCATGCTCCAGAGGAGCCAGTCGCGCGAGCGCTGGCGCAGCGGCAGGCGATTGAGGAAGTCGAGGACCAGCCCGACGTGCCCGAGCACCAGCCGGCTTTCGACGCCGACTGCCTGCGGCAGGCTCAGCGCCAGGTGGATGACCTCGGCGTCGGCGGCCGGTCCGCTGCCGCCCAGCAGCTCTCCGCCCACCTCGGTGAACTGGCGCGTTCGTCCCGCCTGCGGCTTCTCGTAGCGAAAGACCGGGCCGCCATAGCTGAGGCGCAGCGGCAGCGGCTCGCCGCGCAGCGCGTCGAGGTACAGACGCAAGACCGAGGCGGTGTGCTCGGGGCGCAGCGCGATCTCGCGCTCGCGGTAGCGCACGGCGTACATCTGCGCCGCGCGCTCGCCGCCGGACTTGCGCAGAAAGAGATCGGTGGCCTCGACGACCGGCGTCTCGATCTGGCGGTAGCCGTGCCTCGCCAGCACGCCTAGCACCTGCTCGCGCACCAGGTCGCGGCGGTGCAACGTCTCAGGGGCCAGGTCCACCATGCCCCGCAGGCGCTCGACCGGCTGCGCGCGCTCGCTCACTCCCTGCCCGACCTCTCCACGCCTCGACGTGCCGACAACCGGGCAGTCTATCACGCGCGGGCCGGATCCCGGCGCGTCACGAAGCTGGCGCGGGCGTGCACGGGTTGTGACGTGTCTGTAACGCCTCGGAGGCTATGCTCAGGCTGCGGCGGACCGCGGAGACAACCGGCCGCCGACCTCGTCTCAGAAGGGAGGCTCAATCGATGTATGAGTATGAGGAACAACCACGCGCGACGGGCCCGGAGTCGCAACTGCCGCGGAAAGCGCAGCGGAGCCGAACGAATCGAGTCATTGCCGGCGTCGCCGGAGGGCTGGGTGAATATCTCGGCCTCGACCCCATCCTGATCCGCATCGCCTTCGTCGCCCTGGCGCTGGCCAGCGGCGCCGGCCTGATTCTCTACCTCGTTGCCTGGATCGCGATGCCGCGGGCGACCGAGGGGCCGGAGGAGCCAGCGATGCCGGCGGTGTCGCTGCACCAGGCGCGCATGATCCTCGGCGGGGCGCTGGTCGCGCTGGGCGCGTTCCTGCTGCTGCGCATCTCGATCCCCTGGTTCGACGCCCGCCTCGTCTGGTCGGCACTGCTGATCGCGGTCGGGGCTATGATCCTGGCGAAGGGATTTGAGCGATGAGCACACAGCAGATTGGGAGACCGCCGGGCGAGGGACGCGCGTTCTCGGCCTCGCTCGGCACGATCGCGGCGGGCGCCATGCTGGTGCTGCTGGGCCTGCTCTGGGTGATCGAGACGCTGGACGTGGCGGCGATCAACTACGGTGCGCTGCTGGCCGTCGGGCTAGTGGTCGTGGGCGCGGCACTGGTGGCCGGCGCGCGGACCGGGGCACACGCCGGTCTAATCGTGCTCGGCCTCGCGCTCACGCTCGCCTTGACCATCGCGACCGCGGTGAGCGTGCCGCTGCACGGTCACGTCGGCGAGCAGCACTTCAGCGTACAGGCAATCGAGGAGGTTCAACCCAGCTACAGCATCACCGCCGGTGATCTCGCGCTCGATTTCCACCGGATCGTGTTTCCGGCCGGAGATACCAACGTCGAGGCGCGGGTGGGCGCCGGCAACTTGACCATTCAGGTACCGGAAGATGTGGCGGTGCTGGTGCGCTACCACGTCGGTGTCGGCGACGCGACGGTTTTCGGTCACTCTGAGTCGGGCTTCAGCTTGGAGAACGAGCGCACGACGGCCGGTTACGAGCGCGCCGATCACCGGCTAATTCTCGATCTCAACGTCGGGGCTGGGGATCTGGAGGTGAAGCAGTGAGCGGATGGACGTTTCATCCGACGGCGATAGTCATCGGTCTGCTCTTCATGGTGCTGGGTGTGGCGTTTCTGCTGGATCAGCTTCAGGCCATCGAACTCCAGGCGCGCTACATCGCGCCGGCCTGGGTGATCGGTCTGGGGCTGGCGATCATGGCCGGCAGCCTGAGGCAGCGGAGCCGTGAGTCGTGACGGGATTCAGGCCGGTCTCGCATCGATAGCAGCGTCGTCTGGCGAATGGCGCCCCAGGCCGCCCGGCCCGGGGCGCCTTCGTCCGTCCGACGGGGACGCCTACGCCCGCAGGGCGCCTTTGACCCGGCGCTTGAGCTGGGCCTCGATGCGGCCGCGCACGCGCTCGACCTCGCGCTCCTCGAGCTGGCGGTCGGGCGCCTCCAGCGTGACGCGAAAGGCCAGGCTCTTGCTCCCCTCCGGGATCGCCGGGCCGCGGTAGATATCGAAGAGGCGCACGCCGACCAGGAGCGCGCCCGCCCCTGCCTCGATGGCCTTGACGACCTCGGAGGCCGGGGTATCCTCCGCCACCACCACCGCGTAGTCCTGCTCCACCGGCATGAAGCGTGAGACCGGATGGAACTCGACCGGAGCCAGGCCGGTGTCGATAAGCGCCACCAGATCGATCTCGGCCACGGCGGCGCGGTCGCCGCCCGGCAGACCGAAGCGCTCGGCCACCACCGGGTTGACCTCGCCCACAAGGCCCACCTGCTTGCCGCGCACGCGCAGCGCGGCGGCACGGCCTGGGTGGAGGCTGGCGTGCTGGACCGGCTGGAAGTCGATCTCCAGCGCGCCTACGCGCTGCAGGTACGCCTCGACGATCCCCTTGACGTCGAAAAAATCGACCGGACGCGCAGGGGAGTAGAGACCCTCGCGCTGGCTCGCGCCGGCCAGCCCGATCGCTAGCGTGGCGCGCTCCTCGGGGAGGTCGTCGAGGCCGCGCGGCAGGTAGACGCGCGCCGTCTCGAAGATGCCGACGGATGGAGTGAACTTGCGGTTCTCGGCCAGTGTCCTGAGCGTTGCGGCCAGCAAGGTCGGCCGCATCAGCTGCCACTCGCTACGCAGCGGGTTGACCGCTTCGACCAGCGGCAGCTCCGGCTGGTAGGCGCCGAAGGTGTGGGGAGGGGTCAACTCGTTGTCGAAGGAGAGGTCGCGCAGCTCGGCGTTTTGGCGGCGCAGCGCTTCCAGGTGATCGGACGCCTTCAGTTCGTCCACGTCACCTTTGGGCGCTTCCTCATCGATCCAGTGGAGGAACTTGGCGATGGCGGCACCGTCGC
>DASSHC010000020.1:0-4661 GCA_035693105.1 Thermomicrobiaceae bacterium | reverse complement strand
GCGCTGATGCGTGGCCGTCTCTTTCTCACCTTTTGCCACCGCCACGCGCTCTTCGACGACGCGGCTGGGCGCGATTTCGCCCGCCTCTACGTGACGAATTTGCTCCAACTCGGCGCTGGCCGCTGCGAACCACGCGAGTAGGGATTGGTGGGCAACCGCCAACCACGAGGTCCAATAGGGCGTGTCGAGAAGGTGCGACAGGGAGCATGATGCAAGATTCACACCCGATGGCCGGTCGCGTCTGCGTGATCACCGGCGCCACCTCGGGGCTCGGCCAGGTGACGGCGCGCCGGCTGGCCGAGCTCGGGGCGGAGGTCGTCGTGGTCGGCCGCGACGCAGCGAAGTGCGCCGCGACAGCCGAGCGGATCACGCGCGAGACGGGCAACGCCGCGGTCTCCTGGCTGCGTGCCGACCTCTCGTCGCAGCGGGAGGTCGCGGAGCTGGCGCGCCAGCTCCAGCAGCGGGGCGGGCCAATCCACGTGCTGCTGAACAACGCGGGCGTCATCGTCCCCAAGCGCCAACTGAGCGTCGACGGCATCGAGCTGACGCTGGCCACCAACTACCTCGGCCCCTTCCTGCTGACGAACCTGCTGCTCGACGAGCTGAAGGCCAGCGCCCCGGCGCGCGTCGTCAACGTCTGCTCCGTCTCCCACGCCAACGCCGAGATCGACTTCGCGGACCTCGGCCTCGAACAGCGCTATCGCGGGTTCAAGGCGTACGGGCGCTCGAAGCTGGCCCTGCTGCTCTTCACCTACGAGCTAGCGCGGCGGCTGGAAGGCACCGGGGTCACGGTCAACGCGGCCAATCCGGGGCTCGTCTGGACCAAGCTCGGCCAGCACAGCCTGAGCGGCCGCATCAGCCAGCGCCTGGTTCACCTGCGCTATCGCAAAGACTCGGTGAGCCCCGAGGAAGGCGCGCGCAGCCTCATCTACCTGGCCTCCTCAGCGGAGGTCGAGGGCGTCAGCGGCACCTACGTGACCGGCGAGGAGGCGGGCCCGTCCTCGCCGCGGTCGTACGATCGCGCGCTGGCCGAGCGGCTGTGGCAGGAGAGCCTCGAACTGACCAAACCGCGGCCCGCGCCGGCCTAGCGCCTCAGCGCTGCTCGAAGTACCAGCGGTTCAGGCGCTCACTGGTCATCAAGCGCAGCCGCCGCGGCGCCAGGCGGCCCACGACGGTGGCGCCGTAGTAGAGCGGGGCCAGACCGGGCGCGCGCCGGACCACGGTCGGCCGGTCACGCTCCAGACCGTTGAGCCCAGCCTCGACCACATGCTCGGCGGTGAGATAGCGGCGCCGGGCCCCCCGGCGCAAGCCGCTCCCCGGCTCGCCGGCGCCGGCGGCCTGGTGAAACGCGGTCTGCACCGGGCCCGGACAGAGGGCGACCACGCGCACGCCGCGCCGGTGGTTCTCGGCCCAGAGGGCCTCGCTGAAGCGCAGGACGAACGCCTTCGAGGCGGCGTAGACCGCCATGTAGGGCATCGGCTCGAAGGCGGAGGTCGAGACGATGTTGATGATGGAGCCGTCGCGGCGCGCGGCCAGGCGCGGCAGGTAGAGCCCGCAGAGGGCGACCAACGCCTCGACGTTGACGTGGATCATCGTCAGCTGGCGGTCCAGCGGCGCGCTGGCGAAGTCGCCGCCGGCCCCGAGCCCGGCGCTGTTGACCAGCAAGTCCGGTTCGAAGCCGAGCGCGTCGGCCCCGGCCTGGAGCCGCGCCGCTCCCTCGCGCTCGCTGAGATCGAGCGGCACCACCTCGACACGAACCCCGTGCCGGTCGCGCAGCTCCTGGCCGATGGCCTGCAGCCGCGCCTCCTCGGCCGGGTAGGCCGTCAAGAGCAGCGCCATCCCGCGCGCCGCCAGCTCGCGAGCGAATGCCTCACCGATCCCCGAGGATGCGCCGGTGATCAGCGCGTTGCGACCTCGATACTCCATGCCCTAACCCCACTCCATCCCGTCCGATACACCGCGCAAACTCTACCCTACGCGGCGGCCGCAAACGAGCGCGGGGCGGGCAGGGCGGCCGGTCAGGCGTGCGGGGCCGCTTCCAGTTCGCCGGCGAAGGCGCAGCGAGCGCGGCCGTTGCGCTCGCAGCACTCATGCATCGGCACGCCGACGATGTCGCTGACTAGCGCCTCGGCCATGCGGCAGACCTCCGGGTGGTCGAGCGCCACCGCGGCCAGCGGGCAACGGTAGCCCTGGATGCGCAGGTGGCCGTCGGCGATCTCCCCCTCGGCCAGCCCACCCAGCCGGTTGAGCAGCGCCACCGCCGCCGCCAGGCGCTCCTCGACGCTGCCCGTCGCCTGCTCCCCCTCGGAGAGTTGATGGCCCACGGTGCGCAGCAGCCCCTCGACCGCCTCGATCCCCAAGCGGTCGGTCATGACCCCGAGGAGCTGGAGCAAGATCGCGGCGTAGGGCTTGGGAAAGAGCTGCTCGGCCTCGTCGGTCAGTTGGTACTCGTAGGCCGGTTTGCGGACGCCGGGGCGAAAGCCCTGCTGCACCACCAGGCCGTCGCGCTCCAGCGTCGCCAGGTGCGAGCGCACCGCGTTGTCGGTCAGGTCCAGCTCCTGGGCCAGCTCGTCGACGGTGCGCGAGGAGCGGCGCAAGAGGGCGACGATGCGCCCGCGGGTCGAGTTGAGAAAGCGATGCATCCAGCCTGACTCGTCCATGACGCCTCCATCATGCAGCGCCGATTGTGGCACGGCGCCCGCCGTCCAGAAAAGTCAAACACATTCTTGACTTTTTTGCCAGGGGGTGTTATCAGTGGAGTGACGGTGCCGGCGCGGCGCCGGCGGCGCACGGCCTCAGCCGAAGTAGGAGGTAGGTAGCATGAACCTCGCGACCCTGATCGTCTGGTTGGTGACCGCGGTCGGCGGTTTGATCCTGGTCGGCATCTTTCTCAGCCGCGGCGGGCTGGAGACCGGACGCGAGCACCGCTTCCCGCGCGGGCTCCCCTTCGTGCACGCACTGCTGGCGGTGGCCTCGCTGGTCCTCTTCCTGATCTGGTGGGCCAACGGCAGCGATGCGCTCAAGCCGATCGTGCTGATCGGCCTGCTGCTGACCGCGGTGCTCGGCATCTGGATGTTCGTCCTCTGGATCGGCAAGTTGCGCGCCCGCGTCTCGCCCTCGGTCGGCGCGGCGAGCGCCCGGCCCGCCGAGGATGCCTTCCCCACGGCCCTGGTGGCGTTGCACGGCATCCTGGCGGTCTCGACGCTGGTGCTCTACATCGTGGCCGCCTACATCGTCGCGAGCTAAGCGCTAAACGCGCGGACCTGGTAGAGAGTAGGGACCGTCATGGCCAATCCCTTACGCCGTTTTGCCGGTGATCCCGTTCACCCGGCCACCGTTCACTTTCCTTTGGCGCTCTTCCCCGCGGCCACGCTCTTCGACGTGCTGGCGCTGACGCTGGGCGACGGCAGCGTCTACACTCGCGGCGCCTTCGTCCTGATCGCCGCGGCCAGCGTGGCCGCGCTGCTGGCCATGACGACCGGCTTCGTCCAGCTCCTCGACGTGCCGCCGGAGTCGCACGCCTGGCGGCTGGTGCTCTGGCACATGAGCGTGCAACTGTTGGCCGCCTGTGTGCTGGTGACCGGGCTGGTGCTGCGCCTGGGGCATCTCGACGGCGCGCACGCGCCTATCTCAGCCATCGTCATCAACATCGTCGGCAGCGGCATCCTCCTCTTCGGCGGCTGGCTGGGCGGCCACCTCGTCTTCAGCCACGGCGTCAGCGTCGAAGCGGAGGCCGATGCGCTGCTCGCCGAGGCGGCCACGCCCACGCCCATGCCGGAGCCGCTGGAGCTGCACGAGCGGGATATCGCCGCCCGCCGCTGATCGCCCGACAACAAGTCCTTCCTCCCAATCCCCACGACTCCCCCTCTCCCAATGTGGGAGAGGGGGTAGGGGATGAGGCTTGCCGCCAGCCGTCCGATCGACTAGCCTTGCCCCGGGCACCGCCGCGAGAGGAGCGCTCCCATCGCCAGCCAGCCAACGCTCGACCAAGCTATCGACCTGCGCGCCCCCGGCGCGGTCCTGCTCGTCTCCTGCTACGAGCTGGGGCATCAGCCGCTGAGCCTGGCCTTCCCGCTGGCGCGGCTGCGGCAGGCCGGCTTCGCCCCCAGCGCGGTCGACACCGCGGTTGACACGCTCGCCGACGCGGCCATCGACGCCGCGCGGCTGGTGGCCATCGCGGTGCCGATGCACACCGCGCTGCGCCTGGGCGCCGAGATCGCCGCCCGCGTGCGGCGGCGCAACCCCGCCGCCGTCATCTGCTGCTTCGGCCTCTACGCCTGGCTCAACGCCGAGACGCTGCTCGACGGCACGGCCGACTACGTCATCGGCGGCGAGAGCGAGGGGCCGCTGCTGGCGCTGGCCGAGGCGCTGGCGGCGGGCGAATCCGAGCCGGTCATCGCGGGCGCCGGCAGCCGCGCGCAGCGGGCCGCGCCGTCGCTGGCGCGCACTGATTTCCCGGCGCCGGCGCGCGACAGCCTGCCGGAGCTACGCCGCTACGCGCATCTGATGGACGGCGGCCGGGCCGTCATCGCCGGCTACACCGAGACCACGCGCGGCTGCCACCACACCTGCCTGCACTGCCCGGTGGTGCCGCTCTACCGCGGGCGCTTCTTCGCCATCCCGCGCGCGGTTGTGCTGGCCGATATCCGCCAGCAGGTGGC
>DASSHC010000019.1:0-2546 GCA_035693105.1 Thermomicrobiaceae bacterium | reverse complement strand
CTCCGGAGTCGCTACTGGCCTACCAGTTCAATGAAGTCGTCCAGCGGCATAGGACCGGTGAAGTTCGTCACCTGCTGGTCAGGGTGGTGAGCCGAGACTAGGCCGTTCTCCACGTTGAAGGCGCTCTGCGGCCCCGCGATCGAGGTGTACCGGCCGGGGCTAACCTGGCGCAGGAACACGATCACATGGTCGCCATCGTGGTATTCCAGCGCGTTCTTCACCTCGATGTTGTCGGGGAGCTGCGGACCGCCGTGTTCGTGCAGGCTGATCTGCCGCGGTATCGCATCCCCCTTGTGGTTCGCGATGACGTTGCTCACGTCGAACACGTAGTCGGTCGTCGGCCCGGCGGGAGAGTCCGGGACATAGGAGTTGGAAATGATGACACCTTCCGCGACAAGATCTGAAGCCGCCGCCATGGCCGGTACGGCGTGAAACCCATACGCATAATCGACAAATACGGTCATGTGCATCCACGGACGGTCCGAGCGTGATCGCTGATGCATGAGGGGGTGCTCCCTCCGGCGTTGAGGCAGATGGACCACCGGGAGTATAGCAGCGACCATTGGCCCAGTTGACCGCGCCGCTACCCGAACTCGAACCCTATGGAACACTGGTCCGGTCCCGCTGCCGGGATGCTCACTTGTGCTGGGCGAAGAGCCAGGCGTAGAAGTCAGAGACGGGCGAGGGCATGCCGCCGATGCCGTAGGCGGGCACCCAGGCGCCGTGCCCGGCGTCGGTGAACTCGGTGTAGCGCGGGCTGCCGCCGGCCGCTTCGATGGCCGCGATCATGTCGCGGGTGGCCTGCACCGGCACGATCGGGTCGTCGGCGCTCTGGAAGGCCCAGATCGGCAGGTCTGCCAGCGGCGCCGCCTGGGAGGGGTCGCCGCCGCCGCAGATCGGCGCCGCCGCGGCGAACTCGTCCGGCCAGCGCTCGATCATCTCCCAGGTGCCGTAGCCGCCCATCGAGAGGCCCGTGACGTAGCGCCGGTCGGGGTCGATCTGGGCCACGTCCTGCTGCAGCGCGTCGACGATCTCTTTGGCCATGCGCAGCGCGTCGCTGGGCTGTAGCGCG
This sequence comes from Thermomicrobiaceae bacterium, assembly GCA_035693105.1. Lineage (GTDB taxonomy): Bacteria > Chloroflexota > Chloroflexia > Thermomicrobiales > Thermomicrobiaceae > DASSHC01. The sequence continues at coordinate 1,474 of DASSHC010000019.1, read as the reverse complement.
AACGTGTAGGAGCCGGTATTGGCCGGCACCGGCATATAGAACTGCGGCGAGGCGACCTGCGGGATGACCACGAAGCTGGGGTGGTCGCGCTGCACCTGGGGCGCGTCGGGGATCGCCACACCCGGCCCCCAGACCGCGGCGTAGGGGTCGGTGAGGAGCTTCTCGCGGTTCTGCTCGGCCGTATTGGTCGCGTCCGCGCGCTCGCCGCCGCCCTCCAGGAGCAGCACCAGCGGGTAGCGCCGCTCAGGGTCGAAGGTCTGTGGCAGGAAGAGATAGAACGTCATCGACAGTCCCGGCGACGCGGACTCGCTAAAGCGGCAACTGGCGAAGTCGTCGGGCGGCGGGAGCTGGCAGGTGATGCCGTGCTCCGCCGGCGGCTCGAACAGGCCGCGCAGCGCGCCCGGCAGCACCGTGAGCGGCAATGGCGCCGGTGTCGGCGTGGGGGTGACGCTGGGCGCGGCCGGGGAGGCCGCGGGCGTGGCCCGCGCCGGGGTGCGCACCGGGGTGGGATTCAATGCCTGGGCGGGCGCGGCCGTGGACGTGCGTGCCGATTCGGGCGTCACGTCCGGCGGTACGGCAGCCGTCGCCCCCGCGACGGTACCGATGCTGCCCGCGCTGCCGCTGGGCTGAGCCAGGTGGCGCGGCAGGAAGCCGCCGAGCACGGCCACCAGCACCACCAGCACGACGACGGCGATCGATGAGCGACTCTGCCGGCGCGTTGTTCTCCCCTAACGGCCCGACAGTCGAAAACCGGGCAGTAAGCCAGCGCTAGTCCAGTAAAGAAGGCGCACGCCGCATTCGATTGTATCGAGCACCGCAAGGACATGGCTGCGGCGGAGCCCGCGCCGCATGCTTGACGACGGTGGTGCCGCGGGCGTACAAGAGCGCGGGGTTGGGCTGGTGGCGCACGACGAGGATGAGACGTGAGGCAAGACGGATCCCTCGACTGCGCTCGGGATGACAGGGAGAGATTTGGGGCGTACGACGAGGGTCAGTGCAGTCCGGTAGGCCCCAACTCCACCCCTGTCATCCCGAGCGTAGTCGAGGGATCCGTCCTCACCCGGCACCGAGAGTAGTCGGTAGACAGCGAAAGCGAGCGACAGCCATGAACGACGCGACGCGCAGCCAGTGGATCCACGAGAAGACGGAAGCGGTGGCCCGCGAGGGGATGGTGGCCGCGATGCAGCCGCTGGCGGCCGAGGCCGGGGCCGAGATGCTGCGGCGCGGCGGCAACGCCATCGACGCCGCCGTCGCCATTGCCTTCGCCGTGGGTGTGGTCGAGCCCTTCATGAGCGGGGTCGGCGGCATCGCCTTCCTCACCTACCGTGATGCCGCCAGCGGCGAGACGATCTGCCTCGACGGCTCGACCGTCCTGCCGGCGGCGATTCGCCCCGAGCTGTTCGAGCTGCTGCCAGGCGAGCAGCGCGCCGGCATGTACGGCTGGCGCGCGACCAAAGACGACGCCAACAACACC
>DASSHC010000018.1:0-4456 GCA_035693105.1 Thermomicrobiaceae bacterium | reverse complement strand
TTCCAGCATACGCGCAGCCTACCCGCACCCGCGCTGCTTGACAAGTCCCGGGTCCCCAACCTGAATAGTTACGCTGCGGCTCAGGATGACAGGTGGGGAGAGGATGCCCTTTCCCTGTCATCCTGAGGCCGCAGCCGAAGGATCTCTCCGATGCTCCGGGAAGCAGCGCGTGATGGGACCAGCAGTCTGGATGGCAGACTTAGGGCGGAGTTGACCGGCCCGGCGACGAAGGCGAGGTGACGCGATGAGCAGAGCCAGCGAGGCGACGCGGCTGATAACGGCTGAGGAGCTGTGGGCGCTGCCCGAGCAGCCCGGCGTGCGCTACGAGCTGGCGGAGGGGGTGCTGGTCGAGGTGCCGGGTGCCGGAGCGGTACACAATCTGATCGCTGCGTTGGTCTATCGTCTGATGTATGCCGTCGCGCAGGGCGGGAACCTGGGATTGGTCTTCACCGATGGTGTGGGATACATTCTCGGCCGTGACCCCGACATCGTGCGCATCCCAGATGTCTCATTCGTGGCGCGTGAGCGCATCCCGGAAGGCGGCATCCCAGAGGGCTTCTGGCCGGGCGCTCCCGATCTGGCCGTCGAGATCGTTTCGCCCAACGATCTGGCGCAGGATGTGGTCGATAAGGTGCACGAGTATCTGGAGGCCGGCACGCGCATGGTCTGGGTTCTCTGGCCCAGGCGCACCTTAGTGATGGTCTACCAACAAGGCGGGCAGCTCCGCGAACTAGGCCCCAACGACGAGTTGAGCGGGGGCGAGGTGCTGCCGGGCTTGACCGCGCGTGTGGCCTCGCTCTTCGAGGTCGCGCAATAAGCTTCGCCCCCTGTCCGGTGGTACCTGTCCCAAGGGGCAGTCCGGCGCCTTGACCGGGCTCGCCGGCGGGCGTATGCTTAGGTCAGAATTGACGAGAGTTTTTCTTCACCAACACGGTCTTCGTCTGACCAATGATCGTGAGACGAACTGCGTGTGGCGGGGTGGGCGCGGAGGCGGCGGCGGTGGAGACGGTCTTCCTCATCTGCTTCGTCTTTGGCGCGGCCTTCGCGCTTCTCTCCCTCCTGCTCGGCTTCGCCGGGCATACCTGGCACGTCGAGCATCTGTCGCACGTCCACCTGCACCACGACGTGCAAGTCCACCACGGTGGCGGCCACGACGCGCAGCTCCACGCCGACCAGGGCGAGGCGCACCTGCCGATCTTCAACGTCTCGGCCCTGCTCGCCTTCCTCACCTGGTTCGGCGGCGCCGGTTACCTGCTGACGCGCCTGAGCGGCTGGCCGCTGCTGCTGGTGCTGCCGGGCGCCGTGGTCATCGGGCTGGCCGGGGCCGCCGTGATCGGCTTGATTTTGGCCAAGATCATGGCCGGCGAGCAGGTGATGAATCCCCGGGACTATCAGCTCGAAGGCACCCTGGCGCGGGTGACGGTCAGCATCCCGGCCGGCGGGGTCGGCGAGATCATCTTTTCCAAGGCGGGGAGCCGCCGTGGCGAGGCCGCCCGCAGCGTCGACGGCCGGGCCATCCCGCGAGACACGGAGGTGGTCGTTATCGACTACGTTGGGGGAGTGGCGCTGGTGGAGAGCTGGGAGCAGCTCGTGAACCACCGCGAGCGCGTGCCGCTCGCGGGCGGGCGTTAGAGAGGATCGTCTCATGGGCGTGATCATCGCCATCGTCGTCGTCGCCATCCTGACCATCATCGTGATCACCGCCGGCATCGGCAGCATCTACCGGCGTGTCAGTCCCAACCGTGCCCTGATCGTCTTCGGCTCGGGCGGCACCAGCATCATCACGGGCGGCGGCAAGCTGGTCTGGCCGCTCTTCCAGAACTACCAGGAGTTGTCGCTGGAGCTGATGTCCTTCGACGTCGCCCCCTCGCAGGACCTCTACACCGCCCAGGGCGTGGCCGTCTCGGTCGAGGCGGTGGCCCAGATCAAAGTGAAGTCGGACCCCGAGAGCATCCGCACCGCGGCCGAGCAATTCCTGACCAAGACGCAACTGGAGCGCGAGGAGCTGATCAGGCTGGTGATGGAGGGCCACCTGCGCGGCATCGTCGGCCTGCTGACGGTGGAGCAGATCGTCAAGGAGCCGGAGATGGTCGCCGGCCGGGTGCGCGAGACCGTCGCCGACGACCTGAGCAAGATGGGCCTGGAGGTCGTCTCCTTCACCATCAAGCGCGTGACGGATGAGAAGGAGTACATCACCAACATGGGCCGGCCGGACGTGGCGCGCATCAAGCGCGAGGCCGACATCGCCCAGGCCGAGGCCGAGCGCGACACCGCCATCAAGCGCGCCATGGCGGCGCGCGAGGCGGCCATCGCCCAGGCGCAAGCCGACCAGGAGCGGGTCATCGCCGAGACCGCTTCGCAGACCAAGCAGGCCGAGGCGACGCGCGACCTGGAGCTGAAGCGCGCCGAGTACGACGCCGCCGTGCGCCGCGAGCGCGCCATCGCCGAGAAGGCGCAGGACATCGCCGCCAACCAGGCGCAGCAGCAGGTGGTGGCCGAGCAGGTCAAGGTGGAGCAGGTCGAGAAGGAGGGGCTGATCCAGGTGCAGGTGCTGGAGGTCCAGCGGCGCGAGCGCGAGCTGGAGGCGACCGTCATCAAGCAGGCGGCGGCCGAGCAGCGCAAGATCGAGCTGCTGGCCGAGGCCGAGCGCGAGCGCCTGATCCGCCAGGCGACCGGCCAGTCCGAGGCCACGCGGCTGCAAGGGACCGCCGAGGCCGAGATCGTGCGCGCCAAGGGGCAGGCAGAGGCCGACGCCATGCACCTGCGCGCCGAGGCCTACCAGGAGTACAGCCAGGCGGCCATGCTCGACAAGCTGCTCGGCAGCCTGCCGCAGTTGGCGCAGTCCTTCGCCAACTCGCTCGCCAGCGTCGACAAGGTGACGATCCTCTCGACCGGCGACGGCCGCAACGGCGGCGGCATGAGCGGCTACACCGGCGAGCTGGCCAAGATGGTGGCCCAGGTGCCGGAGCTGTTCGAAACGCTGACCGGCATGAAGATGAGCGAGACGATCGGCCGCCTGCAAGGGCTCCAGCCGACGAAGCCCCCGGCGCCTCCGGCGCAGGCCAACGGCCACGCCGCGCCGCCCGCCGAGGTCGGTTCGGGCGAGAAGGAGGAGTGAGGGGAGCGGCCCTTCGACACCGTAGGGACGTAGGCTAGGACGGATCCTTCGACAAGCCCAGGATGACAGGGTTTGATATGTGGCGTACGACTACGGCAAGTCGTGGTCGTACGCCACTCATTTTTGCCTGTCATCCTGAGCGAAGTCGAAGGATCCGTCTTCACGCGGCACCCGAGCTTCTCGATGGGCACCCGCCCCCTACGCCGGCGGTGTAATCCTATAGCCCGCCGGCGGCTCGGCGCCGAGCAGGCTGCGCACGAAGTGGTCCCAGCGCTTGCGGATGAAGTAGGGATGCCCCTGCGACAGGTGCTTCTCCTGCGCCTCCAGCCCACGGCGCGTGTCGAAGAAGCCGTGGTTGGTGTTGGGGATGATCAGCATCTCGAAGTCCTTGCCGGCCGCGATCAGCGCATCCACCAGCCGCAGCGTCAGCGAGGGGTGGACGTTGTCGTCCAGTTCCCCGTGCACCAGCAGCAGCTTCCCTTGCAGCCGGTCGGCCAGCTTGATGTTGTCCTGCGTGGCGTAGCGCCCGGCGTCGTAGGGGCCGATCCAACGCTCGCCCCAACTGGCGTTGTAGCCGAGCTGGTCGTGGTTGCCGGCCGAGGAGACCGCCGCCTGATAGAACTCGGGGAAGAGGAGCAGCGCGCGCGTCGAGGCGTAGCCGCCGCCGGAGTGGCCGTAGATGCCGACCCGGTCGAGATCCAGCGAGGCGTCGCGCGCCGCCAGCTGCTTGAGGCCGACCACGTGGTCGGTCAGGCCGCCCGCCTCGCCGAAGGCGGCGCCGTAGGCCACGTCATGGAACCGCTTCGAGCGGTAGGGCGTGCCCATGCCGTCGATCGTGATCACGATGAAACCCAGCTCGGCCAGCGCCTGATCCTGCCAGAACTGCGTGTTGGCCGCGGGGAAGGCCTTGGGCGTGCGGATCGTCTGCGGGCCGGGGTAGATGGCGTCGAGCACCGGGTAGCTGTGGCTCGGGTCGTAGGTCGTCGGGCGGATGATGCTGCCGTAGATGTCGGTCACGCCGTCGCGCGCCTTGACGCTGAAGCGCTCGGGGAAGCGCCAGCCGCGCGCCAGGAGCGCCGAGATGTCAGCCTTCTCGAGCCCATCCACCAGCCGGCCATCGGCGGCGCGCAGCAGCGTCACCGGCGGCTGGTCGATGCGCGAGTAGGTGTCGACGAAGTAGTCGCCGCTGGGCGAGAAGCTGACGCTGTGCTCGGCGTCCTCCGGCGTCAGCAGCTCGAGCTGGCTGCCATCGAGCTTGGCGCGGTAGAGGTGACGATAGTAGGGGTCGCGCCCCGGCTCGCGCCCGCCGGCGGTGAAGTAGACGCGGCGGTCCACCTC
>DASSHC010000017.1:0-6100 GCA_035693105.1 Thermomicrobiaceae bacterium | reverse complement strand
GACCGCGGCGACAAAGGCAAGAATCAAGGAACCAAGCCAGTTGACCGCTTCCAGTCCGACCACGCCCGTCACCCATCCGCCGATCCAGCCGCCGATCAATCCCACGCCGATCGCGCCTATCCACTGCAAGACCGTATTGGGAATCGTGCGATACATGACCAGCACGGCCAGGAAGCCGGCAACCGCGCCAAGTACCAGCCACAGTATGATTTCCATCCACCGCTCCCCTGAGTTACGTCACGTTCCAGTCCGAACGCCACCGATTCGATCCAACGTGAAGGCATCGCGCACGAGCCTGCCAACAAGTTGGCAACCCAATCGCAGCCCGTGTTCCAGCATCAGGTTGAACCGTTCTTGCCCCGGACTCGGTCGTGTGCCGCGCGTATGGCACGCACGGCATTGGCTCCAAAGTTGGCATAAACCGTGCTCCCCCTGGATGCCGCGACCCGAGCGGCCCGTGGGCGACTCGGGCTCGGGCAACTGGCGCCGTGAGCAAGCACGAGGGGTAGTAATGGAATCCACCAATCAGGAACGCAATGGGGACGTCGCCGCAACGCAGCGTCATGGAGCGAATGCCCAGCGAGCCCGCGATGTCGACGCCAAGAAGGAGCCCTCGTTCGGGATTGACGAGAAGGCCGGGGACTCGGGCTGGGACTGGCGCTCCTTCCGCGCGTCGGCCTTCGACGAGATGGACGTGTTGCGGGTCGCCGGTCTGCAGGGCTGGGAGCTGGTGGATGTCGGCATCTTGGCGCTCAACTGCAGGCGACCGACGCGGCGTGAAGACGCGACGCAGTGGGAATACGCTCGCCGGGTGAATATCGATCGCCAAGGCGTCTTGCAGACGATGACCGAGCTAGGCTGGGAGCCGGCCGGACTCTGGTTTCCCTTCATGTATTTCAAGCGCAACACAAACAAGCCCGTATGATTGCATCGCGTGGTTCGCACGATGCGGGAACCGATAACGCGATCGTTGGCGGAGTGACGGAAGCCGGAGTCGCATGCGACCTCGTGCCGGCGTGCGGGCGGGAGGCCTCCAGGGTACAGTCCGACGGGCAGGTGCCGAGGCACACGCGCCACGTAGCCATCAGCCTTTTCGATCTCGATTCTGCATTCGAGGATCACTCGCCGGACATGGACTGGTTCCTGGACCGTGAGACGGGCCCCCTGGTCTGGGTCGATTATGAGATGTGCTTCGAGCTGCAGGCGATCTGCACGGAGCTCGGCGTCGATGCGGAACGTGACGCGGTCGACCTGGCGGAGATTGTCAAATCACGCGCCTTGCCGGACTGGCAAAAAGACATGCTGCTCGACGCCGTACAGGTCGACCGCGGCTTCGGCCACCGCTTCATCAGGGTACCCCAGACCGATACCCGTACCGCGTATCTCGACACGGACGAGTTCATCGAGAACGTGCCAGACGAGCCCTTGCGGGAGCAACTCGCCAGGGCGATCGAGGGCCGCGGAGCCTTCCGCCGCTGTCGCGACGCCCCGCGGGACGCCCCCGGCGAACGGGAGCGTTGGCACACCTTCCAGAACGCACAAACCCGTGCGCGGGTCATAGAATGGCTGCGCTCCGAAGGCATCGAGCCGATCTTCTCGACCGGCCCCGCCTCGCCCGACCCCCAGTAATACCGCTGGCCCGGTGTCAGGCGACATCGGCGCCGCGGCCGGTCGTCACGGCCGCGCACGAGACACGGTGTGGTTGGAATCCTGCTTTTGGAGTACCGCCACCCCTGCGCCGGGGTGGGCGGCGTTGCGGTGGGAATGCAGCGGGAAGGTTCGCCGGATGGAAACGCCGCCGGAGCTCGAGCCCGAGGAAACGGCCGAGGAGACCGAGGAAGAAGGCGACTCGGGTGACGCGGCGGTCACGATCAGCGTCACCTACTTCGTGCGCCCCGACCGGGAGCCGCAGTTCCAGGAGTTCCTGAGCGGTGTCACCCAGGCGGCTTCGCGGTTCCCCGGTTACGTCGGTACGCGGACCTTTCGCGGGCTCGGCAACAGCAACCGCTATCGGGTCGTCTTTCGCTTTGATAACCTGCGCGCGCTGCACCGCTGGCAGGACTCCGAGGAGCGACGCCACTGGAACGAGTTGCTGCCGGAGTTCGAGGCGTCGCCGCGGCGCGCGGTCGACATCTCCGGGACATCTCAGGAACTGACGCTGGCGCTGGCGTTGACTCCGCTGCAGAGCTTCGTCCGCACCAGCGTCTCCGGCATCGGCCTCCTGCTGCTCGGCACCGCGCTGGCGCTGGTGCTGGCCAACTCACCCTGGTCCGATGCCTACTCCCGGTTCTGGGCCACCGACTTGACCCTGCGGGTCGGCGGCTATGGGATCAGTCAGACGCTCCGTCTCTGGGTCAACGATGGCCTCATGTCGCTGTTCTTCTTCATCGTCGGTCTCGAGATCAAGCGTGAGATACTGGTGGGCGAGCTGAGTTCGCCGCGCCAGGCCGCGTTCCCCATCGCCGCTGCGATCGGGGGCGGCGCCGTACCGGCCCTGGTCTTCGCCGTTCTCAACCTCGGCGGGAGCGGCGCGCACGGTTGGGGCATCCCGATGGGAACCGACACGGCGTTTTCGCTCGGGGTCATCAGTTTGTTCGCTGCACGCGTCAGCCCGGTGCTGGTCGTATTCCTGACCGCGTCCACCATCGTCGACGACATTTTAGCCGTGCTGGTCATCGCCGTCTTCTACACCGACTCGATCTCCTGGCCCGCGCTCGGCGCCGCTGCCGTGCTGATGGGAGCGCTCATCCTGGCGAATCGTGCCGGCTTTCGCCGCTGGCCGGTCTACGCGGTGCTCGGTGTCGGCGTTTGGCTGGCGATCTTCGCCTCCGGCGTCCATGGCACGCTCGCCGGAGTGCTGGTCGCGATGACCGTACCGGCCCGATCCTGGGTCAACCCCCGTGAGTTTCTCCGTCACGGCCGGCACCTGCTGGACGAGTTCGAGCGGGCGGGTACCACGTCCGGAACGGTCCTCAGCAACGAGGAGCAGCAGCAGGTGACGCATGCCCTGGAGCACCTCACCGAGGGCGCGGAATCGCCCATGACCCACTTTCAGCACCAGCTCAACCCCTGGGTCGCCTTCGCGATCCTGCCACTCTTTGCCTTCGCCAACGCGGGCATCCCGCTGATCCACGGCCTGGGCGCGGCATTCACCAGCCCGGTGACCTGGGGCGTGATCGCCGGATTGATCGTCGGCAAGCCCATTGGCATCACGCTCGTCTCCTGGCTCGCCGTGAAGAGCGGCGCGACGGTATTGCCGTCCCCGATTACCTGGCGGCAGATCTTCGCCGTGGCCTGGTTGGGCGGGATCGGCTTCACCATGTCGCTCTTCATCACCGAGCTTGCCTTCGACTCAGACCCACTCTCCGATGCCGCCCGTGTCGGCATCTTGGCCGGCTCGATCGTCGCCGGACTGGTGGGATATGCCTTGCTCAATTCATGGCTGCCGGCGCCGCACGCAGAGAAAGACACGTGAGACAATCCCCGCTGGACCTTCGGCTGCAAGGGCACTGGCCGCTCGAGCCGTGCCCGACGCCCGTCTCCTGGAGGTTGCCGACCGATGCCGAGTGACGCAACCGAGAACCGGGAAGCCACACCAGCGGGAGCGGCGGCCGCCGGCAAGCCCCGCCGGCCAGGGCGCTGGCGCGCGAGGCGCAAGCTGGGCCTGCTGCTCGCGCTGGCGCTGATCGCCATCCTGGGGGCCCATCTCCTCGGCGCGAATCCAATCCGCTGGATGGTGCGCGTGGCGAACGACATTCGCCACATCCCGCCGCGCTACATCGCCCTGGCCTGCGCGCTCAAGGCGATGGAGTCGCTCCTGACCGCGATCGCCTGGCGCGGCGTGCTGCGCGCCGCCTTCCCCGAGTCACCAGTCCCTTTCCGCATCGTCCTCGGAGCCTACCAGGGCGGAGTCGGCATCAATGCGGTGACTCCGGCGAACGCCGGAACCTGGGTGATGATCGGCCTCTACCGGATCGGCATCCGCGGGGCGAGCATCGCCTCGCTGCTCGCGGCCGCCGTGGTTCAGGGGCTGTTCTTCTCGCTCCTCGCCGTGGCTCCCTGGGTCGTACTCGTCGTCAGCGACCCGGACGTGGTGCGGACCATCAGCGAGAATCTGGGTCGTTTCGTGGCGACGCTGACTGCCAACCCGGAGGCGCTGGGTATCGCCGCGGCGTTGACGCTGGTAGTCCTTCTCGTCCTCGCCCGCTGGCTACGCGGCCGGCTTCAGTCCTTCTGGCGGCAAATTGTGACCGGCGGGGCTATCCTGCGGACACCCCGCCGCTATCTGACGCGGGTCGCACTGCCAGAGTTCGCGTCGTACGGCTGCCGCCTGGGCTATACCGCCACCTTCATGGCCGCGTTCGGCATCCCGGTTACCGCCCATACGATACTCCTGGTCGTCGCGTCGAGTTCGGTCGTGAACGTGGTGCCGCTCACTCCCGGCGGCATCGGATCGACCGAGGCGGTCCTCGTAGTCGCGCTCCGCGGCTTTGCCAGCGCGAGCAGCGTGACCGCGTTCTCACTCGCCAAGACCTCGATCCTCACCATCTGCAACCTTCTCCTCGGCTTCGTCGCGCTCACCTGGGGCTTCGGGCTGGCACGGACCGGACGGATCCTGCGCCATCGTCAGCGGATCTCCGCCGAGACACGCGCTCAGAGCGCGGACCACTAGCGATCGCACGCTCACGCTCGCTGTGAACTGCATGGCGATCGCTAACGGTGCGTCCTGGGGCTCGCACCGGCGCTGCGTCGCGGCCTACGTGACTTGGCCGAACATCCCGCGGACGTGGCGTAGCGCCTCGCGAATCCCCTGTCGCTGGACGACAACCGCCACCACGGCCAGGGCAACATAGACGCCAGCCAGAGCCATGTGGTGATCCGGCCAGACAAACCCGGCGACGAAGAGCCCGAATAACATCGCGGCGCCGTACCAGTGTAGGCGCAGGTCGAGCATGAGCGCTACCGCGAAGAACGTCTGCGCTACCGTCAGGTAGAGCTCGTGCTGCTGGCGCCCGCCGAGTGGCAAGGGGCTGGCCGCTCCGAGGGAGATCCCGTAGACCAGCGGGAGCATTCCGACCAGCAGGGTCCACTGGTTGATCTTGGAGGAGACGAGCGTTCCCATCGCCGCGCCGCTGGCGCCACGCCAGGCGAAGATGCTGACGACCACGAACTCGGGCGCTTCCGAGGCGAGCGGCGCCAGCCATTGGACCAGGAGAAACTCGTCGATGCCGAACTCGGTGCCCGTGTGAATCAGCGCCTCGGCGAACGGCTCGGCAACCGCCAGGATCGCCACCGCGGCTCCGAGCGCGAGCGCGGCGGTCACGATCCGGCGCGGGACTGTGGGTAGCCCGCCGATCGTCTCGGCCGGCCCGATCAAGTGCGGCGGTTCAGCCGGGAGCCTGGAGAGTCGCCAAATGTAGAAGGCGAAGATGGCGCCCAATACGACCATGTCGATCAGCGAGATCGAGTGCTTGAGCGGAATGATGACGGCGTAGACAGTCGCCACCAGGAGAACGACAAGCTCCAGGCCATGGCCTGGTTCGAGCTCCACGCGCCGTTGCCGCCAGCGCGCCCAGCCGATAAACACCACCAGCGGCCAGGCAATGCCGATCAGGATGCGGTTGGCCCCGGTCATGTTGGCGATGGCCAGCGCCGCCTGCGCCGGATCGTGGGCCGCCTTCCAGGCGAAGGTGGCGTCCACGACATACTCCGGCAGGATCGCGATCAGGGCGAGCATCGCCAGCGCCAGCCCCTGCGAGACATCAAGCTGAAAGACCTCCGCCGCCCAGGAGAGCATGAAGGCCGCGCCAATGATCGCGACGCCGTAGATGACCGCCTCGGCAGCGGGCGAGGTGTGATAGAGGCCGAGCCGCAGCGCAAGCCCCGGCAGTGTGATGAGCGCGGCGATGATGACGCCGAGCCACTTGCGTGTAGTAGCCATAACCACCTCCACACAATCTCGCTTCAGACTCGCTCGCGATGTCTGGCGCGCACAGTGTATACCAGCGCAGCGAAGAAAAGCGTGGGTAATCTCACGTAGCCTGGTGTAGCTAGAGCGACGAGGCGGGGTCAATATCTATCGCCCAGCCATGCGGCAATT
>DASSHC010000016.1:0-8571 GCA_035693105.1 Thermomicrobiaceae bacterium | reverse complement strand
CGGGCCGTAGCCAACCACCGAGCCGATGGTGCCGTTGGGGTCGTAGCCACCGCTGGCCGACGGGATCTGCGCCGTGCCGGTCTTGGCGGCCACGTCGTAGCCGGGGATAGCGAAGCGCGTGTAGGTGGTCTTCATGGTGGTCGTCAGCATGTCGGTGATCACGCGCGAGGTCTGTGGCGAGATGACGCGGTGCTCCACCCGCGGCTGGATCTGCTTGACCGTGCCGTCGGCCTGGCGCACCTGCTGCACCACGTACGGCTGCATCAGTTCCCCCCCGTTAGCCAGCACGCAGATGGCGTTGAGCAGTTGCAGCGGCGTCACCGCCAGACCCTGCCCGAAGGTGTTGGTGTAGAAGTTGGCTCCGCTCCAGTCCGGCTCGCCCGGCAGCGGCAGGATGCCGCCGGCCTCGCCCTGCAGGTCGACGCCGGTGGGCTGGCCGATGCCGAAGGCCTGCAGGCCCTGGTAGAAGCGCTGCTCTCCGATGAGGTCGGCCACGTGCATCATGCCGAGGTTGCTCGAGTGCTCCAGCACCTGGGTCATCGTCTCCGGGCCGAAGGCGACGCCGAGCGCGTTGGTGACCTTGGCGCCGCCCGGCAAGATGCGGTACGAGCCGCCGTCGTAGGTCGTGTCGGGCGTCACCAGGCCCAGATCGAGGGCGATCGACATCCCCAGCGGCTTGAAGGTCGAGCCGGGCTCGTAGATGTCCGAGATCGCCGGGTTGACGAAGACGCTCGGGTCCTCGACGGTCTCGAAGGCGTTCGGGTCGAACGAGCCCCGGCTCGCCATCGCCAGGATGGCTCCCGTTTTGGGATTCTCTACAATAATAGTGCCACCCGACGCCTGCTGATCTTTCATCGCCTGATCGAGCGCCTGCTCCACGATCCACTGGATCGAGCTGTCGATCGTCAGCTCCAGATCGGCGCCGTCCTTGGGCGGGTCGTAGACGCTGTTGGCCAGCGCGATGACGTTCCCCTCTTCATCGCGCTCGCCGATCAGCTTGCCCGGCGTCCCGGCCAGCAGCTCGTTGTACTTCCCCTCGACACCGTAGGAGCCGTCGCCGTTGTAGTTCACGAAGCCCAGCACCTGCGAGGCGAAGTCGTCGTTGGGATAGATGCGGCGCGGCTCCGGGGTGAGCACCAGCCCCGGCAACTTCAGGTCGGTGATCTGCTGCGAGGCCTCGGGCGAGAGGCGCGACTGCAGCACCACCCACTCCTTGCCCGGTGCGGTGATGGCGGCTTCGATATCGTTGGCGCTGCGCCCGATGATCGGCGCCAGCGCGGTCGCCGTCTGCTTGGGGTCCTGCACCTGCTGCACGATCGCCGCCAGTTGGTCGGCCGGGACGTTGGTCGCCAGCGGCCGCCCCTCGGCGTCGAGGATCTCGCCGCGCCGCGCCGGCACCACGTCCTCGCGCAGGCGCGAGGCGACCGCCTCCTGGGAGAGCTGCTGGCTATGGACCACCTGGAAGGTGACGATGCGGTAGCTGATCGCCAGCGAGAAGATGACGAAGCCGATGAAGAGGACGTAGATGCGGCGGCGCGGGATGCGGAACTGCTTCACGGCCGCGCTCCAGCGGGTGGCGCTGACGGCGGATTCGTCGCGTGATCGGCGCGGCTGGTGCCGAGCAGCGCCTCGCGCACCTGCCGCCAGAGAGAGAGGTGCGTGCGCGGCTCCGGCGCCGGGGCCGGCAACTGATCCTGCGCCGGGCGCTGGACCTGCAAGAATTTGAACGTGTGCAGCGGCACCATCTCCAGCTTGGTGATGGCGACCTGCTGCACCACCGGCAGGGAGTGGTCGCGGTCGATCTGGTAGCGCAGCTTCTCGTTGGCGTCGGTCAGTTCGTCGTAGCGGGTCTGGAGGTGGCTCATCTGGTAGCCGAGCTGGGCTACCTGGCTGGTCTGGATCAGGTAGAGGATGCCGATGCACCCCAGAAAGAGCGCCGCCAGCGCCACCAGCGCCGCGCCGTTCAGCATCAGGTAGCCACGGCGGGCTCGCCGTGGCCGCGCCGGGGCGCCCGGCTCGAGCGTCTCCACCAGCTCGATCGGCTCGGTGGTCTCGGGCGGAGCCGTGTGGTCGATCAGCCGGGGACGGCGGGCGGCCAGCGTCATGGCAGCCGCTCCGCCGCGCGCAGCTTGGCGCTGCGGCTGCGCGGGTTGTCGGCGGCCTCTTCCGGTGTCGCCTCAACCGGTCGGCGCGTCAAGAGGCGTAGTTGTGGCTGGTGACCGCAGACGCAGACCGGCGTCTCCGGCGGGCAGACGCAGCCGCTGGCCTCGCGCCGCAAGACGCTCTTGACGATGCGATCTTCCAGCGAGTGAAAGGAGATGACGACCATGCGACCGCCCGGCGCCAGCAGCGCGATGGCGCCGGCCAGCCCCTGGCGCAGCGCCTCCAGCTCCTGGTTCACCGCGATGCGCAACGCCTGAAACGTGCGTGTGGCGGGGTGGATCGCCTTGCCGCGCCGGCCGCCCACGGCCCGCTCGATGATCGCCGCCAGCCGGTCGGTCGTGGTGATCGGCGTGGCCTGCCGCTCACGCTCGATCGCCCGTGCGATGCGCCGCGCTTTCGGCTCTTCCCCGAATTCAAAGAGCAGTTGCGCGAGTTCCTGTGCCGGGTAGCTGTTCACGATGTCGGCCGCGCTCGGCCCGGTCAGTGGATTGAAGCGCATGTCGAGCGGCCCGCTGAAGCGGAACGAGAAGCCACGCTCGGCCTGATCGAGCTGAAACGAAGAGACGCCCAGGTCGAGAAGCACCCCATCAGCCGGGTCGAAACCGGCGGCGCGCGCCAGCGGCACGATGTCGCGGAAGTTGCCGGGCGCGACCGCCAGCCGGCCGGGGTTGGCCGCGGCCAGCAGGCGGGCGCGTGCCACGGCGGCGGGGTCGGCGTCGATCGCCAGCAGCCGGCCGTCCGGCGCGCTGGCCTCCAGAATGGCCCGCGCGTGCCCGCCACCACCGAAAGTGCCGTCGATGTAGCGGCCACCGGCGCGCGGCGCGAGCAACTCCAGCGTCTCGCGCGGCAGCACCGGCCGGTGGCCGGTTGACTGTGTGTCACCCGTAGGTGGCAGGATGTGGTCGGCGGGCTGGTCGAGCATGAGGCGATTCCCTAGATGAGCGACGCGAGCCGTTGAGCGATGCTGGAGCCCTCGCGGTCCATCAGCTCCGCTTGTGACTCCCAGGCGGCCGGACTCCAGATCTCGACATAGGTATGCATCCCTACCACCAGGGCCTCGCCGTCGAGACCGGCATAGCGTCGCAGATCAGGCGGGATCAACATGCGTCCTTGGCGGTCGAACTCCACGTTGGCGGCCTCGGCGAAGAACATGCGGCGAAACGCGCGCGCGTCCGGATCGCTGATCGAGAGGCTGGAGACCTTGTCGGCCAGCGGTTGCCAGGCGCTCAGCGGGTAGAGCGACAGGCAGCGGTCGATGCCGCGAGTCAGCACGGCTTCGGTGCCGATCTCCTCGCGGAAGCGCGCCGGGATGGCGACGCGCCCCTTGGCATCCAGGCTATGGCTGTATCGCCCGAGGAACACGGAGTGGCGCCCCCAATAGCCTTCCCGCGCCGCCCACGGCGGGCGGCCCCATCGATTCGACGTTCAACGTCCGGTAGGCTGACTCAGTGCGCTGGTGGTGCGCGCCGGGCTCGTGTCCCCCCGAGACCCACCACGCCGGCCGGTTGTCCACATCGGCCCCCACTTATCCCCACTGAGCCCCACCGTTGTCCACATTATACCGGTGGATCGCCGCTTGACAACCGAATTTATGTCGAATGGCCATCGTTCGTACACGATGTTCGTTCAAATTGGCTACGGCGCGGCGCTCCGGCGCTGCGAAGCGAGAAGTGCCGGCGCCGGGTGAGGACGGATCCCTACAGTAGAGGGATCCGTGTTTCCCTACGCCCCATCCTCCTCGTTGACCACGATCCCTCTCCGACGGCCCCGCCGCTGACGCGAGCGCCGCTGCCCACCCATGGCGGCGCCCAGTAGCCCGAGCCCGCAGAGCAGCAGCAGCAGCGGCTCGACCAGCCCCACCGGCGCGCCCTGGCCACCGAAGGTGACGAAGCCCGGATCGCCGATTAAGAGAATAAAGGTGAAGCCGAGGTAGCCCGCCAGCGGCAGTAGCCGGCCCGGCTGGCCGCCCAACCAGCGCGCCGCCAGCGAGATCAGCGCCGCCAGCAGCCAGGCCAGCGCCAGCATGGCCGCGACCGTGGCGTCGCGCAGATCGCGGTGCGCCTCGGCCAGCCCCGGCACCAGCAGCGCCGCCGGTACGAGCGCGACGGCCGTCAGCAGCCGGTCCGCGCCGGCGCGCCAGGAGACGGCGAGGAAGAGTCCCGCCAGCACCAGCAGCACGCCCGCCGCCGTCTCCAGGTAGACGGCCTCCTCAGACGCCCGCAACGGTGCGGCGCCGGTAGCGGCGAATGCGTTGAAGAGGAGCAGCGGCAGCAGCACACCGAGCGTGGCGGCGTCGGCCAGCCAGATCACCTGCGCGGCGGCTCCGGCGCGCCCGTGATAGCGGCAACCCGCCAGGATCAGCCCGGCGACGAGCGCGCAGCCGGCGAGCGGCAGCCAGAGGGCCGGCGCGCGGCTGAGCCCGCCGATCAGGAAAATCAGCGCGGCCAGCAGCCGCCCACTCACCAGCTCGAGCGCCGCCCCCCAGTTGGTCTGTGTGCGTCGCCGGCGCGCGCGCGCGGCGCCATGCGCGGTCGCGGCCGGCGGCTCCCAGCGCTCGGCGTCCACCACACCCCCAGCCACCTGCGATCCTCCCGCGAACAGTCCAGCCGCGAAGTCTAGCACCGAGGCAATGGTAGGATGAGCCTCGTCGGCGCGAGCGAGCGAGAGTGAGTGACGTGGCGAGCGGGGTGACACGGCTGGGGATCATCGGCGGCACTTTCGATCCGGTGCATCTCGGGCACTTGATCATCGCCGAGGAGTTCTGGTACCGCCTCGGGCTGGAGCGCGTCCTCTTCCTGCCCACCAGCAGCCCACCGCACAAGGTCGGCCGCGCGATCAGCCCGGTGGCGGATCGTCTGGCCATGCTGCGCCTGGCCATCGAGGGCAACCCCCACTTCGCCGTCAGTCTGGTCGACGTCGAGCGCTCGGGCCCGACCTACACCGCCGACACGCTGGCGATTCTGGCCGGTCAGCACCCCGGCGCCCAGCTCTTCTTCCTGATCGGGCTCGACTCGCTGCGCGATCTGCCCACCTGGCACGAGCCGGGGCGCATCGTTCGCCAGGCCCGCCTCGCCGTCGCCGGCCGCCCGGGGGTGACGCTCGATCTCCCCGCCGTGCTCGCCCAGGTGCCCGAGGCCGCCGACCGCATCGACTTCGTCGACGTGCCGCAGATCGACATCTCCGCCAGCGCCATACGCCGGCGCGTCCGCAACGGCGCCCCGATCACCTACCAGGTCCCCCCCGCCGTCGAGGCCTACATCTCCGCGCGTGGACTCTACCGCACGCTGGGGCAGGTTTGAATTGGGACGGAGCCGCACGTACTGCCCTCAGTTTCTCGTCCCTCTGTTCCCAACTGCAGACACGCAGCTGTCTATAGCAGCTGTTCTTCGCTCATAATGGCGCCATGACAATCAGCGGCTTTCAGATTGCTTTCTATACGATTACCTTCTTGCTGCCCGGCTACATTGCGAGCTACGTAATGGGCCTCCAGCGGTCACGCCTGCGCAACGAGTCTCAACTCGAGTTCATCCGCTGGCTGGCCCTCAGCACCCTCTGCCTCGCACCAGTTGCTGCGCTCCTCTTCGCGCTCGCTGGTGGCCGGTTCACCAGTCAGCACGAGGTCTGGATCTTTGCAATCAGGCACCGCTGGTACGCGGCTCTCATTTGGCTCGCCACGGTGCTGCTCTTGCCTGTCGTGGTCGGCAAACTGTTGGCCTGGAGCCAGGCCAACCCGAAGGGCATTCTTCGATACTTTGTCACCAAACATCCCCAGTCACACGATACCGCTTGGGATGCAAGGTTCGCCTCGATCGACAACAAGGCTGGAGATTGGGTGATGGTGTTTCTGACCGATGGGGGTTGGCTGGCCGGACGTTTGCAAGAGGGTTCGCACGCGTCAATTGATCCGGAGCACCGGGATCTCTATATCTCACTCGTGGACTATACTTCCGTAGATGAGGACTTCACGGGTCTCACCCGTCCCGGAGGCGGAGTCTACATACCGGCCGCTCGGATTCGATTCATTCGCTTCTGGGCTTGAGACGAGGTGGCTAGCATGGAAAACCAGCGCAACAATACGCCCCAACCCGCTCCCGCCAACCCAGAAGGGGTGAAAACGTATACCCCAAGCAGCGGTCCAACTTCACCAGCGCCCTGGGGGAGCCGGGGCCCTCGACCCGAACCTCGTCCACAATCTGAGCCAAACAGGACGCCAACCCGTGCGAGGAACTCCGAGGAACGGCATCCCGCGGCTAACTAGTTCCTCGGCCGCCCTCCCCAGTTCGGGTCGGAGCCACTGTCGCTCTCGCGCCTCTCGTTTGACGGCCAGCCAACTTGGAGGGGCCGAGGGACCACTGTAGGAAGTACGGCTCCCATTCGCGTTACGTCTCACGCTTCAACCCCGACGCGCTGACGCACTCCAACTCCGGCAGCCGGTAGACCGCCAGCGGCACCGGCAGGAAGACCGCTGCGAGCAGCGCCAGCGCCGGTACCAGCCCGAGCCAGCCGAGCAGCGCGCCCGCGCCCAGTCGCCCCAGCGGCACCGGCCCCCAGCCTAGGGCTCCGGTCAGGCCGAGCAGCCGCGCCCGCATCGACTCCGGCATTCGCTCGAAGTAGATGGCGTACTCCAGCAGGTTGGTCACGCTCAGCGCCAGCCCGAGCGCGCCCAGGATGGCCAGCGTCAGCGTCAGCCCCGGGCGGAGCGCCAGCGCGGCGTAGACCAGCGGCACGGTCAGGAAGCCCAGGGCGAAGACCCGGCGCCGGGAGAGCCGCTCGCCGACCCAGCCGTAGAGCACGTTGCCGCCCAGGGCACCCAGCGCGCCAGCCGCCGACATCAGCCCAAGCGCCACCGGGCTGTTGAAGATCTCGCGCGCGTAGACCGGCACGATCAGCGTCTCGATCGGACCGATGGCCAGGTTGATCGCGGCGAAGTAGAGCACCAGCGGGTAGAGCACCGCGTCGCCCCGCAGCGCGCGGATCCCGGCGGCCAGCTCGCGCCAATAGCCCGCACCCGGAGCCGCCGGCGTGAGCACGGCACGCGGCACGGCCAGGAGCAATAGCGCCGAGACGCCGAACGAGCCGGCGTCGAGCCAGAGGACGTTGCCGGCGCCGAGCAGGGCGATCAAGACGCCGGCCAGCGCCGGGCCGACCAGCGCCGCGGCGCTGAGAAAACCCTCGAAGAGCGCGTTGGCTCGCGCGAAGCGCAAGTTCGCCCGCGCGGCCAGCTCGGGCAAGGCGCTGTAGCGCGCCAGCTGTGCCGGGGTATTCAGGAGCGCGCCGAGGAAGACCAGCGCCAGCAGGAGCCCGAAAGGCAAGCCCAGAGTGTGATACAGCGCCGGGATCACGGCGATCGCCAAGCCCGCCGTCAGATCCGCCACCACGCTCGCCCGGCGGTAGGCGAGCCGGTCGACGATCGCGCCGCCGAAGAAGAGCGCCAGCACCACGCCCAGTCCCTCGGCGAACGCCGTGACCCCGGTGCGGGCCGCGCTGCCGGTCGTCACCAGCACGAACCAGGGGATCGCCACCGCGGTCAGCGACGAGCCAAGCCGTGACAGACCGTCGGCGCTCATCACCGCCAGCAGGGGCCAGGCGCCCCGTCGCATCATGCCGCGTCGCCTCCGTC
The DNA here is from genome assembly GCA_035693105.1 of Thermomicrobiaceae bacterium. Classification (GTDB taxonomy): domain Bacteria; phylum Chloroflexota; class Chloroflexia; order Thermomicrobiales; family Thermomicrobiaceae; genus DASSHC01. The sequence goes on along the minus strand of DASSHC010000016.1, from coordinate 788 downwards.
GTGCCGCGCGGTCACCAATCGTGCTTCGAGTTTTTGCACCGCACCTTCCGGCTAGCTATACTTACTCGCTGTTCGTCACCCGCCATGCGGGAGTTCGTGTCACTGCGGCTGCTGCTGCCCGGCAGCCTGTCCTGCAGCCTTGAGGAGATGCGCGTTGCGTTTCAAGCCCTGGTACACCCTCATCCTCATCGTCATCCTCACCCTGGTCGCGGGTTGGGTCGATCTCCCGGCGGGAATGCTGAATCCGTTCGGCATCAAGGACGGCATCACCATCCACAAGGGGCTCGATCTGCAAGGCGGCCTGCAGGTCGTGCTGCAAGCCAAGCCGCCCAAAGGACAAACGCTTACCTCCGGCACGCTGCAAGGTGAGCGCGATACCATCGAGCGGCGCGTCAATGGCCTTGGCGTCAGCGAGCCGCTGATCCAGACGCGCGGCAACGACCAGATCATCGTCGAGCTGCCGGGCGTCCAAGATCCGCAGAACGCGGTCAAGGTGCTGCAGCAGACGGCCCTCCTGGAGATCATCGACACCCAGGGACAGGCGCTTCCGGTCGGCACCGTCGTCAACACCACCGCCGGCAGCGCGGCCGACTTCGAGAGCGGCAAGGGCACTCCGACGCCGAACGGGACGCCGGAGGCGACTCCCGGCGCCACGCCGGAGGCCACTCCTGAGGCCAGCCCGGTCGCCGGCGCCACCGGCAGCACCACGACGCCGAACGATCAGAACAATCCTGCCGCGAACGGACCGGTCTACCAGACGATCGTCACCGGCGCCGATCTCAAGGACG
>DASSHC010000015.1:0-8222 GCA_035693105.1 Thermomicrobiaceae bacterium | reverse complement strand
AGAACTCGGCTTACTCGCCCGGCATCATTCGGCACGGTGTCCCTAGCTCAATCGGCAGAGCACTGGTCTGTGGAACCAGGGGTTGCGGGTTCAAGCCCCGCGGGACACCCCACAACTGACCTCCTTCGGGAGGTCTTTTTTGTTGTCCCGGCGCCGATTCTCGACCTGCGCCCCCTAGAGCAGGTCGCAGAAGCATTGACCGGAGCAGGGAGATCCTTCGCCGCGGCTCAGGATGACCGGTGGAGAAGGCACTTTTTCCTTGTCATCCTGAGACGCAGCGAAGGATCTCTCCGATGCTGCGGCTGCGGCCAATCTCTCTGCACGCTGCTCTAGTCGCCGGGCACCGCGCCGGCATCGACGAACGCGGCGATAGCGGCGCTGGCCGCCTCGCGCGCCTCGGCGTAGCTGGCGAAGCCACCTCGCGGAGCGGCGTGTACCGGCAGCGACACGCCGCTCGGCCCCAGTTCGAGCAACTGGAGCGTGTAGTCGGACTGGAGCGAGGACCAGTCGGCACGGATCACCACCTGGAAGCTGTGCCCGCGATAGACCATGTGCAGCGTCGAGGTGCGGATCCCGGCGATCTCGCTGACGATCGTCGGCGCTGGTTGCATCATCATCGTGTCCTCATGGGAGGCGAAGGCCGGCGGCTTCATCCGCCACCGCGCCATGCCGCGCAGCTTCGCGCCGGTGGGGATAGTGGACGTGGTGCCCTGAACATCAGCTCGCTCCCTCTCCTGCGCCGCTGGCGCGGCTCGAACATGAGAGGAAGACCTTCGGTAGCGCAGCCGTCGTGGCCCAGACGTGTGGGTGTGGCCGTAGACCTGTCGCTTTGCGGCCCCGCCTTTCGGCGGGTGTGCCCTTGTCGCGATCTCCCGGATCGGATCGCTCCTACCAGGTTCCAGCCTAGCCCACCGGGGCCCGGGTCGTGAGGGCTATTCGGACTGTCACGGGCGGGAGTTTGGGCCGGGCGTGACGGACTGGGACCGGCGTACCGCCGGCGGGCCACGGCCCCGCTGAACGTGCTAGAGTGACCGTGCGAGCGCGCCGCGTGCGGCGCCGCGAGAGGCCGGGGATAGGGGAGTTGGGGCGACTCGTCGGGATGAATCACCGCAGCGAGCCGCGGCCGGACCACCCCGCGCCCGCCCTGGGGCGGGCGCGCTGGCTCAACCGCTTCCCCTGGGTCTTGCTCCGGCTGGCGCGCGCCGGCGGCGGCCACGCCATCGGCACGCTCAGCGTCTGGCTCTGGTGGGACCGCTTCGCCGCGCACCACTGGCATATCCGGCCGATCTACCCCGGCGCCATGTTCAGCGTCAACCTGGCGCGCCACACCGGCCCCGAGGTCGTGCTGCGCGACGGCACCCTGATCCGCCCCGGCGACCGCCTGGTCGAGCTGCACTTCGCCAACGCCAACCTCACCCGGCTGCTCGGTGAGGGACTGACGACCTGGAGCGGCATGCGCCGCGCGCGCGAGGAGCTGGCGTTCCTGGCCGGGCGCATCGCGGCCGGCGACTACGGCGAGGTGCGCGCCATCCACGGCGTCAGCCTCTTCGCCGAGGCGGGCCGGCGGCTCGGCTTCGAGTTCCGTCCGCTGCCGCACACCTGGCGCTGGGCGCTGGAGCGCTACTTCATGATCGGGCTGTTGATCATCTACCACCCCGAGGGCTGGCAGCGGGCGCAGCAACTGCCGGAGTCGATCTGGCCCGGCGAGGTCTGGCTGGGGCTCGCCGGCCCGCGCCGGCCGGGTGGCCCGATGTCACGGTAGGGGCAGACCCCTGTGTCTGCCCTCGCCGCCCTGGTACCCGCCGCTTCGTTTGCCGCCCCACGGTGCCCGATATCCCCGTCGCATTCCCATAGGGGAGACAGGGCAGACACAGGGGTCTGCCCCTACAACTGGAACGAAACTGCACCAACCGGGGGCGATGCAAACCGCCGTATCACAGCGGCGCGGCGGCTTTGATCAGGTCGATCGTCTCGTCCAGCGTGTCCTCGGCGGTGATGGCGCGGATCACCACCTCGTCGACCGCACCCTCCCAGGGCGCCAGCCGGGCGCGAATCTCCTCCGGTGTGTTGACGCCGATGCCGGTGGCCGCCGGCTCGACCGCCTGGCGCCGGAAGTGGTCGGCGTAGGAAGGGATGGCGCCGTAGCGCGCCGACTCTCGCACCAGCCGCGCCGTGCTGGCCGGGCCGAGCGCCACGCGCACGTAGGCGTAGAGCTGGGGCGTCTCGCGCCCGGCCCGCGCCGCCGCCTCGCGCACCCACTCGGCCGAGCGGCGGGCGTAGTCGGGCGTCAGCCAGTTGAAGAGGACGCCATCGGCGACCTCGCCGGCCAGGCGCGACATGCGCGGCCCGAGCGCCGAGATGAAGATGCGCGTGTCGAGCCGCGCGCGCAGCAGCTCCACGCCCTGGCGCACGCGCTCCAGCGCCCCCGGCCCGCCCGCGCCGCTGCCGACGCCGAGTAGCAGCCGGTCGAGCGGCAGGCTGACGCCGTGGATGGTGTGGAGCTCGCCGCTCATCTCGATCGTGTCGCCGACGTGCCCGCTCTGGCCGATCTTCGGGGCGAGATCGTTGAGCTGCGCGATGATGCTCTCGGGCGAGCGGCGCGAGAGGGGGATCACGCCCACCCCCAGCTTGACGATGGCGGTGTCGGCCGCCGCCTCGGCCAGCGCGCGCAAGCCGTCGCCCTGGTCCGTATCGTTGACCCAAAAGGAGTCGTAGCCGTACGACTCCGACGACGATGCGGCCGCGCGAATCACCACCGGGGCGATCGCCGCTGCCACCCCAAAGCCTCGCCTGGTTCCCGCCATCTCCGCTCCCTCCACCTTCAGTTGGGTCGACGTGCGGGCGCAGCGCGCCGCGCCAATGATCGCATAAACTCCGCACGAGGCTTGCCGGGTCGCGGGGAGCGGGTGGGAAAGGAGCCGTGCATGACGGCGGTGGTGCCGGTCTTGCCTGGGGAGCGCGTGCGGCTGGTGCCGCTCGGCCCGGAGTATCTGCCGCTGGTCGGTCGCTGGCGCGCCGATCCGGCGGTCACGCGCTATTGGATCAGCGACCGGGCGCCGAGCCCGGCAGCGCTCGATGCCTGGTACCGGGAGAACCAGGCGAGCGGCGCCCTGACCTGGGCCATCCTCGACGAGCGGAGCGCGCCGATCGGCTATACCAATCTCTTCAACCTGGACGCCGCCAACCGCCGCGCCGAGCTGGCACTGATGATCGGCGAGCGCGCGGCCTGGGGCCGGGGCTACGCCAAGGACACGCTGCGAACGCTCCTGGGTTACGCCTTCGCCGCGGAGGAGGGGGAGGAGGAGGGGGAGGGAGCGGGGCTTGCGCTGCATAAGGTGTCGCTGACCGTCTTCGCGGAGAACCTGGGGGCGCGGCGCGCCTACGCGGCCTGCGGCTTCCGCGAGGATGGGGTCTTGCGCGATGATTTCTTCCGCGAGGGCCGCTGGCACGACCAGATCGTGATGAGCGTCCTGCAGCCGGAGTTCACGGGGCGGGCGCGCCACGACGGACACGAACAAGGGAGGCAAACCGAATGATCGCCGCCATCGTCACCTTCCGCTACCCCGAAGAGTCCTTCGATCCCAGTCGCTTCGTGCAGAAGTCGCGCGAGCGCCGTGTGGCCTACGAGGGGCTGCCCGGCCTGATCCTCAAGATCTACTGGACGGCCGAGCTGGGCCCCGAGGCGGGTGGGATCTACCTGTGGGACTCGATGGAGCGGGCGCAGGCGACCTACAACGAGGAGTGGCGCCGCCGCGCCGGGCAGGCCTTCGGCGTGGAGCCGGAGATCCGCTACCTGGCGGTCAGCGATACCATCCAGAACCTGCCGATCCCGCCGCTACCGTGAACGGTTGCGCAGCGGCAGCGGCAGCGGCACGCTCGCCGGCACGTAGAGAATACGCTGGGCGCAGACATCGAGCAGCACCGCCTCGAAACCGAAGAAGGCCGCCAGCGCCAGCAGCTCGGGGAAGAGGTGGATCAGCACCACCCAGCCGAGCAGGCCGCTCGCGGCGGCGCCCAGCCAGCTGAGCAGGCGAGCCATCGCGAGACGCAGGCGCGTGCCGCGCACGGTGACGAGGTAGGGTCGGCCCAGCGTGTCGCAGAGCACGGAGACCGCCAACCCGCAGGTGACGACGCAGAGCACGATGATGAGCAGCACGTCGAGATCGAGTCGCATATGCGCGGCACCTCGCTTTCGCAGTCCACAGTGCAGAAACGCACCGGCACTACTATGCTGAAGCGAGCCGGCCGCGGGTAGGGCCGCGCGTCTCGCGGCCGGGGTGAAAAAGTCCCGGTCGACGGCTGGACGAACGTCTTGCGCGCCGTACGCTGGTCGCGCGGCTCACTCCGGCGGCAGCACCGGCCGCGAGCGCGAGGTCCGCGGCCTGGCGCTCGGTTCCTCCTCGGCCGCCGGCTCCTCGCCGGGCTCGTCCAGCCGCACCAGGGCGGTATCGACCGCGCGCAGCAGGTCGTCGAGCGTCTCGGCCGAGATCTGGCCCTGGCGCCCCAGGTCGTGCAGCGCCGCACGCTCTGCCAGCAGCGCCTGGCGCCGAGTCAGGCGGAGCTGTTGTTGGCGCAGCCGGCTGTCCTTGGCCTCCAGCGCCTCCAGCTCGCGATGCTCCTGGCGCGCGGCCTCCTCGTAGCCGGCGCGCACCAGCGACACCACGTTCGGCAGCAGCGTGCCCTGCTCCTGCTCCTGATCGAGCACGCGCAGCGCGCGGTTGATCGCGAAGAGACGCGCCAGGTGCCGCTCGTACTCCACCTGGCGCGGGTTGCTCAGTCCGAGCCGGCGCACCAGCGGCTCCATCGTCAGCCCCTCGCCCAGCAGTGAGACGAGCACCACCCCGAACGCCATCACCTGCATCCAGTCGCGCTCCGGGAGGCCAGCCGGCAGGCTGAGCGCCAGCGCCAGCGTCACCGCGCCGCGCAGCCCGCCCCAGGTCAGCACCGGCAGCCAGCGCCAGGGGAGCGGCTGCCGCATCACGCGCAGCACGCCGTTGGCCAGCACCACGATCACCAGGCGGCTGACGAGCACCACCAGCATCACCAGCGCCACGGTTCCCAGGTTGTCCCACAACTCCGGAGCGGCGATACGCATCCCCATCAGCAGGAAGATCATCGAGTTGCCCAGGAAGCTGATGTACTCCCAAAACGCGCCGAGCATGACGCGGCTGCTCGGCGAGATGCTAACGGCGCGCTCGCGGCTGAGGATGATCCCCGCCACCACCACCGCGATCACGCCGCTGACCCCCAGCCGCTCGGCCAGGACGTAGGCGCCGAAGGCCACCACGGTCGTCAACGCGGTCTCGATCAGCGCGTCGGTGATCCGGCGCAAGAGCGCGATCGCCAGCAGCGCGCACACCAGCCCGGCCACCACCCCGCCGAGGGCCACCCGGACGAACTCGACCAGGCCGTGGGTCAGGTGGAAGGGCTGGCCGAGCGCGATCTCCAGCGCGATGCCGAAGAGGACGATGGCGACCCCGTCGTTGAAGAGGCTCTCGCCCTCGACGATGGTCGCCAGCCGCGGCGAGACGCCCAGCCGTCGGAAGACGGCCAGCACCGAGATCGGGTCGGTGGCGGCGACCAGCGCGCCGAAGACGAAGAGGATGCTCAGCGGCTTGCCGGTGCTGGCACGCAGCAGCGCGGCGATCACCAGCGCTCCGACGACCGTGCCGGGGATGGCCAAGAGAAGCATCGCCGGCAGGCTCTCGCGCAGCGACTCCTCGTGCAGGTTGAAGCTGGCTTCAAACAGGAGCGGCGGCAGGAAGATCAAGAGGATCACGGCGGGCGTCAGCTCGAAATGCGGCACCAGCGGCACGAAGCCGAGCAGCAGGCCGACGAGGACCAGCAGCGCGGTGTAGGGGAGGTTGATCCGGCGCACCAGGATCGCGGCGACCACCACCACCAGCAGCCCGCTGACCACAGCGGTCTCAAGCGACAGTCCCGTCATCGCCCCCTGCCACCCAATTCATCAGCCCACCAGCCGCCGCACACTCCCGTACGATACACGGAACGGCGGGAACGGGGCGGGGAGGTGGCGGGGCGCGCGAACACCAACCGACCGGCATGGCGCCGCGTGGGAGAGGGCAGACACAGGGGTCTGCCCCTACAATGTCGACATAGCGCGTCAAACGACACGCGTCTCCTGTAGGGGCGGCCCCCCGTGGCCGCCCTCGCTGGCCCGCGTATCAGTAACGGGGACATGAGGACACGCGGGCCAATGGAGCGTGTCGCGATCGATGACGGCCGCCGCCCCCTACAACGCGAACCGCAGCGTCGTCACCACGCCCGTGTCGATCTCGGCCACGCGGATGGCGTGGTTGTTGGTGTCGGCGATGTAGAGCCGCCGCCCGGCCAGCGATAGCCCGCCCGGCTCGTCGAAGCGCGCCGCGGCGCCCACGCCGTCGGTCAGGCCCGCCTCACCGCTGCCGAGCCAGCTCCGCACCTCGCCGCTCGCCAGGTCGATCGTCTTGATCTTGCTGTTGTAGGTGTCGGTCAGGTAGACCACGCCCACCCCCTCTCCCGCCGCCACGCCCAGTGGGTGCTGCAGCAGCGCGCCGCGCCCGGCGCCGTCGACATCGCCGAAGTCGAAGAGGCCGGTGCCGACCAGGGTGCGCACCTGATCGCCGGGCGGCAGATCGGCGGTGCGGATACTGCTCGTCTCGCTGTCGGCGAAGTAGAGACGGGTGCCGGAGCGGTCGAGACCGCTCGGCTGCGCCAGCCAGCAGCGGCCGAGGTCGCCGTCCTTGATCCCCTCGTGGCCGGTGCCGGCGTAGCGGCGGAGTTGGCCGGCGGCGAGGTCGAGCGCCCAGAGCTGATGCAGCCCGGCCATGGCGATGTAGAGCACCCCGGCGTGCAGCGCGACGTCCCAGGGCGAGCGCAGATCGACGTCCCGCGCGGGGCCGGGGTGGGTGAAGCCCTGCCCGAGCCGCCCGGTGCCAGCTACGGTCGTCACCTGGCGCGCGGCCAGATCGACGCGGCGGATGGCGTGATTGGCGCGGTCGGCGACGTAGAGCGTGTCGCCGTCGAGCGCCATCCCCTCCGGCTGGTGGAAGCGCGCCTCGGCCGCCGGGCCGTCGGCTAGCCCCGGCTCGCCCGAGCCGATGACCCAGGGATTAGCGCCGTCGAGGGCACTGACCACGAGGCGCTGGTGGCCGGAGTCGGCCACGAAGAGGCGATCGCCGGCGGCATCGGCCAGCACCTTGCCGGGGAAGGCGAGCGGGCCGCTGGGCGGCTTGAGCGGCGCCAGGCCGGGGATCGGTCCGGGGGTGAGTACGCCCTGCTGGCGGTAGCGCTCGATCAGCCCGGCGACCACGTCGGCCAGCTCGTCGGCGCTGGCCTCGCCCTCGTGCTTGCCGACCACATAGCCGCGCGGGTCGACGAACATCAGCGTCGGCCAGGCGCGCACGCCGTAGGCATCCCAGACCGCCATCTCGGCGTCGTTGACGACCGGGTGCGCGATCTCCAGCCGGCCCACGGCGCCGCGCAGGCCGCGGCTGGTGTGCTCGGTGGGGAACTTGGGCGAGTGGACGCCGATCACGGCCAGGTGCTCGGGGAAGCGGTGCTCGACCGCCGCTAACTGCGGCAGCAGGTGCAGGCAGTTGATTCAGCCGTAGGTCCAGAAGTCGAGGATCACGATTTTGCCGCGCAGGTCGGCCAGGCGCAGCGGGCGCTCGACGTTGAGCCACTCCAGGCCGGCGGGGAACTCGGGGGCGCGCACCGCGCCGGGGTAGTCGTTGTAGCCGGCCATCTGCTTCTCCTCCTACCGCGCGGCGTCGCGCTCACCAAGGCTCGAACACGCCGCAGCCTCCACGCCTTCCCCGCCAGTTGCGCGCCAAGACGTGATGTACGCGAGGCCTCGGTGTGCCAATGGGGGATGGCACACTTGCTCGAATCGACGCGAGCAGAGGCGAGGGACAATGGACGAGTCGCCGCGAGGACGGTTGTCGCCATTCGTTCGGGCTTGGTGCCGCGTATCGTGGGGATTCGTGGAAGGTTCGTGATGACTCCCGAAGCCTCGGTGCCGCCCGGCGCGCGGGGTTAATGGAGTTTGAGGACTTATCCTGGAGTTCCGTCGTCCATGTCGCGCTGGGCTAAAGCCGCAGCGCTAACAGACGAAGCCTGTTGAAACAGGCTAGGAGCGAGATGGCGTACGCCAGGTTATTGCCGCAAACGCCATAATTCCCGCGCTGAATCCGCGAAGCCCACTGATGGGGCTGAGCTTT
>DASSHC010000014.1:0-6444 GCA_035693105.1 Thermomicrobiaceae bacterium | reverse complement strand
GAGCCGGGGAACGGGAATCGGCGCTGCATGTGTTGACCATGTAGATCGGATTACGATACGCTGGCTGCAGCCGCCCAGATGCGGGGAAACGGCAAGGGTTCCGAGGGGGCCGGTGAACCCGCCCAAGTTGGCGGCATACGTTCTCATTCGCTGGAGGGAAGGGCTGCTATGAACGCAGGTGTTCAGTCCGATGCGCTGCGAGGGCTGGCGCAACGCGCGATCCGCCTGGCCGGCGCGCTGGTGCTCGGTCTCGGACTCACGATCGCCGGTGGAATCGCGCTCGCCGCGCCCGTGGCCGCCGATGGCGCTTGCCAACCAGCCGGCGACACCGGCATGACTGCCGCCGTGGTGGCCCAGACCGGCGACACCATCACGGGCACGATCGACGCTACCGGCTGCAACATCGGCGTTTTCGTTGGTCCGGATGCCACCCGGGCGGTGATCCGCAACGCCACCATTCAACACGCCGACGATCATGGAATCTACATTCAGAATACCCATGACGTTATGGTCGTCAACAATGTCGTCAGCAACAACGGAGTGAATCCGCACCTCTGCCCCGCACCTGGGACACCGCCGACTGGCCCCTGTACGCCCGAGGATAAGGCCATCCAACTCGATGGAACCTATTCGGTCGTGGTGCGGGGCAACACGGTCGAGAACAATTTGGCCGATGGCGGGATCGCGATCAACGATGAGGGACCGCTGAATACCGGCGCCTTCAACCCGGCGACGCTCGCGCCTGGGCGCGGCAATCAAATCGTGAACAACACGGTGCTGAATAACCCGACGGGCTGCGGCATCGTGATTTCCTCCTACAACGCGGGTGCTGGCGTTTACGGCAATACTGTTCGGAACAACACGGTCAAGGGTAACTCGGTGGGGATCGTGGTGGCGGCGGACTCGCCCAGCACCATCGCGAATTTCAACCGCGTTTCCGGCAACACCATCAGCGATAACGCTGGGCCGGGAGTCGTGATTCACAGCAACACTCCGGGCGACCAGGTCAACGGCAACCTGATCTCCTTGAACAAGATCAGCGGCAATGGGGGCTTTGGGCCGCAGACCTGGGGCATCGCGCTGCTTGGCGAGGTCAACCCCGTAACCAACACCGTCGTCGTGTTCAACCGGGTCACTCAGGAGGATGCCGACCTCTATCAACAGAACACGGTGAACACGATCTCCAACTAGCCCTACGCGGGACGATCGCTCAGCTCGTGGCGCGCCTCTACTGGGCGGGCCACGAGCCCGGGTCGCCGCTCGCCGCGATGTCCCTCGCTTCACGGGGCACCCCGCGCAGTCCAAGTCAACGGCGGGTGAGCCTGGGCTGAACTACGACGCACCCGCACGCCCACGGGAGCGAGCATCGGCCTGACCCTGGCCCTCGCGTCGATCCCGTCGACGCGCCGGCGGCGCCCGCCTTCGGCACGGCCTTGACGGGCGCGACGCACGCTCGTATCGTCCGGAGGCTGGTGCCGTACGAGACGGAGGGTGGGTGCGAGTCGATGTCTCTCACTGACGCAGAGCTTGGCGAGCGCGCCCGCGCGCTGCACCGCGACAGCATCGTCCTCGACGCTCACTCGGACATCCTGATGGCGCTGACCGACGGGGAGGCGAGCTGGGAGGATGCCGCGCCGCCGGCGACAGCGACCGAGGCGGGCTGCGCCGGGCAGGTCTCGCTGCCGCTGCTGCGGGCCGGCGGCGTGACCGCGCAGGTCTTCGCCATCTTCACCGCCCCCTACGGGCTCGACTACCGCGTCGTGCGGCCCGAATACGCCGGGGCGGTGCTGCCGCGCGCCCTGGCGATGCTCGCCACCTTCCACGAGGCGCTGGCCCGCTACCCCGATCAGCTCCGGCTGGCGACCACGGCGGCCGAGATCCGCCGCGCCAAGCAGGACGGCGTCGTCGCCGGCATCCTGGGCGTCGAGGGGCTCGACCCGATCGGGCACGATCTGCGGCTGCTGCGGGTGTTGCGCAGTCTTGGGGTCACGCTCGTCTCGCTCACCTGGAGCAACCCGAATCCGCTGGCGGATGGCAGCAGCAGCGCCCGGCATCCCGGCGGTCTGACCTGGCTGGGCGAGGAGGCGGTGCGCGAGCTGGAGCGGCTGCGCATCCTGATCGACCTGGCCCACCTCGGTCCGGCGGCAACCGACGAGCTGCTGGAGCTGGCGCGGCGGCCGCTGATCCACTCGCACGCGCGCGCGTCCAACCCCGAGCAGGAGCGGATGCTGCGGCGGCTGGGCGAGGGCGGCGGGGTGGCCTGCGCGATCTTCTACCGGATCCCGTCGGTGGGGGCGCTGGTCGATGATCTGGAACGGCTGATGCAGCTCTGCGGCCCGCGCGGCGCTGGGCTGGGCGCCGATTTCTACGGCACGCTCAATGCCCCACATGAGGTGCGGAGCGTGGCTGGCTACCCGCGCATCACCGAGGAACTGCTGCGGCGCGGCCACGACGACGACACCGTGCGCGGCATCCTGGGCGAGAACGTGCTCCGGCTCTACCAGCAGGTGGTGGGCTGAGCGCCGCTAAACGCCACGGCCGCCACCGGCGCTGGAGTCCGCCGGGCCGGCTGCCCCACCAGGCCCGAGCCGCCGCTGATGACTCCTGACGATGCCCAGACAGATCGAAGGAATGGTGGCAGAGGGCATGGTCGAGCGTGACGCCGCGCTTCGCTCCTACGTCCAGGCCAAGCACGATGTCGCGGGGCTGCTGCGGGAGACGCGGCAGTTGCTGGAGCAGTGCCGCGCGCCGGGAGCAGCGCGCGTGCAAGCGCTCCTCGCGCGCCTGGCCGAGGATCAGTTCAACCTGACCGTGCTGGGGCAGTTCAAGCGCGGCAAGAGCTCGCTGATCAACGCGGTGGTCGGGCAGGAGCTGCTGCCGGTGGCCGCCGTGCCGCTGACCTCGGTGGTGACCGCGCTGCGCTACGGCCCGGCGCCCCGCGCGGTGCTGCGCCGGCGCGGCTTCGCGCTGCCGCAGGAGATCCCGCTGGCCGAGATCGCGGACTACGTCACCGAGCGCGGCAACCCGGAGAACGCCAAAGGGGTGCTGGCGGCGGAGATCGAGGCGCCGGTGCCCTTCCTGCGCCGCGGGCTGCGCTTCATTGATACCCCCGGCATCGGCTCGCTGCACGCGCACAACACCGTCTCGGCCTACGCCACGCTGCCCGAGTCCGACGCCGCCATCGTCGTCACCAGCGCCGAGTCACCGCTGACCGAGGCCGAGCTGGCGTTCCTCGACACCATCCGCCAGCACGTGCGCAAGGTCTTCTTCGTGCTGAACAAGGCCGATCAGTTGGACCGCGGCGAGCGCGCCGAAGTGCTGGCCTTCACCCAGGCGGCGCTGGCGCGGCGGCTGGAGGTGGAGGGGGTGCGCCTCTTCCCGCTTTCGGCGCGCGAGGCGCTGGCGGCCAAACGGGGGAACGACGCCGCGCGGCTGGAGGCGAGCGGGCTGCCCGCCTTCGAGTCGGCGCTGGCCGAGTTCCTCTCCGTCGAGCGCGGCGCCGTCTTCCTGACCGCGCTCCTCGACCGCGCGCTGCGGCTGCTGGATGGGGCGCGCATGGCGCTCGATCTGACCGAGGCGGCCCACGGCCAGTCGGAGACGCAGGCCGCTGAGCGAGCGCACGCGCTCGACCAGCAGTTCCAGGCGCGCGAGGCGGCGCGCGGCGCGATCGTCGCCGAGGTCGAGGCGGCGCTGACGGCCTGGCGCGCGCCGGTGTTCGCGCCCGCGCTCGGGCGCTTCGCGGCCGAGACAGGGGCGGCGCTGGCGAATGCGCTGGAGCGGCAGCTCGCCGAGCTGGGTGAGCTAGCGGCGGATGACCTCTACCTGCGGACGCGCGCCTGGCTGAGCGGCTGGCTGGTCGAGCGCGGCCACGCCTGGCTCGCCGCGCAGGCCGAACCGCTCGCCACTGTCGCCAACGAGCAGTTCGCCCAGGCTGGGTCACGGCTGGACGAGCTGGTGGCGCGGCTCGCGCGCGACGCCGGCACGGCGGTCGGGCTGGCGCCGCCACGCTCCGCGTCGCCGCCGGACGCGGAGGACGCGGCGGGCTGGCGCCCACCCGACTTCGATCTGGAGCGCGAGCGACGCCGCCTGGAGGCGGCTGGGAGCGGCGAGCGCCAGGACGACCTGGCGCCGATGCTGCCGCTGCCGGACGGCCTCGCCCGCCGCGTCGTGCGCCGCATGCTGGAGCGGCAGGCGCGCCGCGGCGTCGAGCACCTGGTCGCGGCGCTCGGACGCGGCGTCGACGCGTATCTCGCGCTCAGCGTCCACGAGCTGGACCTCGCCTCGCACGCGGCGCTCGAAGCGGCGCGGCGGCAACTGGAGGCCGTGCTCCAGCCGTTCGGCGCGGGGGCGGACGCGGCCCAGCGCCGGATCGCGCTGGAGGCCCTGGCCGCGCGGCTGGAGCGGCTGCGCGACGCGCTCCTGAGCGGCACCCCGCTCCCTCCGCTGGCCGCGCCCCTGCCGGAGCCGGCGACTGAGGTACCGGACGGGTCGCCGAGCGCGCTGGAGCTGGCCTCGTGGAGCCTGGCGCGGGAGGCGGAGCGCGGCGGCTGCCCGCTCTGCGCCGCCGCCTTCGCGGCGGTCCACGACTACCTCTGCCACGAGCAGTACGAGCTGGCGGTCAACTCTGAAGCGCGCCAGGCGTTGCGCGCGGCCGGTGGGCTCTGCGCCCTCCACACCTGGCACCTGGAGGCGGTGGCCTCGCCGCGCGGCCTGAGCAGCGGTTACCCGGCGCTGCTAGAGCACGTCGCCTGGCGCCTGCAGGCCGCCGCGGCGCTCCCCGCCGCCTCGGCGCGCGCGCAGGTGGCGCGGCTGCTGCCCAGCGTCGAGCGCTGTCCGGCCTGCGAGGTGCGCCGGCGAGCCGAGGAGGCGAGCGCGCGCAGACTCGCCGCCGAGCTGCTGACCCCCGCTGGCCGCGCCGCCTTCGAGCGCGGCGACGGGCTCTGCCTGCGGCACCTGCACCTGATGCTCGGGCTGCTGGACGACGAGCGGGCGGCGCTGCTGCTGCGCCGGCAGGCCCGGCGCCTGACCGACGTCTCCGAGGCGATGGAGCGCTACGTTCTCAAGCTGGAGGCGCGCCGCCGCGAGCTGCTCTCCGACGACGACGAGCGGGCCTACCTGGCCGCGTTGACCCTGCTAGTGGGCGAGAAGCGCGTCTGGTAGCCGCTCGGTTCGGTGGTACGCCGGTTGAGGTGATTCAGCCGGAGCAGGCGCTCCAACTCCGGTCATCCGTTCGCGGGACCACCAGCAGGGCGGAGGGCAGCGCGATGGAGAACCTGGGCGAGGGGCGGCGCGTGCGCATCTACCTGATGGAGGGCGCCCGCAGTCACGGGCACTCGCTGCGGCAAGAGATCGTCGGCTACCTGCGGCGGCACGGCGCCATGGGCGCCACGGTCTTCCGCGGCATCGAGGGCTTCGGCCCGCATCACCGGCTCCACTCCGACACGATCGAGGTGCTGATGCTCGACCTGCCGATCGTGATCGAGTGGATCGACACGCCGGAGCGTGTGGCGCAACTCCTCCCGGAGATTCGCACGCTGGTTGGCGAGGGGCTGATCGTGGCCGACACGGTCGAGATCGTCACGCACGGGCCGTCCGTGCCGCCCCGCCTCGACGACCGGCAGACGATAGAGGCGATCATGACGCGCCAGCCGGCGACGGTCTTCCCCGAGACGCCGATCCAGAATCTGGTAGAGCTCCTGGTCGACCGCAACTACCGCGCCCTGCCGGTGGTCGATCACGCGGGCAAGCTGATCGGGCTGGTGACCAACGGCGACCTGATCGAGCGCGGCGGCCTGAGCCTGCGCGCGGAACTCCTCCATTTCCTCGAACCGGAGGCGCTCGGCCAACTGATGAGCCGGCTGGCCGAGACCGGCCTGACCGCCGCCGGCGTCATGACCGCGGACGTGGTGACGGTCGCGCCCGACACGAGTTTGGGGGAAGCGGCGCACGTGATGGCGCTCAAGCGCCTCAAGCGGCTGCCGGTGGTCGATCGCGACGGCCAGTTGGTCGGCATCGTCTCGCGTGTCGACGTGCTGCGCGCGGCGGCCGTCGGAGCGCTGACCACCGTGGGCGAACCCGAAGGCGAAGCGCTACCGGCGCCACCGAGCGCCACCGTGGCCGAGGTGATGACGCCCGAGGCGCCGGCGGTCGCGGCCGACGCCGGGCTGCCCGAGGTCGTCGAGGCGGTCGTCTCGACCCGGCTCAACCGGGCGGTGGTGGTCGACGAGGCGCGCCGCCCCATCGGCGTGGTGACCGATGCCGAGCTGCTGCGGCGGCTCGACCCGGCCATGCGCCCGAGCCTGGCCCGCCTCCTGATGCGCAAGCTCCCCTTCATGCGCCTCTCCGATGCCGAGCGCGAAGCGCTGCGCTTCGCCCAGGGGACGCGCGCCGCCGAGTTGATGATTGCTCCGGTGCTGACCGTGCGCGGCGAGACCCCGGCGCTGG
>DASSHC010000013.1:0-10301 GCA_035693105.1 Thermomicrobiaceae bacterium | reverse complement strand
CCCCCGCTAGGTATGAATCTGCACCGTCGAGCCGATGCTCAGGAAGTTCCAGAACCAGAGCGCGTCGCTGTTCTGCAGGCCGACGCAGCCGTTGCTGGTGAAGCCGCCGTAGTTCGAGGGGTCGGTCCACCAGTTGCCGTGCACCGCGTAGCCGTCGGCCTTGAAGTACTGCGTGTACATCACGTGCTCGAGGTAGTAGTAGCCCGGCGCGCCCTTGGGGATGCCCACGGTGGCCGAGTCCATCGTCTCGTCCTCGACCCGGCTGAAGATCTGGTAGACGCCTGTCGGCGTCTTGCCGTCGCGCCCGGCAGTGATGATCGCCGCGTAGACCGGGCGCTCGCCGTCGTAGGCCACCGCGTAGAAGTTGCTCAGGCTGACGTCGACCCAGTGGCCGGAGTAGGTCGCGGGCGGCTTGTCCGGCACGAAGGGCTCGACCCAGCCGGCGGCGATGTACTGGCCGTCGCCGATCTTGTACCAGACCGTGACGCCGTTGACGCTATCGCCGTCGACGATGTCCTGGATCTCGACCGGGTGGCGCTTGTAGGTCGTGCCGACGACCCCGGCGTCGAGCTGCGGCGCCGAGCGGATGTTCAGCGAGTCGGCGGTGACGATCCCCACCGCGAACCCATCTTCGGTGCGCAGCGCTTTGGACCAGCGCGGGTCGAGCAGGCCGGCGAAAGCGGTCACCGAGCCGTCCTGCTGCTTGACGGCGCTGGTGGTGACGTCGCGCGCGGTGGCGTACTGCGCGCCGAGCCGGCCAAGCAGCACCTCGAACTGGGTGCCCTGGTTCTCGGGGTGGTACTCGAAGCGGGCGCGCTCGAAGTACTGCACCGTGTAGACCTGCCCGGTGTCGGGGTTCTTCTCGGAGAACTCCTCGGAGATCGGATAGCCGAAGACGTAGAGCCCGCCGTTCTCCTGCCAGTACTTGAGGAAGCCGTAGGCCAGGCTGTGCCCCGTCTCGGGGAAGAAGCGCCGGCCGGAGTCGCCACCGGCGCCGGTGTTGGCCGGCAGCGGCTTGAAGGGCGCCTCACTCCGCCGCGTCTGGGCCACCCAGTTGCCCAGCAGCGTGGCCTCGACCACGTAGGGGGTGCCGGTGTGCTCGGGGTGCTCCTCCAGCCGGGCGCGCTCGAAATACTGGACGGTCATGCCGTCCTGCTGCAGCGGCTCGCTGATGGGGTAGCCGAAGGTCATCAGGCCGCCATTGGCCTGCCAGGTCTTGAGGAAATCTCCGCTGAGATGGTGTCCGGTCTCGCTGAAATAGATCGTCGCCGTCGTGAAATCGGCCGCCGCGACCTGCCCCGGTGCTGCCCAGCCGGCAGCCAGCACCAGGATGAGCCCGAGCAGCACCGCTCGTCTCCCCTGCACCACGCTTGCTCAATCCCTCCCGTTCCCAACCCGTGTCGTCCGGTCAAGGTTACAACGTACAAGCAAGCCGTTTGGCCTGCCCAAGTGGACAGGAGCGGGCCGCGACCAGCCTTGCCAAGTCGTTAGCGGCTGAGTACGCTTCTGGGGGAGCGGCCGCCCGGCCGCGACAGGGAGGAATCAGAGGAGCGCGAGGCGATGAGCGTGGTCATACCCACCACCTGCCGTCTGGGTCGCGTGGCCGAGGCGGGCGAACTGGTGCCCTGCCACAAGCACGGCCCGTCGTTTTGGTGCTACGTCCAGCAGGACGGCAGCCATCTCGACCTCGAAGCCTGCCAGTGCCTCTCCTACCCCAGCCACGCCTGCCCGGTCGACGCGCACCGCGCCCGCGCCCGTGCCGCTGCCCACCACACTTTCACGGCCAGGGAGAGCCACAGCCACCTCGGTTAGCCCGGCGGCAGGATCGTGAGCGCCTGCAACTGCGCCGCGAAGCTGGCGGTCAGCCAGCCGACCGTGCCGATGTTCGGCGCGAACCAGAGCGTGGTGACGTTCTGCTTCGGGTGTGCCGGGTCGGTGTTATCCCACTGGACGATGGTGAGCTTCCACGAGGTGAAGATCCCCGCCGGGGTGCTGACCCGCTCGTAGCTCGTCACCTGCACTGAGAGCGTCACACGGCGCGGCGGGCCGGTGGTGGAGATGGCCGTGGACACCGTCGACCAGGCATCGCCGACATAGGGGCTGGCAGCGGGGAGGTAGTGCAGCGGCGGCCAATAGACGACCGTGTCGCTCAGCTTGCCGCCGGCGTCGTACTGATCGTAGCCGTCGAGGTCCATGCCATTGGGGGTGATCGACCAGTAGGTGTTGCGGCTGCCCATCGGGCCGCTCTCCTGCCGGGTGGCCAGCGCCGAGCCGCCGAGGAAGCTGCGCGAGATCCCGGTCGCGCGCCACAGCTCGGTCTCGCCGGCCGAGGTCGAATACGACCACTGATTCCCCTGTTGCATGGCGAGGAAGGCCTGGTCGCCGCTGAGCTGCACCGGCGGCGTTTGTGCGTAGCGCCAGCGCTCGTAGTGCAGCCCGATGTTCCCCATCTCAACCTTCCAGCCTGCTGGGTTGGAGGGGGTGTAGGTCAGCAGCCGGCGCTCGAAAGGCTGCACCAGCACCCACTGGCTCGTGCCGGCGAGGCTGACCTGCGCCCAGAAGGGATCGGCGATCGGCCAGCCGAGCGTGAAGAGCCAGTCGAAGAGGGGTGCGGCCTGGTGGGTGGTGCCGCCGTCGTCGACCGGCCCGGCCTGATTCATATAGTCCCAGAAGGCGCGCGGGATGTTATAGCCGACCGGTCGTCCGGTGGGGCCGATGTAGCGCGCATAGTGGACGAACTGCGCGTTGGGGTCGGTGGTGGCCTCCGGCCGGTCGGCTTGCCCAGTGGGCGTCAGCACGAGCGTGGCGGAGTTGCCGGTGCGGTCGGGTTGACTGCGATCGATCACCCGCTGGAGATCGGCGTAGGTCGGGAACGGGTTGCTGGGGTCGCCGGCGACCGGGATCGGCGCGCCGGCTCCGGTGTCCAGGTAGCGGTTATCGCCGACCTGGATCTTCCCGCTGATCAGCTCACGGTCGAGCAGCCCGCTGGTCACGTACCATTCGCCGTTCGGGTCGGCCTGGGGGTCGTTGACCTCCATGCGGCCCTTGTCGAAGTACTGCACCAGCCGCTCGCCGCCCGGCGATTCCAGGTAGCGCTCCTCGATGCCCGGCGTATCCGCCCGCGGCCCCCACATCCAACTGCGCGAGACACCATCGACCACCGGCTGGTCGGTCAGTTGCCAGACGTGGCTGAAGGACGGATCGGCCGCGGTCAGGGCGGCGGCGGCTGTGGCCGGGACGGCGGCGAAGGAGAGCACGAGGGCGACAACCGGCAATGTACGCAGCGTGCTGCGCGACGAGAACCTCACGGAAGCTGGATCCAATCGCTCCCCACCGAAGCGCGTGCGGGTCGCGAGCAAACCGGGGGAAGGTGGGTCGGCAGGTACAGTATCGACGCGGACAGTCTAGCAGATTCAACGCAGGCACGCAGCGGACCCAGCGCAGCCCCCAGGTCGCCTCGCTCGCGCGTCAATCGAGGCGCCGCAGGAAGCGCAGCGTGTCGTGGCCGAGGGCGCGGAAGAAGGGACCACCCCACCAGCCGATCGAGAGGATCGAGAAGAAGAGCTCGATGGCATTCCAGCTCTCGTGGCCCTGCGGCAGCCAGTAGACGTCTTGCAGGTGCAGCCAGAGGGCGAACTCGTCCAGCGTCAGGCCGGCGCCGAGGCCGTAGAGGATCGCCAGCAGCCGCTCGACATCGAGCCAGAGCCGGCCCTGCACGCGCGGCTGGAGGAGCTGCAGGTAGCCGACGGCGAGCAGCAGGACGATGCCGGGTACCAGGTGGTGGATGTGGAGCGCGCCCGCGGTGATGTTGTGGAACGGCCCAAACCCGGCCCGGATGGCGTGGGTGATACCGCGCACGATGATGATCGTCAGGAAGAAGCTGAGCGAGGAGAGGAAGAGGCGCTCGCGGCGCGGGTCGGCGAAGTGCGCGTGGTAGAGCTGGCCCAGCCGGGGCCGCTCCCGGATCGGCGCCGGACGCACGTCGATGTTGAACGGCTCCATCTGGTTCCTCACCGCCCGGACAGTATACGCGCAGTGGCACATCCCTTGCTCGACCCCGCGCCAGCCCGACGCTGGCCGCGGTCGCCAGCGCGAAACGAATAGCGAACGGAGGGTGCGGGTGATCTGGAACGAGCCAACCCAGGCCGAGCGGCGGGTCTGGGAAATCGACGACGGCTGGGATGTGGTCGCGTCGGACGGCGCCAAGCTCGGCGCGGTAGCCGACGTGCGCGGCAGCTACATCGTGGTCGAGAAGGGGCTCCTGTTCAAGACCGATCTCTATATCCCGGTCGCTGCCATCGTCGCGGTCGAGCACCGGCGGGTCCACCTCGGCCTGAGCGGCGAGGCGATCGCGCAGCAGGGCTGGGACCAGCCGCCTACCAGGGTGGCGCACGCGCTGACGCGGCGCCTGCCGAGGCTGGAGGAGCCGGCTGCGCCGCCGGCCGAGCCGCTACTGATCGTCGAGCCGGGCGCTCCCGAGGAGGAGCTGCCGGTCGATGCCCCGCTACGCCTGGAGGAGATCCGGGTGGAGCGGCGCACGGTCAATCCGCCCGTGCCGGCCGAGGGTCTGGTGGCGCCCTTCCAGGAACTGGAGATCGTCATCCCGATCCGCGGTGAGCAGGCCGTGGTGGTGACGCGGCCGGTCGTCCGTGAGGAGGTGGTGATTCGCCGGGGCGCACGCCCGCGCGCGGGGCTGCCGGAGTTGCCGGAGCTGAGCGCCGAGCCGCCGAGCCTGGCCTGGGAATGAGGAGGTGGCGATGAGCTGGCTCGCGTACCTGACCGTCGGCATGCCGGTCTATGCCCTGGACGGCCCGCTCGGCGTGATCACCTCGGTGCCGCGCGTCGATCTCGACGATCCCGGCGCGCCCGCCGAGGTGATCGTGCTGGCCAACGTCGAGACCGCCAGCCGGGGCGTCGAAGAGTTCCTGCGGGTGACACGCCCGATGGTCGATCGCGTGCAGAATGGCGCGCTCTACCTGGGGGTGTCGCGCCGCGATGTGCCGCCGGCCAGCGCCTCGGTGGCGGCCACGCAGCGGCTGCGCGGCACGGCGGTGGGTCTCACGATCCCGGTGGTGGAGGAGCAGGTCGAGATTCAGACACGGGTGGTCGACCTGGGCCACGTGCACGTGCGCAAGCAGGTCGAGCAGCAGCTCGACGAGCGCACCCTGCCGCTGCGCCACCAGGAGATGCAGATCGAGCACGTTCCGGTCGACGAGGTCATCCCGGAGATGCTCGAACCGTACATGGACGGCGATGCCTACGTGGTGCCGATCGTCGAGGAGGAAGTGGTGATCGAGCGGCGCTTGCGGCTGAAGGAGCTGCTGCGCATCACGCGGGTGGCCGCCGAGCACGAGCAGACGCTGCGCACGCCCTATCGCCGCGAGCGCGTGGTGGTCGAGGAGCACTGGCAGGGCGACGGCCCGCCGCCCAAGCGATAGGCTTGGGGGGCTGATGCGCGCGTGCAGCCGGGCGGCCTCGCTCCGCGTCGGGGGCCGTCCTCGTTGCCCGCGCCGGCCCTTGACGGCGCCGCACTCGTTTCTCCATGCTTGCTCAACCCCAATCTTGCACACTTGACGTGCACGCAGTACCCGTCGCACACGACCGGTACGATGGGAGGTTGACCTGATGGCGGCCGATCAGGAAAAATCAATGCGTTACGCAATTGGATCGGGTCAACGTTGCCGGGAAGGGAACAGATGTGGCTAACGACACGCCGGGTATTTTGATTGCGCCGTACGGGGGGCACCTCGTTGACTTGCTCGTTCCGGAGGATCAGCGCGAGGCGCTCCACGCCTACGCCGGTGGTCTCCCCTCCGTGCAGCTCTCCGATCGCTCCGTCTGCGATCTGGAGCTGCTGGCGACCGGCGGGTTCTCGCCGCTCGACCGCTTCATGGGCCAGCGCGATTTTCACGGTGTCCTGGATGAGATGCGCCTGGCGAACGGAACGGTCTGGCCGATGCCGATCACCCTGCCGGTCGAGCCGGCGCCGGGGATCGAGCTGGGAGCCGATATCGCCCTGCGCGACAGCAAGAACAACCTCCTGGCCGTGATGACGGTTGAGGAGATCTACGATTGGGACCGCGACGAGGTGGCCGATAAGGTCTTCCGCACGCGCGACCTGCGCCACCCGCTGGTGGCCGAGATGTCGCGCTGGGGCCGGCTGAACATCTCCGGCCCGCTGCAGGTGCTGGCGCTGCCGCAGCACTTCGACTTCCAGGATCTGCGGCGCACCCCGGCGCAGACGCGCGCCAGGCTGGAGGAGATCGGCAACCCGAACGTGGTCGCCTTCCAGACGCGCAACCCGCTCCACCGCGCCCACGAGGAGCTGACCAAGCGGGCCATCGAGGCGGTCAACGGCGTGCTGCTGCTGCATCCCTCCGTCGGCATGACCAAGCCTGGTGACGTCGATCACATCACTCGCGTGCGCACCTACCGCGCGCTGACCGCCAACTACTACGATCCCAACCGCATCCTGCTCTCGCTCCTGCCGCTGGCGATGCGCATGGCCGGCCCGCGCGAGGCGGTCTGGCACGCGATCATCCGGCGCAACCACGGCGCCAACCACTTCATCGTCGGGCGCGACCACGCCAGCCCCGGTATCGACTCGACCGGCAAGCCCTTCTACGGCCCCTACGACGCGCAGGAGCTGGTGCAAAAGTACAGCGACGAGATCGGCGTGCGCGTCTTGACCTTCCACCAGATGGTCTACCTGCCGGACGAGGACCGCTACGAGGAGATCGACCGCGTGCCCGAGGGCGCCACGACCGCCTCGATCTCCGGTACCCAGGTGCGCGTGGACTACCTCGCCAACGGGCGCACGCTGCCGGGTTGGTTTACCCGCCCGGAGGTCGCCGCGATCCTGGGCGAGGCCTACCCGCCCCGCTACCGCCAGGGTGTCTGCGTCTGGTTCACCGGCCTGAGCGGCGCCGGCAAGTCGACCACCGCCGAGATCCTGACCGCGCTGCTGCAGCAGCACGGCCGGCAGTCGACCATCCTCGACGGCGACGTCGTGCGCACCCACCTCTCCAAGGGGCTGGGCTTCAGCAAGGATGACCGCGACACCAATATCCGGCGCATCGGCTTCGTGGCCTCGGAGATCGTGCGGCACGGCGGGATCGCCATCTGCGCCGCCGTTAGCCCGTACCGCGCCACGCGCGGCGACGTGCGCGCCATGGTCGGCTCCGACCAGTTCGTCGAGGTCTATGTCGACACGCCGCTGGAGGTCTGCGAGCAGCGCGACGTCAAGGGGCTCTACGCCCAGGCGCGCCGCGGCGAGGTGACCGGCTTCACCGGCATCGACGACCCGTACGAGGCGCCGGAGAGCGCGGAGATCATCCTGGACACCGTCGGCTGCACGGCGCAGGACAACGCCCGCCGCATCATGGACGTCCTGCGCGACCAGGGCTTCGTGCGCGGCGACTAGACGGGCCCTCACCCCAGCCCCCTCTCCCAATGCTGGGAGAGGGGGAGCAGGTAGGACTTGGAGGGGCGGGTTTGCAACCCGCCCTTTAGCAGTCGTCGGCCTCGACTTTGGCCAGGCGGCCGACCTTCTCGATGCCGATCGTGACCGGCTGGTTGCCGACCTTGACCGTCTCGCTGAAGGCGCCGGCGCGCGGGGCGCCCGGCTCCAGCGCCTCCGAGAGCGTCTCGGCCTTGATGTACGCCGCGAAGCGCTCGATCGCCTCGGCCAGCTCGCCGCTCGCTGCAAACGTCGTCACGATCGTGTCCTCGACGTTCAGGCCGGCCGTCTTGCGCGCCTCCTGCACGCCGCGCACGAAGTCGCGCGCCAGCCCCTCCAGCCGCAGCTCGGGCGTGATCGTCAGGTCGAGCGCCACGATGAAGTCGCGATCCTCGGCCACGGCGTAGCCGGGCTTGGACTTGACCTCGACCAGCAACTCCTCTGGCGTCAACTCGATCGTCTCGCCGTCCAACTGCAGCGGGGTTGGCCGCCCGGCGCGGGCGAGCCGCGCCAGCCGTGCCGGCTCGGCCGCCTGGATCGCCGTGCGGACAGCGCCCAGCTTGGGCCCGTACTTGGGCCCGAGCAGCGGCAGGTTCGGCTTGACCTGGTAGCTGACGTACTCCTCTGGCTGCTCCATGAGCGCGAACGACTTGACGTTCAGCTCATCGAGCAACTGATCCTGCAGGCGCTCGACCGCCTCCAGCGCGCCCGGCTGGCGCGAGCCGACCAGCACCTGCGCCAGCGGTTGGCGCACCTTGACGCCCGCCTGGCTGCGCGCCGAGCGGCCCAGCCCGACCACACGCAGCAGCACCGCCATGTCGCGCGTCAGCTCGCGGTCGATCTTGGCCTCATCGACCTCCGGGTAGGCGGTCAGGTGCACCGACTCCGGCGCGGCGGGATCGACCGCGCGCACCAGATTCTGGTACATCTCCTCGGTGATGAAGGGGGTGAAGGGCGCCAGCAGCGTGGTGATCCCCACCAGCACCTCGTGCAGCGTCAGGTAGGCCGCGATCTTGTCGCGGTCGTTCTCCGCCTTCCAGAAGCGGCGCCGGTTGCGCCGGATGTACCAGTTCGACAGCTCCTCGACCACGAAGTCCTCGATGGCGCGCGCCGCCGTCAGGTTGTCGTAGGCGAAGAGCCGCTCGCGCACCAGCCCGATCAGCTCCTGCAGGCGCGAGACGATCCAGCGGTCGAGCAGCGTGCGCTCGGCTAAGGGCACCTCGTGCTCCAGCGGGTTGAAGCCGTCGAGCGCGGCGTAGTTCACGAAGAAGGCGTAGGAGTTCCAGAGCGGCAAGATGAAGGCCCGTCGCGCCTCGTCGCCCAGGGTGAAGCCAAAGTTGAGGTTGGCCGCCGGGTTGTGCTTGAGGTAGAGCCAGCGCATCACGTCGGCGCCCATGTTGTCGGCGGCGTCCTCGAACCAGATGGCGTTCCCCTTGCTCTTGTGCATCTCCTCGCCGTGCTCGTCGCGCAGCGTGGCGAAGCCGAGCACCGTCTTCATCGGCGGCTGCCCGGTCAACACGGTGCTCTGCGCCAGCAGCGAGTAGAACCAGTTGCGGAACTGGCCCGGGAAGGACTCGGTGATGAAGTCGGCCGGGAACCACTGGCGCCAGTACTCACGGTCGTCGCGGTAGTGCAGCGTCGAGTAGGCCACGATGCCGGCGTCGAGCCAGGGGTTGCCGACGTCGGGGATGCGCGAGGCGACACCGCCGCAGCCCTCGCAGCGGATCTTGACCGCGTCGATCCAGGGCTTGTGGGGCGTGTGGCCGGCGAACTCCTCCCAGCCCGCCACCGCGCGCTCCTTCAGCTCCGTCTCGCTGCCGACCACGTCGAACCAGCCGCAGTCGTCGCAGGTCCAGATCGGCAGCGCCAGGCCCCAGTAGCGCTTCTTGGAGATCATCCAGTCGTCCATGTTGCGCAGCCAGTCCAGCTCGCGCTCCAGGCCGAAGTCGGGGATCCAGTGGACCTGGCGTGCCACATCCATCACCTGCTCGCGCCAGGGGTCGACCGCGATGAACCACTCCTCGACGTTGCGGAAGAGGAGGTCGGTGCCGCAGCGCCAGCAGGTCGGGTAGCGGTGGGTGTGGTTGTAGGCGTAGTAGAGGAGCCCCTTCTGGCGCAGGTTCTGCTCGATCTCGGCCGCCACCTCGCTGGCGCGCTGGCCGGTCAACCAAGCGAAGCCCGCGACGTAGACGCCGCTCTCGTCGATCGGCGCGACCACCGGCAGGCCGTGCTCGCGGCCCAGGCGGAAGTCCTCGCGGCCGGCGCCGGGCGCGATGTGCACGATGCCGGTACCCTCGGTGGCGCTGACGTCGCTCCAGGGGATGACCTGATGCTGCACGCCACGCTCGGCCGGCAACTCGTCGAAGGGGCCGCGGTAGGGCCAGCCGAGCATCTCCTGCCCCCCGACCTCACCGACGATCTCGTGCTCACCCCGGATGGCGTGCGGCACGGCCTCTTTAGCGACGTAGTAGGTGTCGTCCCCCTGGCGCACTTTGGCGTAGGTCAGCTCGGGGTTGACCGCGGCGGCCACGTTGGCGGCCAGCGTCCAGGGCGTGGTGGTCCAGACCAGCAGGTACTCATGCGGCCGCCCCTCCAGCGGGAAGCGCACGTAGAGGCTGCGGTGGGTGCGCTCCTGGTAGCCCTCGCTCAGCTCCATCTCGGAGAGGCCGGTGGCGCAGCGCGGGCACCAGGGCATCACGTCCTGGCCGCGGTAGATCCAGCCGCGCTCGTGGCAGACCTTGAGGAAGTGCCAGATGGTGTAGTTGTTCTCGTCGGACATGGTGTAGTAGGAGTTGTCCCAGTCCATGAACTGGCCGAGCCGCTTGGACTGCTCGGTCTGCAC
>DASSHC010000012.1:0-2703 GCA_035693105.1 Thermomicrobiaceae bacterium | reverse complement strand
GTCAACGTCTGGGGGGTCGGCTACCGCTTCGAGGGCCGGCCGCGATGAGGACCCTCAGCATCCGCCGCTGGCTGCTCCTCTCGCTGCTGGCGCTCTTCGTCGTGCCGATCCTCCTCTTCCGCCTCAGCGCCCCGCTCCTCGGCGCGGCGCCCCAGTGGTTCGGCTCCGAGCAGCAGAGCCGCGATCTCGACGCGGCGGCCGCGCTGCTGAGCGACCCGGCACGCTGGCGCGACCCCGGCTGGCAGCAGAGCACGCGCGACACGCTGACCGGCCTCGACGTCGGAGCCGAGATCCACGACCCGCAGGGCAATCTGATCTTCCAGAGTGGCGGCCAGCCGGTTGGCGGTCCGCCCTGGGCACATAGCTGGGGCTCGGCCGCGGGCAACAGCCGCGAGATCCGGGTCGTCGCCGGCGGTACGCCGGTTGGCACGATCGACCTCTTCAGCACCGGCGCGAGCTGGCCCGGCTCCCTCGGCGGCGCGGCCCTGGCGGCGCTCCTCGGGCTGGCGCTGACGCTCGTCACGGTCGGCTGGCTGATCGGGCGCTACGTGGTGCGCCCGCTGGAAGCCACCAGCCAGGCGGCGCGCCAGATCGCGGCCGGCGAACTCGACTTCGACGTGCCCGACTCGCGCGTGCGCGAGGTGGCCGAGATGCGCGACGCCTTCCAGGCGATGGGCGCCGGGCTGCGAAGCTCGCTTCAGCGCCAGGCCGAGCTGGAGGAGGAGCGCCGCTTCTTCGTCAGCGCCATCGCCCACGACCTGCGCACGCCCCTTTTCGCCCTGCGCGGCTACCTGCTGGGTCTGGAGCGTGGCATCGCCGCCACGCCGGAGAAGGCGGCGCACTACGTCGAGGTCTGCCGCCAGAAGGCGGATCAGCTCGACCGGCTGGTGGCCGACCTCTTCGCCTATACCAAAGTCGAGTACCTGGAGGAGACGCTGCGCGTCGGTGACGAGGAGCAAGAGCTGGGCGACCTGCTGCGCGGCGTGGCCGATGGACTCCAGCCACGGGCGCGGGCGCGGGAGGTGACGCTGCGGCTCGACGGCCCGGCCCAGGGCTGCGCGCTCGCGCTCGACCGCCACCTGCTGGAGCGCGCCGTCGAGAACCTGCTCGACAACGCCCTGCGCCACACGCCCAGCGGCGGCACGATCGATATCTCCTGGTACCCGGAGCCGGGCCGGGCGGTCTTCGCGGTGGCCGACAGCGGCCCGGGCATCGCCGGGCACGACCTGCAGCATCTTTTCGAGCCGCTCTTTCGCGGCGAGACGTCGCGCAACCGCGCGACCGGGGGCGCCGGTCTGGGGCTGACCATCGCCCGGCGCATCCTGCGCGCCCACGGCGGCGACCTCACCGCCGCCAACCGCCCCGAAGGCGGCGCCGTCTTCACCGCCTGGCTGCCCTGCCGCGTCGAGCCCGGCGCTCGGGCCACAGTGGCCGACGAGGTACGCGTGTCCTAGGGGAGACGGATCCCTCCACTGCGGTCGGGATGACAGGGTAAATGCGGGGCGGACGACAGGGACAAGCCATTGTCGTCAGCTCTTATCTCCCCTGTCATCCCGCGCGCAGTCGAGGGATCCGTCCTCACGTGGCGCCCATCCTCGTTGAAAGCCACCAACACGCCCTCACCGCCGCCCCAATGCGATAATCCCCAGAGCGACGACGCGCGACGAACCGTCTGCGACAGGAGGCTGCCCCATGGACCGGCTACTCGACTCCACCCTGCGCCGCGCGCTGCGCTACCTCGACGCCCTGGCCGAGCGGCCGGTGGCGCCCGCGCCCGCCGCGCTCGATCGCCTGGTCGGTCTGGGCGGACCGCTCCCCGAGCAGCCGGTCGATCCCGCCGACGTGCTCGCCCTGCTCGACGAGCTGGGCTCGCCGGCCACCGTCGCCTCCGCTGGGCCGCGCTACTTCGGCTTCGTCACCGGCGGCAGCCTGCCCGCCGCGCTGGCCGCCAACTGGCTGGCCGGCGCCTGGGACCAGAACGTCGGGCTCTCGGTCATGAGTCCGGCCGCCGTCACCCTGGAGGCGATCGCGCTCGACTGGCTGCTCGACGTGCTGCAGCTGCCGCCGGGCGCGGCCGGCGCCTTCGTCACCGGCGCGACCATGGCCAACTTCACCTGCCTGGCCGCCGCCCGGCATGCGGCGCTGCAGCGCGCCGGCTGGAATGTCGAGGCGCGCGGCCTCTTCGGCGCCCCGCCGATCACCGTGGTCGCCGGCGCCGAGGCGCACGTCTCGCTGCTCAAGGCACTGGCGCTCCTCGGGCTCGGCCGCGAACGCGTGGTCGCTGTGACGACCGACGACCAGGGGCGGCTGCGCGCGGATAGCCTGCCGGAGATCAGCGCGCCCGCGATCGTCTGCCTGCAAGCGGGGAACGTCAACACCGGCGCCTTCGACCCGGCGGCCGAGGTCTGCCCCTGGGCGCACGAGCTGGGCGCCTGGGTGCATATCGACGGCGCCTTCGGCCTCTGGGCCGCCGCCGCGCCGGCGCTGGCCGGGCTCGTCGCCGGGGTGAGCCAGGCCGACTCCTGGGCCACCGACGCGCACAAGTGGCTGAACGTGCCCTACGACAGCGGGCTGGCCTTCGTGCGCGACCCCGCCGCCCTGCGCGCGGCCATGGCGGCCAGCGCCGCCTATCTGCCCGAGGGCGAGTTTCGCGAGCCGATGTGGTACACGCCGGAGTCCTCGCGCCGGGCGCGCGGCGCCGAG
>DASSHC010000011.1:0-4486 GCA_035693105.1 Thermomicrobiaceae bacterium | reverse complement strand
GGCCAGGTACAGCCTCAAGGCCAGGTCCCGCAGGGACCCGGCCGCCCCCCAACCGCCGGCCGCCACGCCGTCGCCGGGCTGCGCGGTCCCCCCGCCGACGAACCCCCGGATCGCCATTCCGAGGTCAGCGCCGAGCTCGAGATCTTCCGCGCGATAGCGCGGTGCTTCGAAGGTGGAACAGAGCGTCAGCTCGTTGCGGGTCGTGCTGTAGACGAAACAGGTGGGCCGCTCGCCGCCTTCGACGGCGGACAAGCGCGCCAGGTGCCGCTCGTTGACGTAGGCCAGGAACTCGGCGGGGGAGCGGGGGAGCGTGCCGGCGTCGGCCGGCGCCGGCCCCAGCTTCAGCTTGGCCTTGGCGGCGACGAAGACAGCGCGCCGCAGCACGTGGTCCGCGGCGTTGGACAGGTAGACGAGGCTCTGGCTTTGCGCGAACCCGGGGAGCTCTCCCACCGCGGCCAGCAGACCGGGGTCGAAGAGAGAGGCCTCGAGCACCGCGATGTCGTCGCGGCGGGCCAGGGATCGGAGCAGGCCATGGTGGCTCGCCACCGACGTGCGCACCGGCAGGCCCGTGGCCGGCACCCCGTGGGCCGCGGGATCCCAGTCCCGCCACTTGCGCAGCCAGGCCTCGACGTCCTCGGGCCGGTAGCGGAAGCCCTCGGTCACCAACGCCAAGCCTTCCCACAGACGGTCGTGCTGCGCCTCCATCCGCCGCTTCAAGACGGCGCTCTCGGCGGCCTGGAGCACCTCCTGCTCCAGGCTCGCGAGCGGCGCCTCGCCGCCGCAGAAGAGCTCGCGCACGAAATCCTCCAGGCGTTCGTGGCGGGCCAGACAGGCCACCAGCATTCGGCCGGCGCAGACCACCGCGGGGTCGACATCGACCAGCACCAGGCCGCGCGGCTCGTCCGCGAACGCCGCGGCCATCGCCAGCACGTTGCCGCAACCGGGACCGAGGATGTAGCCGTCGAGGTGCGCCGTGCGGCGCAGCCCGTCGTAGAAGCCGAGCGGGGTGCTCTCATTGGTGACCACGAGCGCCGGCGCGCCGACCGGCGTGAAATCCGTGGGCGGCGACCAGGCCGCCGCCCGGCGGGTGAGCAGGTCTCGGACGCTCATCGCGTACCTCCTGGAGGGGTGAAGATTTCAGTGAGCACCCGGCCCTCGACCTGGCCCAGGTCCAGGTGGAGGATGCGAGCCACCGTGGGTGCGATATCGAGCAGGCGGACGGCGGGGATGCGCGCCCCCTGGCGGATGCCGGGCCCGCGGATCACCAGGCAGGCGAAGAGCTCCGGCCGGTCCGGGGACTGGCCGTGCACGCCGCGCAGCGGCGTCGGCGAGACGACCGGCCCGAAGAGCCTGCCCGAGAAGGTGAAACCCGCTTGCGTGTCGAGCACCGCGTAGGCGCCCGGGTACCCCTCGAGGCTCGCCAGCTCCTGGCCCCGGTAGACCTTGTAGATGCCGTACTCGGGATACGACGTCAGCAGCTCGAGCACCTTGTCGACCTTGGCAGCGGTCGCCGGAGGCGCCTGCGGGTTGAGATAGATGGCGACCGCCCCCCCGTCGCTCCAGGGGAACGCCGCCCACGTCGCCAGCTTGTCGTCGTCCTGCACCGTGAGCAGGCCGAGGTCGGCGAACAGCGTGCCGATCCGGACCTGCCGCTCGACCGGGACGAAGCCGTGGTCGGAGGTGACGATCAGCGTCGTCTCGTCCCAGAGGCCCGCGGCCTTGGCGGCGGCGACGAGGGTGCCGATGTGGCGGTCCACCGCCTCCAGCGCGGCCAGCGCCTCGGGGCTGTAGGGAGCGTGGTCGTGCGCGGCGGTGTCGAGGGCGATGAAATGCACCGCGAGGAGCTCCGGCCGGTGCTCCAGGAAGGCGACGGCGATCCGCGCCCGCAGGGCGTCGAGCTCGGTGTCGCCGCCGATGCCGATCAGCGCCTCCGGAGAGGGGACCAGCCGGCGCGCCTCGGGCGACGAGAAGCGCAGCAGCACCCGCGCGTCCTTGAGGGTCGGCGCCTCGTAGTCCGGAAAATTGAAATCGACCGGCGCTCCCACGGTGACCGGCCACCAGACGGCGCCGCTCGTCCCGCCCTGAGCCCGCACCGCGTCGAAGAGCGTGCGCGCGGTGATGTCCTCGTAGAACACATAGGCGCCAGCCCCCTGCAGTTGTCCGGGATCGCGGCGGTCGAGCACGTCGTTGGAGACCACGCCATGGCGGCTGGGGTTGACGCCGGTGATCATCGTGATGTGCGCCGGAAAGGTCACCGAGGGCATCACGCTGCGCACCGCCTCGGCGGTCGTGCCCTCGCGCTGCAACTGCCGCAGGTTCGGGATCTTGAGCCCCAGGGCGTCGGCGCGCGTCAGGTAGCCGCTCGCCATGCCGTCGATCGAGATCAGGATCACGCGCCGGCCGGCGGCGTCGGCGCGGGCTCCGATCAGCAAGGAGAGCAGCAGCCAGCACAGGATCTGGGCTCTATGTGCTTTTGTCGATCGCCGGGCTCTGCTACCATCGATTCCTTGCCACGACTGACCTTCATTTCCGCGATCAACATCCGCTGGACACATCTCGAGTGGATGTGCCGGGAGCTGGACCGTGAGCGCTTCGACGTCTCCTTCCTGCTGGTCTCGATCGCCGGCACGCGGCCATACCTCGAGGAGTTCCTGACCCGCGAAGGGATCCCCTTCACTACCCTGGACTGCAAGCTGCGGCCGCTGTCGATCGCGCGGACCGTGTGGAGGATCCGCCGCTACTGCCGCCGGCAGCGCGTCGACATCGTGCACACGCACATTTTCTTCGCCAGCCTGGTCGGCCTGCTGGGGGCCTGGCTCGCCGGCGTGCCGGTGCGCGTCAATACCCGCCATCACGCCGTAATGAATCACGGCACCTCCTTCTTCTGGCTCGACAGGCTCTGCAACCTGCTCTCCACTCGCGTCATCGCGACCAGCGAAATGTTGCGCCAGGTGCTGGTGGGGCCCGAGCACGTGGCGCCGGGCAAGGTCAGCCTCGTCCACCTGGGAATCGATCTCGAGACGTTCGAACGGCCGCCCGCCGCCGAGGTCGCGGCGCTCGCGGCGCGTTACAACCCGCGCCGCGCCGCGCCGGTCATTGGCGTGATCGCCAGGCACATCGAGCTCAAGGGCATCCAATTCGTCATCCCCGCGTTTCGCCGGCTGCTCACCGGCTTTCCCGACGCCTACCTCGTCCTGGCGCACGCCAGCGGCCCGTACACCCCGGGGCTGCAGCAGCAGTTGGCGGAGATCAGCGCCGACCGTTACGTCTTGATCCGTTTCGAGCCCGACGTCGCCGCGCTCTACAAGATCTTCGACCTCTGCGTGCACGTGCCCATCGGCCCTCAGGAGGAGTCGTTCGGCCTGGTATACGTCGAAGCGCTCGCCGCCGGGGTGCCGTCGATCTTCACCCTCTCCGGCGTGGCGCCCGAGCTCCTGGTGCATCGCCGCAACGCCTGGCTGGTGGGCTACCGCGACAGCGACCAGATCTACGACGGGATGAAGGCGCTGCTCGGCGACGACGCCTTGCGGGCGTCGCTCGTGGAGGAGGGGCGGCGCACCGTCGCCACGGCCTTCAGCGCCCGGCGGATGGTGCGCGAGATCGAAGCGATCTACAGCCGGGATCTGGCGAAGGCCGCCGAGTCCACGGGCGCCTGAGCCGGCGGCGGCCGCGGTCATCCGCGGGCCCCCCGCGTGCGCTCCCACTCCTCGTCGCTCATGAATTGCACCACGCGGAAGATCTCCGCGTATTTGGCCTCCGTGCCCGCCGCGTTGGCGGCGGCCCACTGCTGCAGGAACGGCAGCGGATCGCCGTCCACCTGGCTGGTGTGAGCGCGCAGCGCCGCCGCCTTGACCTCCAGCGTGGCGGTGACGTCGACCCGCAGGTCGGCGCCGGGTTGCACCCAGCCGGTGATGTACAGGCGACGCGGCCGGTGCGCTCTCAGCCCATCCAACTCGAGCTCACGGAACAGGCCGGGCTGGCCTGCCGCCGGCCAGGCGGCGTCGAGAGCGGCGCTGGCGGCGGCGCGGTGATCGGCGTGGTTGATCAGGGTCGGCCCCAACCAGACGACGGTGGGATCGCCGCAGATCAATACCTCCGGGCGGAAGCGCCGGATCTCGCGCACCAGCTTGCGCCGCAACGCCAGGCTCGGCTCGAGCAGCCCGTCCGGCTCGCGGAGGAAGATCACCTCCTCGGCGCCGACGATCTCGGCCGCCCGCCGCTGCTCGGCCTCGCGGATCGCCATCGCCTGCTCGCGGCCGGCCCCGGGATCTTCGATCCCCGCCTCGCCGCTGGTGCAGAGCACGTAGGAGAGCCGTGCCCCGCCACGCGCCCAGAGCGCCAGGGTGCCGGCGCACACGTATTCGATGTCGTCCGGATGCGCGACGATGACCATCGCGCTCTGCGGTACATAGAGATCCTCGCTGCTCGCGGCGGCTGGCATCTCCTCCTCCTCTCCAGCTCTGGTCAGGGGTGACGGCCCGTGGCC
>DASSHC010000010.1:0-31766 GCA_035693105.1 Thermomicrobiaceae bacterium | reverse complement strand
GCGGCCAGCGCCGCTATCGCCGCGTTCGTCGATGCCGGCGCGGTGCCCGGCGACTAGGCCACGAAGCTGACCGACTCGGCCTCGACCGGCTGACCGCCCGGCAGCGGCGCCTGCCATTGCCAATCGTCCGGGTTGGCCGCGAAGACGCGCCCGGCGGAGGTCACCGCCCAGACGTGGCCGTCCGGTGCCAGGTAGAAGCGCTCGACCATGTCCTCCATCGGCACGGTGATGCCGTCGCTGGCCGGCAGCCAGTGGTCGCCGCCGTCGACCGAAACCTCGATGCGCCCCTGGCGCCCGACCTCGGGCGAGGGACCGGCCAGGACCACGTTGGGGCGGCCCGGCAGGAGCAGCACCGCGCGGGTGTAGTCGGTCAGCAGCTTCTCCCAGGTCGCGCCGCCGTCGCGCGAGCGGCCCACGCCGCCGAAGCGCGGCATGTGCGGCAGGTCCCGCTGCCAGGGCATGCGGGCGTAGCCGAGCGCGGCGAAGAGCCGGTCGGCCTCGTGGGGATCGCCGGTGACCCAGTGGATGTCGTGGTCGGGGCCGACATCGACGTAGGACCAGGTCTTGCCGCCGTCGCGGCTGTCGATCAGCCCACCGACCTCGATCGAGCCGAGCAACCGGTCGCTTTGGCCCGGCGGCGAGTAGAAGTTGCGCAGGGCGCCGGCGCGCGGCGAGTAGGGGAGGTACCACTCCTGGTAGCCCTCCAGATCGGTGACGCCGTTCAGTTCCTGCCAGCTCCGCCCACCGTCGGTGCTGCGGAAGGCGCGCGCCGGCTCGGTGCCGCAGATGATCGCGCCGCGCTGGGTCGGGTCGGACTGGATCATGCGCAGCACCGGCGCGCTCAGTCCCTGGTTCGCCTCGCTCCAGCGCTGGCCGCCGTCCTCACTGCGGAATATGCCGTCGCCGTAGCAGCCGGCCAGCACGACCGTATTGCCGTTGTCGCGCCAGGCGTAGACCGCGCTGACGTGCCGCCCCTCCAGCCCGAGCGGCTCCAGTTTGGCGCCGTTGAGCCGGTAGACGCCGCCATTCGCGCCGATGTAGGTCTCGAACATGTTGCCTGCCTCCTTTGCCGCCTGCGTCGTGCACATGGCGCTTCACCGGTTGCCGCCCAAAACGCGTGCCGCCATGCCAGCGTGATCCGCTCCGGGCACGCTCCATCATAGCCTGAAACTGTGTGCGCGGCCTGCTAGCCTGCGGTATCTTGAGCGAACTGGCTGAGATTGCAAGCCGAGAGGATGTGCCGATGCGACTCCGGCTTCTGCCCTGGCGCGGTAGTCGCATCATCCTGGCCGCGCTCGTCGCCATCGGCGGCGTCATCCTCGTCGGAGCCGACCGGGCGGCGCCGGGCGGCGCGGCCGGGGGCAGGCCGGCAACCGAAGTTGAACAGCAGCAGGTCGTCACGCTGATCCACCGGTACGAGCGTGTCTTCTTCGACGGCTGGGTGAGCGGCGACCTCTCCGCCTTCCCAACTGTCTTCTACAACGATGCTGACGAGCATCTGAGCCCGCACTGGCGATCGGTCATGGCGGCGCACCAGCCGGAGGTGACAGCGATCCTGAGACAGAGCCACACGGGACCCATCGGCGCAAGTGATGGCTTGCTCTCGGCGGAGATGTCCGACGTCCTCGCGCGCCGGGCGAGCGACGCCCGCTGGCAGGAGGCGGAGGCGACGCTGGCCGATGTGCCGGGTGGCCAGCCTCCGGTTATCACGCCCAGGCCGGGCGATTGGGTGGATAAGCAGATCTTCATCACCGAGGCGGTGGTCTTCGGAGATCGGACAATCGTCACCTACGTGCTGGACAGCCCGGATTCGACCCTGCGCTTCCACCTGCATCTGCTGCAGGTTGGCGGACAATGGTATCTGACGAATTACGGGGTGACGGGGAGTCCGTAGGTCTACTGATATGATTGACTCCTGGTATGCCGGCTCCTATCTTGTTGACTATGGGTCGGATCGCATGGAGCAGGGTATCTTGATGAGCGAACAGGAACCCGAGATGGCACAAGCAGAGCGTGCGCTCGGACGGCAGCCCGTCCGCGATGCCGCGCCGATCGACCAAGTGCGCGAAACATACGACGGCGAGTGGGTTGTCGTGCGGATCGAAGCCTATGATGAGAACCACCAACCGTCGTGCGGTACGGTGCTCTTCCACGGACACGATCACGACGCGGCCTGGGATGCGCTCGGGCAATTGATGGCGCACACCCCCGAGTCAACCGCCGCCTACGCTGTCTTCCAAGCCGTTCCGCTGGTTCGCACGGGTGAGGAGATGCGGAAGGCGCTCGAAAAGGCCGAAAGTTCGGGGGCGGAACGTGCCTGGACGCGCTGGTGAGCTTTGCCCCCTTCCTTGATTGATCGCTCAATCTCCGCATCTTCGCAAACGTCATCGCCCCTTCGGTTTTTCTGCGTACAGCGATTTCGATCAAGCTGTCCGCTGTAGGGGCAGACCCCTGTGTCTGCCCTCGTTGCCCCAGGCTCTGCGTGTTCGTGTGCCGCCCACGTTTCCCCGTGATCCCATCGCCATGCGGTAGGGGAGGCAGGGCAGACACAAGGGTCTGCCCCTACAAAACCGCCAACACCCAACGTCTCGATACCCGGATACAGGCTGCTCCCCTCTGCCGAATGCGATAGGATGCGGCCGACGACGATCGGCTGGCGCTGGGAGGAGAGCAGGATGTCCGCGAACTTCACCGCCGAGTTCAATCCGGCCGTGAGCCACACCGCGCTCAAGGTGAGCGATCTGGAGGCGGCGCTCCGCTTCTACCGCGACCTGATCGGGCTGCCCTTCGTGCGCAGCCAGGGGCCGGAGGGGCAGCCGGCGGTCGTCTGGCTGCGCGGCCTGCAGCTCGTCCGGCGCACGCCGGAGGAGATCGGGGAACGCGGCGCGCTCGATCACATCGGGCTGGGCATCGACAACATCGAGGCCGTCTGCGCCCGCGTCGCTCAGGCTGGGACGCCGGTGGAGACCCCGCTGGAGCACCGCGTGCTGCCCGGCGGGCAGGAGGTGATGGTCGCCTTCTACCGCGATCCCGAGGGCAACCGGGTGGAGTTGCTGAAGTATCTCTAGCACCAGGGGAGCCGGCCGGGTCAGGCCGGCGGGGGCCAGGGGAAGCGAGTCGCGGACGTGCATGAGAAGGAGCCCCCGAAGGAGCCGGGCGAGCGGCCGGCGGAGGAGCGGCCGCGCGAGGCGATCCGTGGCCAGCGGCCCGGCGACCGCCACATCCGGGTGATCCGCTCGACCGAGCTGCGCCCGCCTCCCTCGCCGACCTATCTGGTGGCCGGGCCGAGCGCGGCCACGTCCTCGTTCGGCCGCCTCTACCAGGGTGTGCGCCGGGCGGTGATCGGCGCCCCGATCCCCACGGCCCACGAGATCCACGAGCGCCTGACCAAAGTCAAGGCGCTGGCCGTCCTCTCCTCCGACGCCATCTCCTCCACCGCCTACGCCACCGAGGAGACGCTGCTGATTCTGGTGCTGGCCGGCAGCGTCGCCTACCAGTACGTCATCCCGATCGGCATCGCCATCATCCTGCTGCTGGCGATCGTGGCGTCTTCCTACCGGCAGACGATCCGCGCCTACCCCCAGGGCGGCGGCTCCTACATCGTCACCAAGGACAACCTCGGCACTGGGCCGAGCCTGCTGGCCGCCTCCTCGCTGCTGGTCGACTACACCCTGACCGTCGCGGTCAGTATCTCCTCCGGCGTGGCCGCCATCACCTCGGCCTTTGGCTCGCTCGATTCCTATAAGGTGGAACTGGCGGTCGGAGCCATCGTCTTCATCACCCTGGCCAACCTGCGCGGCGTGCGCGAGAGCGGCAGCATCTTCGCCGTGCCCACCTATCTCTTCATCGTCGGCATGTTCGCGGTCATCCTGCTCGGGCTGGCCGCGGCCTGGTTCCATCTCTTCACCCCGCACCCGGTCACGCACGCCGTTCCGCCCGCGACCAAGGCGCTGACCATCTTCCTGGTGCTGCGGGCCTTCTCCTCGGGCTGCACCGCGCTCACCGGGGTCGAGGCCATCTCCGACGGGGTGCCCGCCTTCCAGCCGCCCGAGGCCAAGAACGCGCGCCGCACGCTGACCGCGATGGCGCTGGTGCTCGGCAGTCTCTTCCTCGGCATCACCATCCTGACCTACCACTTCCACCTGGTGCCGAGCGCCAACGAGACCATCCTGTCGCAGCTTACGCGCACGGTCGTCGGGCGCTCGCCCTTCTACTACTACGTCCAGGCGACGACCGCCGGGATTTTGCTGCTGGCCGCCAACACCAGCTTCTCCGACTTTCCGCGCCTCTCCTTCTTCCTGGCGCGCGACGGCTTTCTGCCGCATCAGTTCCGCCTGCGTGGCGACCGGCTGGCCTACTCGACCGGCATCCTGGCGCTCGGGGTGGCCTCGGGCATCCTGGTGATCGGCTTCGGCGCCAGCGTCACCGCCTTGATCCCGCTCTACGCGGTCGGCGTCTTCCTGGCCTTTACCCTCTCACAGGCGAGCATGACCTACCGCTGGTGGAAGAAGGAGCCAAAGGGGCACCCACGCAACTCGGGCATGCTGATCAACGGGCTGGGGGCGCTGACGACCGGCGTCGTGGCGGTCATCATCATCACCACCAAGTTCCTCACCGGCGCCTGGATCGTGCTGCTCCTCCTGCCGATCCTGATCGCGATCATGCTCGCGATCCACCGCCACTACCAGCGCGTGGCGGCGCAACTGGTGCTGCCGCCGCAGGGGCACCACCGGTCGGCAAACTGGCCGCGCGAGTCGGCCGCGATCGTGCCGATCGACACGCTCAACGAGGCCTCGATGCGCGCCATCGAGTACGCCGAGCGCATCGCCAGCGACGTGGTGGTGGTGCATGTCGCGCTCGACCCGAAGGAGGCCGAGCAGCTCTCGGAGCAGTGGCGCCAGGAGGGGATGGCGTTGCCGCTGGTGGTGATCGAGTCGCCCTACCGCGAGATCATCGGGCCGCTGGTCAGCTATATCGAGCAGGCGCACGCGGAGAAGGGCGGGCCGACGCTGACGGTGGTGCTGCCGGAGTTCGTGCCGGCGCATCTCTACGAGCTGGTGCTGCACAACCAGACGACGCTGCGCCTGAAGCTCGCCCTCTGGCGCCACCCCGGCATCGTCGTCACCAACGTCCCGTACCACCTCACGGTGTAGCAGGGGCGGCCAGCAACCCGCGGCCAATTTCCGGCGAAGGGAAGACATGGAAGGGGCGGAGTGGCCGGCACCGCCGCTCGCCGTACGCCAGACCCCTCTCCCTACAGCCGCCGCTCCAGCTCGGGGGCGCCGCTGAGAGGCGCATCGGGCGCGGGCCGGAGCACGCCGCGCAGCACATCGGCGGCCAGCGGCCAGCGGCCGGGGCCGTCGAGCCGGTACTGCGCCGCGCTCGGCGGGCCGAGCAGGAGCGGCCGCGCCAGCTCCGGATGCCGGGCCAACCGGGGACGCACGCCCAGCTCACCGGCGATCTGATCCAGATAATCGAGGAGCTGTACCCGCAGCGCCGGCACCCCCCGCCGCGTGCGACGCTCGACCCGCGCCGCGATCTCGCGGCGCATTCGCTCGCTGGTCGGCAGCGTCGTCTGCCCGGCCAGCACGCTGGCGACCCAGCGCGCCTGTAGCTCCGCGATCGGAAGCGCCGGCCCAACCGGGATGCAGAGGCCGATGAAGGCCAGGCCGGGCGTATCGGGTGGGAAGACGTAGCGGTAGAGGCCGGTATCGCCGCGGGTCAGGCCGGTCAGCGCCTCCGGCAGGAAGGGGAACTCGAGCCGGTAGCCGGTGGCCGCGATGATGTCGTCGGCGGCCAGCGCTGTCCCGTCGCGGAAGACGACCGAGTGCTCCTCGATGCGCGCGGTCTCCGGCTTGATGCTGATGCGGCCAGCCGCCGCTTCGACGAGCACCTCGGCGCCCGGCGTGAAGCGGCTACGCTCGATATCGAAGGGCGCCGGCGGGAGGAGCGCGTCCAGGGACTCGGCGCGCAGGCCGAGGCGATGGTACTCCTGCAGCACCAGCCGGTGGAAGACGCGCATGCGCAGCCCCAGCGGGACGCGGTTGCCCAGCCGGTTGAGCCGGTGATCGGCGGGGTGCGCGCCGATGCAGCGCGGGATGAACCAGACGCCGCCGCGTGTGCTGAGCGCGACCGAGGCCGCCGAGCGGCTCAACTCGGTCGCGATCTCCGCCCCGCTGCTGCCGGCGCCGACCACCACCACGCGCCGCCCAGCGAACGGGGAAGGCTCGACGTAGCCGCGGCTGTGGAGCAGCCGCCCGGCGAAGCGCTCGACGCCGGGGAAGGGCGGGATCAGCGGCTGATGATGGAGCCCCGTGCAGACCAGGACGGCGTCGAAGCTGTCGATGCCCGAGGTCTCGCCGCGCGACCAGCGCACACTCCAGCGGCCGTCGCCGAGCGGGCGCGCCGACTCGACCTGTGTGCCGAGGCAGATATGGCCGCGCAGGCGGAAGTGATCGGTGTAGTCGTGCAAGTAGCGCAGCATGTCGGCCTGGCCGGGGAAGTCGGGCAGATTGCCGGGGAGCGGGAAGTCGGAGAAGCCGGAGACGGCGCGCGAGGTGTTGGTGTGGAGCGAGCGGTAGGCCGGACCGCCGCCGTCCGGCGCGGCCTCATCGACGTTCCAGATGCCGCCGAGGTGCGCGCCACGCTCAAAGACAACCGGCTCGATGCCCTCGTCGAGCAGGCACTTAGCCGCGGCCAACCCGCTGGCGCCGCCACCGACCACCGCCGCCCGGGGCGGTCTCCCCGCGCTCTTCACCAGAGTGCCCCCTACTGACCCCCACGAGCCACGATAACGTCGCGCCGTCGCTCGTGTGGGACAGGACTAGCGTACTAGAGTCGAGGCAAAAGCGGTAGTGGTCGCGGGAATTCGCCCGGGGCGATGCCGTATCATTTCACCGAAGAGGTCGGGGCCGAACCGGATGAGTGGGAGCGGGCATGTTTTACACGCGCAAGGGTGACGAGGGCTATACCGATCTGCTGGGTGACCGTGTGCCGAAGTACGAGGCGCGTCCGGAGACCTACGGCACCCTCGACGAGGCCACCTCGTTCATCGGCCTGGCGCGCGCCGAGGCCCGCAGCGAGCGCACCCAGACCATCCTGATCGACGTGCAGCGCGACCTCTACTTAATGATGGCCGAGCTGGCCTTCGCCGGCAATCTGGAGGGGCAGAAGCGCTACCACATCACCGCCGAGCATGTTACCCGGCTGGAGCGCGAGACCGACGCGCTCAGCGCCGAGGTCGAACTGCCGCCCCACTTCATCCTGCCGGGCGATAGCGTGCCCGGTGCCGCGCTCGACGTGGCCCGCACCGTGGTACGCCGGGCCGAGCGGCTGGCGGTCAAGCTGGCGCACGACGGCGTGCTGCACAACCCCGAGGTGCTGGCCTACCTCAACCGCCTCTCCTCGCTCCTCTTCATCCTGGCGCGCTTCGAAGACCGCGAAGCCGGCGTCACCCCAACGCCCGCCAAGGAGGAAGGCTCGCGTCCGCGCCCGCATCCGAGCCAGTGAATGCGGCCATGACGATCACGAGCCGCCAGATCCTGGGCGTGCGCCTGGACGACGTTACGCTGGAGGAGGCCGTCGCGCTGATCGGCGGCTACATCGCCGAGCGCGGCCCGCACCTGGTCGCCACCACCAACACCGAGTTCGTCATGGCCGCGCAGCGCGACCCCGAGTTCCGCCGCCTGCTCAACGACGCCGCGCTCTCGCTGCCGGACGGCATCGGGCTGATCTGGGGCCTGCGCCTGCTGGGCGAGCGCCAGGGTGTGCGCGAGCACGTGCGCGGCACCGACCTGGTCGAGCGATTGATGGCAGTGGCGGCGGCGCGCGGCCAGCGCGTCTTCCTGCTCGGTGCGGCCGAGGGGGTGGCCGCGGAGGCGGCGGCGCGGCTGCGCCAGCGCTACCCCACGCTCCGAATCGCCGGCTGCTACGCCGGCTCGCCCGATCCGGCGCACGACGCCGAGACGCGGGCGGTGATTCGCGCCGCCGGGACGGTCGACATCCTGCTGGTCGCCTATGGCGGCGGCAAGCAGGAGCGGTGGATCGCACGCAACCTGGGGCCGCTGGACATCGCGGTCGGGGTCGGCGTCGGCGGGGTCTTCGACTTCCTGGCCGGTCGGGTGCCGCGCGCCCCGCGCCTGGTGCGGCGGCTGGAGCTGGAGTGGCTCTACCGCCTGATCCGCCAGCCCTGGCGCTGGCGCCGCCAGCTCGCCCTGCCTCACTTCGCCCTGCGCGTGCTGCTGTTGCGCCTGCGCCGCTGATCCCTCCGATCCTCGTTGTTCGCGCGCCGCGCCCGCTGCTGGCGATCTTCCCCCGCCTGGCAATCATGCTCACGATTATCTCGCTCAAGGCGAAAAGAATCGGGACGCCAGACATTGGGGCGCGGCGTTCGTGCGGGGCGCTGCTCCTGGCACGCGCGTGCCAGGAGCAGCGCTGGCGCGGCAAGCCAAAAAGAGGGGCGCCACTCAGACGAGTGGCGCCCCAGAAGACGACGCGGGTTGGCGGCTCGCGGCCTAGTTATGGATCACGATACTCCCACCGCTGATCGGCTGGCCATTGCCGACGGCATCAGTCGCACCCATCAGGTTGTCGTACACGACCGGGCCGTCGGTGCCGTCAGCATTGAGCTTCCAGATCTTGACACGGAACGTATCCACACCGCCGCCGCCCTTGACCTGCCCATCGCCCGCGGTCAACAGGAAGCCGTAGGTGCCGGCGCCGTTGATCGTGCCGGTGCCCTTGTACTGTGCCTGCGCGCCCGACACTACCAGCCACTGGTAATTTTCGCTGTGGAAGTTCAGGCCGGCTGCCTGGAACTGGAACTCGGTGTTGCCGGTCGGGACCTTGGCGCCCTTCTGATACTTCGAGACGAAGCCGAAGGTCGCCTTACCGGTCAGCGACGGATTGGCAAGGTACGCGCCTGCCGGCGAGTTGATCCAGCCGCCGCCGGTCACGAAGCCGCCATTGGGATCGTAGATCACGATGTAGGTCGTCAGCGTCACCGTCGGCGACGACATTCCGCGACCATCGGTGACAGTAGCCGTGAGGGTATACACGCCCGTTGCCGCGTACTGGTGCGTTGGCTGAACGGTCGTTGAGCCTCCTGCCGAGTCGTACGTCGCGGAGGTATCGGTCTTCCCATCGCCCCAATCGATCGTAACCTTGTAGTTGTTGTCGTCACCCTTGCCAGGATCCGTGAAGGTAACGTTCACGGCCAGCAGAGTGTTGATCTGGATCGGGTCCGTGGGGCCGGTAAATCCGGTGATCGAGGGTGCCACGTTGGCGATCGTCAGCGTGGCGCCGACGTAGGTCAGCGTGTAGTTGCCGCTCAGCATCAGCGTGCCCTGCGTGATGGCATAGGCGCCGACCGTCTCGCCGGGATCCCGCGTCAGGCTACCGCTGAAGGTGTCTCCATTGACCAGGGTGCCGCTGGTGATCTTGTAGGTCAGCGCCGGGTCGGAGTCGCCTTCATTCTTGTGCTGGGCATCGGCCGTGACCGTGATCGGGCGCGGCGTGATGGTGAGGCTGGCACCGTTGAAGCTCAGGCTGTAGTTGCTGCTGAGCGCCAGCGTGCCCTGCTGGATCGCGTAGCTGCCGACGGTTTCACCCGACGCGCGGCTGAGCGCGCCGGTGAAGGCGTCGCTGAAAGCCAGGGTGCCGGTAACCTGGTAGGTCAACGCAGGGTCGGCGTCGCCGTAGACCTTGGTCTGCGAGTCCGCCGTGACCGTGATCGGCCGCGGGTCGATCGTCAGATCGGCCGGATTGCCCGCGACGAAGCTGTAGTTGGTGGCGCTCAGCGTCCCGGCGGTGCAGCTGATAACGCCGCTGTAGGTGCTCACGTTCTCACTGTGATTGTCGATTTGGCAGGTGG
The DNA here is from genome assembly GCA_035693105.1 of Thermomicrobiaceae bacterium. Classification (GTDB taxonomy): domain Bacteria; phylum Chloroflexota; class Chloroflexia; order Thermomicrobiales; family Thermomicrobiaceae; genus DASSHC01. The sequence goes on along the minus strand of DASSHC010000010.1, from coordinate 21,895 downwards.
CCGACCCGACGATCCCGCTCGTCGTCGCCGTGTCGCTATTCTTGAAGTCGCTGGCGCGTAGCGTGGCCGCCGGGATCGGGTCGCCATCACCGTAGGTCTTGGAGGCGGGGTTGGCATCGACGTGGACGGTCGCCTGGTTGATCGTCAGCGTGCCGCTGTTCAGCGTCACGTCGTAGTTGCCCAGCTTGCCATCCGGGTCAGTCAACGCGGCCGTGATGGCGTAGGCTCCGACCGGGCTCGCCTCGGTGGCCGTGGTGTTGTAGCTCGCGGTGATGTCGTCGTTGTTCTTGATACCGTCGATCGTGCCCGAGAAGGTCGGGTTGGCATCACCGTAGGTCTTGCTGGCATTCGCCGGTGTCACCGTCAGCGGGGCCGGGGTGACCGTCAGCGTGCCAGTATGCTCCACCACGTCATAGTTGCTCAGGGTGTCGCCCTGAACGTCACTCACCGTGATGTCGTAGTCGCCGACCGGGCTGCCGGCGTTCGCGCTCGTCGCGTAGGTCACGCTGAAGCTCTCGCCATTCTTGGCGCCCTCGACCGTGCCGGAGAACGCCGAGTTGTCGTCTCCGTAGACGCGGTTCGTGCTCGCTGGCGTGATCGTCAGCGTCGCCTTGGTGACCTGCAGCGTGCCGTTGGCGAACGTGAAGGTGTAGTTGGTGCTCGTCAGCGTGCCCGCCGCTGCGGTGATGGGGTAGTTCCCGACGGGGCTAGTCAGGGTCGCGCCGGTCGTCAGGTCGGGCGAACCCGTCACATCCGAAGTCGCCAGCGTCTCGCCGTTCTTGAACCCACTGTAGCCGGCGCGGAAGCTCGGGTTAGCGTCGCCGTAGACGCGGCTCTTGTCGTCCGCCGTCACCGTCAGGAGAGCTGGGGTGACCTGCAGCGTACCGCCGGTCGCGGTCACGTCGTAGTTGCTCAGCCTGCCGTCCGGGTCAACCAGCGTGGCCGTGATCGGGTACGATGCGACGGGGCTGGTCTCCGTGGCCGGCGTGCTATAGGTCGCGGTGATGTTGTCGCCATTCTTGACGCCGGTGACCGTCCCGCTGAGCGCCGGGTTGGCCTCGCCGTAGGTGCGGCTGAAGCTATCCACCGTCACCGTCAGCGGAGCCTTCGTGATCTCGAAGTCGGCCCCATTGAAGGTCAGCGCGTAGTTGTCGTTCAGGGCCAGCGTGCCCTGGCTGATGGCATAGTGGCCGACAGTCTCACCCGTCGCGCGCGTCAGACCGCCCGCGAAGGCATCACTGAAGGCCAGGCTGCCAGCGGTGATCTTGTAGGTCAGCGCCGGATCAGCATCGCCATAGACCTTGCTCTTGGCATCGGCCGTGACCGTGATTGGGCGTGCCGTGATGGTCAGCGTGCCGTCGGTCGACGTCACGTCGTAGTTCGGGTTGTCGCCTAGCGTCACCGTAATCGGGTAGTTGCCCACGTCCGACGCGTCCGTGGCTGCCGTCCCCAGGGTGTAGCTCAGCGAATCACCGTTGACGGTGCCGGTCACTGTGGCGGTCAGCTCGGGATTGGCCCCGCCGTAGTTCTTGGTCTTGTCGACCGCCGTGACCGACGCCGCGCGCTGGGTGATCTTCAGCGTGCCCGTGTTGAGGGTCACGGTGTAGTTGCCCAGTTTGCCGTCGGGGTCATTCAGCGTGGCCGCGATGTCGTAGTTGCCCACGGAACTGAACTGAGCCGCGGTGGTGGCGTAGGTGGCGGTGATGTTGTCGCCATTCTGGATGCCGTCGATCGCGCCCGAGAAGGTCGGGTTGGCGTCACCGTAGGTCTTGCTGGCATTCGCCGGTGTCACCGTCAGCGGGGCCGGGGTGACCGCCAGCGTGCCGTTGGCGTAAGTAATCGCGTAGTTGTTCAGGTCCGTGTGCGGCCCAGCCACCGCGTCGCTTGGCACGATGGGGTAGGGCGAGCCGGCTACAGTCGCCGCGGCAACTGCCCCGGCGCTGGCCAGGCTCACCGTGGCCACCGTGTCACCATTGACCAGGCTGTCCGCGCTGAACTCGGTCCCGTCGAAGGTAACCGCCTGCCCATACTGCTTGCTGGTGTCGCCGGCGGTGATCGTCAGCGCTTTGGCGCTAACGGTCACTGTGCCGTCGCTGTAGCCGATGCTGTAGTTCGCCGCGACGGCGCCCGCGCAACTGGTGGGGTAGGGCGAGCCGCTGACGCCGCTGCCCTTGGTGTAGGTCGTCGAGCAGATCGGCTGCGTCGTGAGGCTGTTGCCGGCGTCATCTCCGTCGACGAAGCCTGCGTAGCTGGGCGAGATGGTCGGCACGTCATCGCCGTAGGTCACTGTCGCGCTCGACGCCGTGATCGTCAGCGCCTTGGGGTTGACCGTCAGGCCGTTCACGGCCGTGTTCTTCACCAGCGTGTAGTTGTCCAGCGTGGCCGGTGAGACGGCGGTCACGGTGTCGACGGTGATGCCGTAGCTGCCGGCTGCCGCGCCGGCCGCCGCGCCATCGCTAGCGTAGGTCACGGTGAACTGGTCGCCGAACTGGGCGCCGCTGACCTGGCCGGTGAAGTCGCTGAAGATGTCGCCGTAGGTCTTGCTCTTGCCGCCATCCGGCGTCACCGTCAGCGTGGCCTTGGCCGCCTGGATGGTCTGGGTGTCGCTGGCGGCGTTGTAGTTGTCGGTCGCTGGAGCCGTCGCGCTGAGCGAGCAGGCAACAGTGCCGCTGGTCATCGTCACCGTGCCGCCGGTGAGCGTGCAGCCGCCTGCCGCCATGATCGTCACGTCGGCACTGGAGGTCGCGCTCGCGCTGACCGAGAACGTGGCGCCGTAGGTCTGCGATCCGCTGGGCAGACCAGACCAAACGATCGCGGCGTCGGCCTTGTTGACGTTGAGGTGGGCGCTAGCGCTCACCGCGTTGTAGTTCGCGCTGTCGTCCGGCGTAAAGACCACCGACAAGGTTTGGTTGCTGCCGGCGTTGAGCACCGTGCCCGCGTCGGGCGTGTAGGCGAAGCTGCCCGCCACATTCGCGGTCGCATTGAGCTGGGTGCTGCTCAGGGCGGTGCCGTAGGTGATGTCGGCCGGGTCAGTCCAACTCACGACCGGCGTCGCCTTGGCGATGTGGAGCGTGGCTGTGGCGTCGTTGACGGCGTAGTTCGGGTCAGTGTTGTGGATGACCACGGCGTAGTCGCCGGCAGCCGTCGGCGGCGTCGGCGAGCCGTCGTAGGCCACCGTGACACTGAGCGTGCCCGGCGTCGTGCCGTAGCTGACCGACTTAGGCGAGCCGTCGTAGGTCTGGCTCAGGCTGTCCGTATCGATGGTGATCGTGGCCAGCGCCTGGTTGATGACGATCTGACCGCCGCCGCTGGTAGCGGCGTAGTTGTCAGTGGCGTCGAAGGTCACCGCGACATCGTAGGTGCCGGCATTCACCGGAGCGGTGTCGCTTGGCTGGTTGCCGCTGTCATGCAGCACGTAGGTCACCGTGGAGGGCGCGAGGCTCTCGCCGCCGACACCGGTAACAGACACGGTCGCCGCGTGGCTGTCGCCATCGTAGCTGAAGGGACCGCCCGCGACGGCGATGGTTGGCGTTGCCTTGCCGATGGTGTCGCTCACCGTGCCGGTCGTGTCGTTGTAGTTGCCGGTGCTGTCGGTGAAGGTCCAGGTGTCGGTGTAGCTCCCGGCGCCGGTGTGCGTCGTGCCGCTCAGGTCGAGCCCGCTCAGGGACTCACCCTTGGCGCCCGTGGCCGATCCGGTGGCGGTGTGCGGGTTACCGTCGTACGTCACGCCGTAGCCGGTCACCGCGATCTGGGCGTTGGCCTTTTTGATCGTCAGCGTCCCGGGCTGACTACCGCTGTAGTTCGGGTCGGTCATCGTCACGGTCACGTCGTAGGTGCCGGCGTTGGTGGGATTGGCGATCGTTGTGTTGGTGTTGTGCAGCGTATAGGTCACGCTATAGCCGGTGCTGGGCGCCTCGATCGTCGCCGCGTGGCCATCGCCGTCGTAGGTCACCTGGGGATCGGTGATGGTGATCGTGGCCTGGGCCGGGCTGATCGTGAAGTCCTTGCTGTCGCCGCTGCCGGTGTGGTTGGCGTCGCCGGCATAGCTCGCGCTAGCGGTGTAAGCCCCGGCGTTGGTCGGCGGGGTGGTCGAGCTGTAGATCGTGCCGGCACGCCCGGTGTAGGTCACGGTCAGACTCTGGCTGAGGCCGCCCGCGCCGGTGACCGTGGCGCTCCCGCCGTGCGGATTGCCGTCATAGACGTCATCGCTGACCACTACAGCCGTGGTCGAGCCGGCCTGAGCGATCACCAGCTGATGCGTGTTGTCGCTGCCGCTGTAGTTCGGGTCGGTGCTGGTCACGACGACGTCGTAGGTCCCCGCGCCGGTCGGAGGCGTCGTACTGGGCTGATCCGAGCTGCCGTGCAGCTGGTAGGTCACGCTGTAACTCGCGGCATTGGTCATGACCGAGATCGATTTGGGCGACGCGTCATAGGTCTGGTTGAGATCGCCCAGCGTGAAGGTCGCCGTGGCGGGGTTGATGGTGAACGCCTGGCTCACCGGGGCCGCGGCGTTGTAGTTGCCGTCACCCTCCTGGCTGGCCGTCACGGTGCAGGAGCCGGCGCCGGTGATGTGCACCTTGCCGCTGACGATCGTGCACTGGTCACTCGCGCCCACGCTGTAGCTGACCGCTAGACCGGAACTGGCCATGGCTCCGGGATCGAAGTCGGCGTCGCCGAAGGTCTTGGCGCCGATCGCGGCGAAGGTGATTGACTGATTCGCCCTGTTGACCGTGAGATCGCCGGAGGCCGCGCTGCCACTGTAGGCGGCATCACCGGCGAAGGTCGCGGTCACGCCGCTGTTGGCGCCGGGGTGATAGACATCCGCGTCGATGCCGCTGAGGCTGACACTGCTCAGGGTCGCGACGCCGCTGCCGTCGGTCGTCGCCGTCGTGCCGACGGCGGTGCCGTTGAGGCTGAAGCTGATCGTCTTGCCGGGCAACGGGTTGCCGTTGGTGTCCTTCAGCGTCGCCGTCAGCGTGGCGCTGCCGCCGTAGGTGCCACTACCGGAGACGGCGGTCAGGTTGGTGCCAGTCTGGTTGATGTTGAAGGCGTTGCTCGTGGCGCCGGTCAGGCCGCTGCTGCTCGCGGCCAGGGTGTAACCGGTGCCCGCCTTGTCGATCGACAGATCGCTGAAGGTCGCCACACCGGCGACGGCACTGACGGTCTTCGTGCCGCTCAAGGTGCCGCCCGATGGGTTGGTGTCGATGGCCAGCGTGACGCTGGCGGTGCTGGCGGTCAGGTTGCCGAACTGATCCTGAATGCTGACCGTCACCGCGGGAGCGATCGTGGCCCCCGCGTTCGCGTTGCTCGGCTGTTGGCCGAAGACGAGCTTGCTGGCCGCCGCCGCGACGACCGTCTCCGTCTGTTGCGCCGGTGTCAAGGCGGCCGAGTTGTAGCTGCCCGATGCCGTAATCGTCGGTGTACCGGTCTTGGTGTCGGAGTACTTGAAGGAGGCGCTGGTGCTGGTGGTGGGGATCGAGACAATCGTCGAGGAGAACGTGCCGGTGGCTGCCGTGCTGCCCAGCGTGACCGTGACCGCATTATCCGGCACGATCGGGTTGCCGCCGGCATCCTGGAGCTGAACGGTGATGATGTCCGAGAGCATGCCGGCCGTAATGGTCTGCGCCGGGGTGATGAACACCAGCTTCGCCGGACTGCCGGTCGTGGGCGGGTTCTGGCACGACCCGGTGCCATGACTCAAGTGAAAGTCGAGGGTGGCTATGCCATTGCCGTTCCGCCCGAGCAAACTGATCGCCTGCGGGGCGTAGCCGGACGCGCTCGCGCAGATGACGAGGGTCTGGGTGTTGCTGAAGTTTGGTGTGTAGCTGCCGCCGCTGCCGTAGATCCCCGTCGTGGTCGTCGTCGTCTTGCCGGTGGTAGAACCGCTGCAATTGCTCGTGCAAGTGATCGTGACGGCCGTGCCGGTGATCAGCGCGCCGGTGCTCGCGTCGAACACGCTTCCAGACACGGTGACCGTACTCGCCGCCTCATACGTCGGCGGGGTCGGCGCGGGGGTCGGGGTCGGCGTGCCATTGGGCGGCGGGGCCACAGACGGGGCGCCGAGCGCCTTGGCGACGTTGATGCGGCCGAGGGCGCTGCCGTTGAGCGGGTCGACAGTGCCGCGGATCTGGCCCGCGACGTCTGCCGTGCCGTTGGCGGACAGCAGCGCGGCCAGGCCGGCGACCTCCGCCGCGGCGGCCGAGGTGCCGCTGATCGTCGTGTAGCCACCGCCCGGCTGGGTGGCCTCGATGCCGGCGCCCGGCGCGGCCACCGCCGCGCTGCCGGTGTTGCTGCTGGCCACCAGCGCGTCGTGCTGGTCGCTGGCGGCCACGCCCAGCACGCCCGGCATCCCGGCGGGATAGCTGGCGGCGCTGGAGCTGGCGTTGCCGGTGGCGGCCACCAGTACCGCGCCCTTGCCCTCCGCGTAGCTGACCGCGTCGGCCAGCGCCTGCGAGTAGTCCGGGCTGCTAAAGCCCATCAGAATCACATTCGCGCCGTGGTCGGCCGCCCAGAGGACGCCGGCGACGACGTCGGCGTCGCTGCCGCTGCCGTCGGCGCCCAGCACCTGCACCGGCGCGATGCGCGCGCCCGCGTAGGCCACGCCGGCCATGCCGGTGGCGTTGTTGACGCTCGCGGCGGCGATGCCGGCCAGGGCGGTGCCGTGGCCGTTCGGGTCGCTGTTGGGGTTGCCGCCGGTGCCGCCGTTGAGATTGCTGATGCCGGCGGCCATGTGGTCCGCCAGGTCGGGGTGGGAGGCGTCGACGCCGGTGTCGAGCACGGCGATGGTGGCCGAGCCGCTGATGGCGACGCTGCCGTACGCCTGGTCCCAGGCGATCTTGGGCAGCGCCCACTGCTGGCCGTAGTTGGGATCATTGGGCATGCTCGACTTGCTCAGCGCGATGGTGGGGCTGACGCTCTCGACGTTTGGGTTGTGCCCCAGCGCGGCGATCACCGCGTCCGCGGCGTTGGCCGGCACGGTGACCGAGTGGGTGCGGATCTGGTCGAAGGATTGCAGCGCCTGCGCGCCCGCGCCCTTCACAGCGGCGCCGGCGTCGCTCGCGCTGGTGCCCGGCTTGAACTTCACCAGCAGCGTCACCCGCTGGCCACCATTGCCGTCGCCCTGCGAGGGCGGCGTGGCGCTCTGCCCGCCGGGCGCCGCGCTGGCCGGCAGCGCGGAGGCGAAGAACTGGGCGCAGAGCGCCAGCACCGTCAGCAGCGTCCAGAGCTGGGCCAGACGCCGGCGCGGCCCGCGGGCGCTGTTATCCGCGCCAGCTGTGCCGCCCGGGGCCTGTCCTCGCTTGCTCGTCTGAGCCATGTCCCACTCTCCCCAATCCACGAAACTGATCCGCATGGCAGCCACAGGGTATCGGGATGCCTTCAACGGCGTCCCGATTGCACCGCGTGCGATCGCGCGTCGCACCACCGCGGCAGTCGCGCCGCGGCGATACAAAGTCTGACCCACCCTCTTGTACTGCTCAGTATAGAGCCCAGATGGGTCATGTGGAAGATACGAAAGTACCGTGTCCGTACAGCGGACTTTCCCCTGTGAGAATTTCAGTCGGAGTACGATTCTTCACGGAAGCCCGGCAAGGAATTTCGTCGCGATGCGACAGAGCACGCTTCGCGGGCTCGCCGCGAGCCGTTCACCCGACGGCGTGCGGCCGCGCTGTGGGATGGACGAATATGGCGAAGGCTTGGGCCATCGTCGCCTCGTTTCCCAGCATCGGGCCCGAACGAGGGATGTTTGGGGGGTGAGAGCCTGACGCTACAGGGGCTTGTGGCCGACCTGAGCGCGGTAGGCGATCACGGCCAGGATGGCGGCCAGCGCCAGCACGGTCGCGCCCAGCGCGTAGAGCTTGACCACGCCGTGCAGCGACCAGGCGAGGTAGGCCAGCACCAGGGTCAGGGTGTAGAGGCTGAGGACGACGCGCGGCTGGCGCAGCCCGATGGCCAGCATGCGGTGCGGCAGGTGCGCGCCGTCGCCCCCCTGGAAGGGCGAGCGCCCGGCCAGGGTGCGCTGGGCGATGACCAGCGCGGTGTCGACGATCGGCACACCCAGCACCATCAGCGTGGTGCCGACCTTGGCTCCGCCGATGATCGCCAGGGTGGCCAGCGCGTAGCCGAGGAACATCGAGCCGGAGGTCCCCATGAAGACGCGGGCCGGCGGCAGGTTGTAGGGGAGGAAACCGAGGCAGACCCCCACCAGCGCCAGCGGCAAGAGCGCGATGCTGTACTGTCCCAGGTCGAGCGTGCGCAGGAAGAGCGCACCCGCCGCGATCAGCGTCACGCCCGCCGTCAGGCCGTCCATGGTGTCGAGGAAGTTGAGCGTGTTGATCATCCCCAGGTACCAGAAGAGGGTGATCGGGATCGCCAGCGCCAGCGGGAAGGAGATCAGCCCGCCGAAGGGGTTGGCGACGTTGGTGATCAGCACCCCGAACGACATGGCGATCGCGGCCACCACGATCTGCCCGAAAAACTGCGGCAGCGGACCCAGCCGGCGCCAGTCGTCGAGCAGCGCCAGCGGCACGATGGCCAGCGCGCCCAGCCCGAAGCCGAGCAGGTGGTGGTACTCGCTGGGGAAGCGCGGGAAGCCGGGCAGCGTGACCAGCAGCGCCAGGGCGAAGGCCGCCAGGATGGCGTAGCCGCCAGTACGGGCGATCGGGCGCCGCTGCACCTCACCCGGGCGCGGCTGGTCGATGAAGCCGAGCCGCCGGCCCAGCGCCCGCGCCAGCGGCACCAGCAGCAGCGAGGCGCCCAGCGCCACCACGAAGACGAGGACGAAGAACTTGATGAACTGGTGCGGCACCCCGTCCTCCTCTCCGCCTCCGCCTCAACCCCGGGCCGGCGCCCCGAACGGTACGCCCAGCCGCGCCCGCAGCCCGGCGGCGTCGTCCGCCGCCACCAGCGCGGCCAGCTCCGTCACCAGCCGCGCGATCTCCGCGGGCGTCTCGCCGCTCGCCACCCGCTCGCGCACCGCCAGCACCTGCGGGATGCCGCTGGGCCGCGCCTCCTCGTCCGGGCCGACGAGGAACTCGTCCAGCCGCTCGCCGGGATAGGCGCCGATGTAGCGCGGAGCGAACGGCTCGCCCGCCGGGCCGAGCAGCTCCCAGAGCCGGCGCGCGACCTCGACCACGCGCACCGGCCGGCCGAGATCGAGCGTCAGCACGCCGCCGCTCGGGCCCTGCGCTGCCGCCAGGATCAGGTAGTCGAGCGCCTCGCGCTCGGTGATCCAGTAGCGCGTCATGCCGGGGTCGGTCACGGTGAGCGGGCGCCCCTCGCCGATCTGGCGCGCGAATTTCTCGATCACCCCGCCTCTGGCCCCCAGCACGTTGACCAGCCGCGCCGCCACCAGCCGCGGCGCCCCATCTTCCGCCGCCAAAGCCCGCAGCATGCGCTCCACGATGCGCTTGGTGGCGCCGTAGCTGTTGACCGGCGCGACCGCCTTGTCGGTCGAGGGGTAGATCAGCGTCTCCACGCCGGTCTCTTTTGCTGCTGCCAGCAACTGCCAGGTGCCGAGCACGTTGTTGGCGACGTAGGCCGCGGGCTGCGCCTCCCCGAGCGGGACGTGCTTGTAGGCCGCCAGGTGAAAGACGACCTCGGGGCGATGGCGGCGCAGCACGGCCCCGATGCGCTCGGGGTCGCACACATCGGCCAGCACCAGCACGGGGGTAGGCGCGGGCTGATCCTCCGGCATCCCCTCACGCAGCCGCTGGGAGAGCTGGAAGAGCGAGTTCTCGTGGTGGTCGAGCAAGACCAGCCCGGGCGGGGCCAGCCGCGCCAGGCGCCGGCTCAGCGCCGAGCCGATCGAGCCGGCCGCGCCGGTGATCAGCACGCGGCGCGCGGCGAGCCACTCCTCGGCGGCGCGCGTGTCGGGCGCCAGCAGCTCGCGCTCGAGCAGGTGCGACAGCGGCGGCAGGACGATCTCGCTCATCGGCCCACCTCGGCCGGCGCCAGCGCCCGGCGCAGCCGCTCGCGGCAGGCGCGCATCAGGATCGCGTCGTTGGGGTCCGCCTCGATCGTCTCGGTGACGAGGTAGCGCGCGAGCGGGCCCAGGCGCGCGGCGGCGGCGTCGAGGTCCAGCTCGCCGTCGTCGTAGGCCAGCCCCTCGCCGAAGAGGCCGCGCGCGTTGGAGATGTGCGCCTCGAAGATCACGTTCGCGAGGCGGTCGATATACTCGTCGAGCGTCGTCACCGTGCGGCGCCGGCGCAGGAAGGCGACGACCGGCGCGACCTCCGCCGGCACGGCGGCCGGGTCGGCGTTGGCGGCATTGAGGTAGAGCTGGGCGTGCGAGACGTCGAGCGTGGCGCGCAGCCCATCGACCGCGCCGCAGAGCGCGACGAGGTCGTCCGGCTCCATGCCGATCAGCGAGTGGAGCAGGCGCCCCTCGCGCATCTTGAGCATCGGCGGCACGTTCTCGATCGTCGGAATCAGCCCGGCCTCCTGGCAGGTCTCCGCGTAGAAGCTGACCAGCGGCAGCGACGCCTCCAGCGTGGCGGCGGCCGCGTCGTCGTCGAATTGCGCGCCGGGCTCGGCCAGGGCGATGGCGTGGATCACGGCCGCCTCGGCGCCGAGCGCCCGGCCGCAGCGGGCGATGCGCCGCACCACCTCGCGGTTGGCCTCGCTCGGGCGGCTGACGTCGAAGAAGCTGCCGTCGAGCGAGCGCAGCGGCCCCTCGACGATCCAGACGAAGCCCGCCGGCAGATCCAGCCCGGCCACGCGCCGCTCGATGGCCGGCAGCCAGCCGTCGCCGCTGATGTCGGCGGCGTCGAGGTAGAGCTCCAGCCCGTCGGGCCGGACGGCGGCGCGGTCGGCGAGCTGCTCAGCGGTCGGACGCGCCTTGAGCAGAATGCGCGTGCGCGATCTGTTCGACATAGCGGGCGATTCCCCGTTCCACTTCGATAGCCGGCTGGTAGCCCAGCTCCCGCCGGGCGCGGCTGATGTCGGCCACGTAGCCGCGCGCCTGCGCCGGCCCGGCCTCCCCGGCGAGCACGATCTCCGAGCCCGAGCCGGTGACCGCTGTCACCAGGCGGGCCAGCTCGGCCACCGTGGTCGCTCGGCCGGTGGCAATATTAAACGTTCGGCCGGGCGCCTGGGGCCGCGCCAAAGCCAGCCCGAGCCCGCGCACCACGTCATCCACCGCGGTGAAGTCGCGCAGCACCCCGGCCTCGGCCCGCAGCGGCAGGCCGTCGAGCGCCTGGCGCACGAAGATGGTGAGCACCCCGCTCTGCTCGCCGGCGCGCTGCCCCGGACCGTAGACGGAGAAGAACCGTAGCACAACGGTGGGGAGCTGGTACAGGCGGGCGTACATCGCCACCCACTGCTCGGCCGCCAGCTTGGCGTAGCCGTAGGGGTCGACCGGCTCGGTGGGCGCGTCCTCGGCCAGCGGCACCGCCGCCGGGCGGTAGACCCGCTGGCTGGAGGCGAGCACGAAGCGGGCGCCCCACTGGCGCGCGGCCGCCAGCAGGTTGAGCGTGCCCAGCGCGTGGGCGCGGGCGTAGCCGAGCGGGTCGGCCAGCGAGGCCGCGGCGTCGGCCGAGCCGGCCAGGTGCGCTACGGCATCGAACGACCCCAGCGATGCGAGGTCGCTGGCCTCGCCGGCCACGTCGGCCGCGACGTGCGCGAAGGGCCAGCCGCTGGGCGCCGGGTGGCGCGCGAGCGTGACCGGCTCGTGGCCCGCCTCCGCCAGCGCCCGCGCCAGGTGCGTGCCGATGAAGCCGGTGCCGCCGGTCACCAGCACTCTCACGCGTGGCTCCAGTAGTCGATCAGCTCGCCCACGCTCCCCGCCAGCGTGCGGCGCGGCTGCGCGAAGAAGCGCGGCAGGCGCGATCTGACGCTGATCTCGCCGGGGGGCGGTCCCGGCGGCGCCTGGCGGCAGACCGCGACGTGGAAGCCGCGCTCCTCCCCGGCTCGCCGCACGTCCTGGGCGAGCTGGGCGACCGAGCGCATCTCGGTGACGGCGTTGAGCGGCAGGTAGCCGCTGAGGGGTTCGGCGGCGGCCGCCAGCATGGCCCCGGCGGCATCGTCGACGTGGATGAAGCCCGCCGGGCGGTCGCAGTCGGAGTAGAGGAGCAGCGGCTCGCCCTGGGCGGCCTGGCGGCAGAACTTGTTGGGCGCGGTCATGAAGCGCGCGTCCCGCTTCATCACCGGGCTCGGGCCGTAGCAGATGCCCAGCCGCAACGACAGCGCCGTCAGCCCGTGCCGCGCGGCGTAGAGCTCCAGCAGCTTCTCGGCGTAGACCTTCGAGAGGTGCGAGAGGTCGCCGAAGCGACCGTAGGGGAGCGACTCGTCGACCAGCGGCGGCAGCGCGTCGCCGTAGACGCGAAAGGAGCTGGCGTAGACGATGGTCGTGACACTGTGGGCCAGCATGGCGTCGAGCACGACCCTCGGCGCCACCAGATTGGCGCGCTCGGTGTAGCTCGGCGACGCGGCCTCGGGGTGCGCGCTCGCCTGCGACGCCAGGGCGTAGACGGTCGCGATCGGCGCTGCGCTGAAGGCGGCCTCCAGCACGGCGGGCTCGGCCGCGTCGCCCTCGATCAGGGTGCAGCCGGGGCGGGCAGCCAGCGCGGCCACGGCCGCCGCGTCGGTCGAGAAGCCGTTCTCGACGGCCACGACCTCCTCGCCCGCCGCCAGCAGCCGCTCGACCAGCCGTGCGCCGATATAGCCCACCCCGGTCACCAGCACCGCCATGCGTCCCGCGAACTCCTTCCCCGAACCACATCACCCCAATGAATTAGCGATAGACATCTCGCCGGTGACCAACGTGCATGACAGTTACTCGTCGCAGCGCATCATCAGATTTCGTAGATGACACGGTAGTCGCCAATTCGAATGCGCCAGCCCTCGCGGCCGGTCAGTTTCCTGGCTCCGTGGGGCCGTGGCTCCTGGGCAAGCGCGCGAATCGCGTCGCGGACGGCCGCATATGGCTGAGGAGAGAGTTGAGACAGTTCGCGCTGGGCGCGACGAAGAATGGCGACATCGTACGTCACTCCGGCTTCTGTCCGCGCTCGATCTCTTCGACCGCCTGCTCGAATGGAATGGCTTCCTCGCCGGCATCCTTCGCGGCGTCATAGGCGCGTATGGCGGCAAGTTCCTCGAGCTCTTCGAGCAGCATCCGATACTCGTCGATGTCGAGCAACACGCCGACGGGCTGGCCAGCCTCGTCCACGACATAGCGTGGTTTGATCATGTCCACCCTTGATTGCCAACTCTCTGTCGCCAGCACCGCCATGCGGACCGCATTTGCCCGCGTCACGGCGTCTCCCACCCCAACGGGAGACTGACTGAGTATACCGATCGGCGCCGGGCGGCACGGCGAGCATCCAGTGCTGGTACCATCGTTACCCGCGAGCGTGATGGTGTCCCACCGCACCCGGGAAAGGAGCCGCGCATCCATGCGCCTGGCGATTCTGGCGGATATCCACGGCAACCTGCCGGCGCTGGAGGCGGTCCTGGCGGACCTCGCCGGGCGTGCAGTCGATCAGATCGTCATGGCCGGGGATGCGATCAACTGGGGCCCGTTCTCGGCCGCCGTGCTCGAGACGCTCTCCCGCAGCGGCAGCGTGCCGTTGCGCGGCAACCACGAGTATTTCCTGCTCGACTACGGCACCGCACGCTCCCCCGAGTGGGGACGCGGCGCACCCTCGCTCGCCTGGCTGGCGCGCCAGCTCGAGCCGGGTTGGCGGCGCCGCCTCGCCGCCTGGCCCGACACGCTCAGCCTGCGCTACCCCGAGGCTCCGCCGGTTCGGGTGCTCCACGGCCTCCCCGGCAACCCCTTCGACGGCATCTTCCCCTGGACCGCCGATGATGAGATCCGCCGATACCTCAGCGGCATCGAGGAAGAGCTGGTCATCGCCGCCCACACCCACATCGCGCTCGATCGCCGCGTCGGTAACCGGCGCATCCTCAACCCCGGCTCGGTCGGTCTGCCGCTCGACGGCGTGCTCGACGCCCGCTACCTGCTGCTCGATGCCATCGACGGCGCCTGGCAGCCGACCTTTCGCCGGGTGGCCTACGATTCTTCACCCCTCTTCGCCGAGTTCGAGCGTCAGGGCTTCGTGGCCGAGTGCGGCGCGGTAGGCTACCTCATCGTGGAGGAATTCCGCCGGGCCCGCCCGGTCTTCCGCGACTTCCTCAAGTGGCACCGTGCCCACTGCCCCGGCGAGCCGATGACGCTGGCGCTGGCCGAGCGCTTTCTGGCGTTGTGATCTGAGATTGGCGATAAGGACGAAACAACGGCTTCCCCTTCCGCGGAGCCTGGGTGACACGTGGCGCGGGGTTGGTGGGCAATCGGCGTAGTCCCGGCGCCTGGTCGCGCTCGTCGCGCGGGACTAAAGTCGCCGCGCTGAATCTACGAAGCCCACTGAAGGGGCTGAGGTTTGCTCTGTCGTAGGGCAGACGGATGCCGAAATCCATGTCAGCCGGCAGAGCGGGTGGGGTTAGTGGCATGCCGAGCGTTGGGCGCATCCCGATGGCCAATGACCAAGATGGCACCAATCGCTACGCCATCGCCAAGCCAATACTCAGCCCCTTCAGTGGGCTTCGTGGACTTAGCGCGGCGACTTTAGTCCCGCGCGACGCCAGGCACAACGCCTCCGGTTCCACCGCCGCTCCACCACCCACCCGCGCGCTTCCTCTAGCGCCTCAGGCTGCATACAGCAGATGCCCTTCACGCAGCACGGTCGCGGGCAGGGAGGACAAGGCCCGAGTACGCCATTCAAACTCCTCTTGCGGCATCACGAGAATATCGAGCCGCAAGGAGTGAGAACCCGCCGCACAATACGCGGCCTGATCCAATCGATAGCCAGGCTCAGTTGCTTTGGGAACAACAAGCAAGAGGTCGATGTCGCTGTCGGCGGTCGCCTCGCCGCGCGCCTGGGAGCCGAAGACGTGGATGCGCTCGGGGCCGAGCGCGGCCACCAGCCGCTCCAGCACGCACGCCAGATCCGCCACCAGGGCCGTGCTGAGCTGGCGCAGCGTGCCGCGAATGCGCTCTTCGAGCTGTTCGGTCGTCATGGCGCGGCCTACCTTCGCTGCGGGCAACCTATCTGTTTCAGTATACAGTCCCGCGCTCGCGCCGCCCTTACCCCTCCTCGCGCTCCCCCCGGCGCAGTTCCTCGGCCAGCCCGCTGGCGCGCGGCTCGATCTGGCCGGCGTACTTGTTGCCCTGCTTGGCCCGGTAGGGCACCAGCACCGGCGAGGTCAGCTGCTCGAAGGTGAAGGAGCAGATGCGCATGCCGGGGTAGAGCGCCACCGCCATGCGGCCCAGGTTCGACAGCTCCATGGTGGCCGTGCCCACCCAGCCCGGCTCGAAGACGGCGGCCGTGCTGTGGACCGTGATGCCGAGCCGGGCGATGCTGCTGCGCCCCTCCAGCCGCCCGAGCAAGTCGTCGGGCAGCTCCAGCGACTCCATCGTCGAGGCGAGGGCGAAGTCGCCCGCCTGCATGATGAACGCCTCGCCCTCCGGCACCTCGATAGTGCGCATCGCCTCGCCGATCGACTGCGGCTGGCGCGGGTCGATGTGGGAGAAGCGCGCGTGCTCGAAGACCATGAAGGTGTGCCCCAGGCGGAAATCGATCGAGCAGGAGCCGAGCTGCGTCTCAAGCTCGGGCGCCGGGCTGATCGTAATCCGCCCCGCCTCCAGCGCCCGCAGAATCTCGCGGTCTGCCAGGATCATCGCCTCTCTCCCATGCATCCATGCGCCCGTCACTCGCCCGGGCGTGCTGTTCGCGCCCACCCTGCTCGTGCGTTGTCCGTTGTCCGTTGTGACCGGCGGGAACAGCACGTCGCGTGTACGTGCAGTATGCGAACTGCCCGGTCCGGCGTCAAGGCGGCACGGGCAGGCAAAACCGCCGGTGCTATAATCCCGCCTCGTGCCTGATGTGTGAGGGCAGCGGCCGCAAGCGCCGCCAGGGGGTCGCCGGCGCGGATCAGTCAGCCAGAGCCAGTAGGAACGAGCGTATGCACCGGCAGCCTCGACGCTTGAAATCCAGCGCGCGCTACGTGCGCGGCTCCCGCCTGACCCCCGATGACCTGCGTCGCGCCCGAGCCGGCGCCCGGCCCGAACCCGGGCGGCCACCGGCCCCGGCGGCGTTCGAGCCGAGCCGGTCGCGCCAGCTTGACAAGACGCCGCGGCCCGCCAGGCGGGGCCGGTGGCCCTCGCCCCGGCGCCTGCTGCTGCTCGGCGTGCCGCTGGCGGCCTGCCTGGTCGTCGCCGTCTATCTCGGAGTGGTGGCGCTGCGCGCGCAGCAGGCCGCCAGCAAGATCTTCTCGCTGCCGCGCCAGCCCCACCCGGTGGTGCGGGTCAACGCGCAGGGCACGCCGGAGATCGATCCCCAGGCCACCGCCGCCTCCGCCGGCATCCCCGAGTGGAGCAAGAGCGGCCGGGTCAACCTCCTCCTGCTCGGCGTCGACGATCGCCACGACGGCGAGCCGGCCCGCTCCGACACCATGATCGTGGTCAGCATCGACCCGGCGGCCAAGACGGTCGGCATGCTCTCGATCCCGCGCGACCTGCTGGTGTCGATCCCCGGCGTCGGCGACGACAAGATCAACGCCGCCTACCCCAACGGCGAGGCCGGCAGCATCGGCGGCGCGCAACTCGCCCGCGCCACGGTCGAGTACAACTTCCAGATCCCGATCGACTACGTCGCCACCGTCGATTTCACCGGCTTCCAGAAGATCGTCGATACGCTGGGCGGGGTCACGCTCGACGTGGCGACGCCGATTAAGGACGACGAGTACCCGGCCGAGAACTACAACTACACCCGCGTCCTCTTCCACAGCGGCGTGCAGCATATGAACGGCCAGACCGCGCTGCGCTACGCCCGCACGCGCCACGACGACAACGACTTCGCCCGCGGCGACCGCCAGCAGCAGGTGCTCAAGGCGCTGCGCGCCCAGGCCATCTCGCTCAACCTGATCACCAAGGCGCCGCAGCTCCTCTCGAACCTGGGCGACACCTTCCACACCAGCATGCCGGTCTCCGACGCGCTCTCGCTCGCCAGACTGGCCAGCGAGATCAAGGGCGGGAACATCACCTCGTACAGCCTGCTGCCCGACGTCGGCGAGCAGTGGACCGACGCGGGGTACTACCTGATCCCCGACTGGCAGCAGATCCAGGGCACGCTCCACCAGATGATGGGCACGGAGGGGGCGGCCGCGACCAACACACCCCCCACGCCCGCGCCGACCCAGACGCCCGATTACGGCGCGGCGGTCGCGGTGCAGAACGCCACCAGCGTCAATCATCTGGCGGCCAACTCGGCGGCGATTCTCCAGAGCGCGGGCTTCGGCGACGTCACCGCCACCCAGGCCGACGAGCCGGGGAGCCACCCGAAGTCGCAGATCGTGGACTACAGCGGCAACCCGGCCACCGCGCGGCGCATCGCCGCGCTCCTCGGGCTGCCCGGCGCGATCGTGCGCCAGGGCGACCCCGGCGGGGGGAAGAGCTACGACGTGGTCGTCACCCTGGGCGAGGACGCCCCGCTCCCCACGCCTGCCTCCGCCTCGCCATAGAGGCGCCGCGTTGACAGCCGCGCCGGGATGCCGGAGAGTCGGCGGCATGCGCGCGTTCCAGCGCACGGCACTTCGGTGAGGAGACCGGCGATGCACGACGACCAGGCGCCCCGGCTGCACACCCCGCTCTGCGATCTGCTCGGCATCCGCTACCCGATCATCCAGGCGCCGATGGCCGGCGGACCGACCACACCCGAGCTGGTGGCCGCGGTCTCCAACGCCGGCGGCCTGGGGATGCTCGGGGCCTCGCGCATGCCGCTCGACCGGCTCCGCGACGCGATCCGCGCCATCCGCGCGCTGACCGATCGCCCCTTCGGGGTGAACTTCCTGCTGGCGGGGCCGGACAGCGAGGCCAGTCCCGAGGACGTGGCGCTGGTGCAGCAGGTGCTCGACCGCTTCCGCGCGGAGTTGGGCCTGCCGCCCGGCGGCGTCGAGTTGAGCCTGCCGCCGTCGCAGCTCGACGCCGCCATCGATCTGACGCTGGAGGAGCGCGTGCCGGTGCTCAGCTCGGGGTTGGGTGACCCGGCGCCCTGGGCGGGCGAGGCGCACAACTCGGGGGCACGCGTGGTGGCGATGGTCGCATCGGTCGATGAGGCGGCGCGCGTCGTGGCCGGCGGGGCCGACGTGGTGGTGGCGCAGGGCGCCGAGGCGGGCGGCCACCGCTCCAGCTTCGTGGTCGGGCCGGGCGGCGAGGTGCCGCTGGTCGGCACCCTGGCGCTGACGCCGCAGGTGGTGGATGCCGTCGACGTGCCGGTGGTCGCGGCGGGCGGCATCGTCGATGGCCGCGGCGTGGCGGCGGCGCTCGCGCGGGGCGCGAGCGGGGCCCAGCTCGGCACCCGCTTCCTGCTGGCGCGCGAGGCCGGCACCGCGCCCGCCCACCAGCAGCGGCTGCTGGCGGCGGTGGAGACCGATACCGCGGTCACCCGCGCCTTCAGCGGCCGCCCGGCGCGCAGCCTGCGCAACCGCTTCTCCGAGGAGTTCGCCCAGAGCGGCACGGAGCCGCTTCCGTACCTCGTGCAGGGTCTGGCCGCTGGCGACATCTTCCGCGCCGCCCAGCAGGCCGGCCTGAACGAGCTCTTCCCGCTCTGGGCGGGCCAGGGCGTGCGCGCGCTCAGCGCCATCCAGCCCGCCGCCGAGATCGTCGCCGAGTTGGTGACCGAGGCGATCGCCGCCATCCAGCGACTCGCCGGCCTGACAAGCTGACGCCGAAAAGGCGAAACCCGCCCCCGCTCCCGGGTAGGGAGCGAGAAGCGGGGTGCTGGCTCGCTGGGGACGAGCCGCTCGGGTTACGCGATATCCCGGCCGCGCATGCGGCTCGCCGGAGCGTTGGTCGGCACGCGCGCGATGATGTCGGCGCGCGAGTTGTTGCCGGCCCAGCCACCGAGCGCCGAGGCGATCGGGATCAGCAGCACAACCAGGAAGGCGATCCAGGCGCTGCTGGTGGCCGCGTTGAAGATATCCGAGGTTGAGACATTGTTGGCCACGTTGCCCAGATTCGCCACGTTGCTGAGGTAGACCCCGGCCGCGCCGAGCAAGCCGCCCAGCCCCGCCACGGTCGTCAGGAACGCCAGGAAGAAGAGGCCGGCGGCTCCGACGACGAAGCCATTGGCCAGCGCGGCGCCGTCACCGGCCACCGCGGCCGTCTTGGCAGCCAGCCAACCGCCCACGAAGAAGGCGATCAGGGCGCTGCCGGCGCTCCAGAGCGCGGCGCTCTTGGAGATGTCCAACACCGGGTTGGCGGTGTTGTCGTTATAGACCGAGACACCGATGGCGAAACCAAGTAAGGTCAGGATCAGCATGACGGCGAACGAGGTCAGGATGCCCGCCAGGATCGGTCCCCAGCGCACCCGGTCTCGCAGCAGCACGGGCGCGGTCGTCGGCACGCCGGTGACGGTCTCGGTGACCGGCTCCCGCAGCACGGGCGCCTCGCCGGTGACGCGCTCGGGCTGCTCCACGCGCCGCTCGTCAGGTATTTCTGCCATCGCTACCTCCTTACAGAGATGTGAGCGCCTCAGGGGCCTTCCCAGAACGCGGCAAGAACGGGTTAGCCTGTTCGATGCCCCATCCCGCCCGGAATGACGCTCCCCGAACCTGCTGTTCAGGGCTGGGCGATGGGGCGAGGCGCTCTCGTGATCGCGTCGCCCGCCTCGGAGCGGTGCGACATAACGGGGTGACGCAGGCGATGTGCCACGATGGACCGATCTCCTCAGACCCGAGCGCCGCCGCGCCTCCGCTTCGCCACGCCGACGTGGTAGAATAGATAGTTGCCTTTACGGCGGCTATCGTTGAACTACGGGGGATCCGGGAACCGTGCAGCCAGCGCTTCGTAATATCGCCATCATCGCCCACGTCGATCACGGCAAGACGACGCTCGTGGACGGCCTGCTCAAGCAGTCGCATATCTTTCGCGACCCCGAGGCGGCCGGTGAGTTGATCATGGACTCCAACGATCTGGAGCGCGAGCGCGGCATCACCATCCTGGCCAAGAACGCCGCCATTCGCTACCACGACATCAAGATCAACATCGTCGATACCCCCGGCCACGCCGACTTCGGCGGCGAGGTCGAGCGCGTGCTCAACATGGCCGACGGCTGCCTGCTGGTGGTCGACGCCGTCGAGGGGCCGATGCCGCAGACGCGCACCGTGCTGGCCCAGGCGCTGGCGCTCGGCCTGCGCCCGGTGGTGGTGGTCAACAAGATCGACCGCCCGGCCGCGCGTCCGGCCGAGGTCGTCTCGCTGATCCAGGATCTCTTCCTGGAGCTGGCCAGCGACGCCGATCAGCTCGATTTTCCGGTGCTCTACAGCATCGCCCGTGAGGGCCGCGCCGGCTTCGATCCGCATGATCTGGCGCCCGATCTTGAGCCGCTGCTGGAGACGATCGTGGCCGAGGTGCCGGCGCCCCAGGGTGACCCGGAGGAGCCCTTCCAACTGCTGATCGCCTCGCTCGACTACGACCCCCACAAGGGCCGCATCGTCATCGGCCGGGTGCAGCGCGGCCGGGTGTGCCCCGGCGACAGCGTGGTGCAGCTCGGGCCGGACGGCGAGGCGATCACACAGAAGGTCACCTACCTCTCGACCTTCGAGGGGCTGGGCCAGCGCCCAGCCGAGCTGGCCGAGGCGGGCGACATCGTGGCCATCGCCGGCATCGGCGAGGCCAGGATCGGCGCCACGCTGGCCGATCCCGCCGCTCCCGAGGCGCTCCCCACCATGCAGATCGAGGAGCCGACGCTGCGGCTGACCTTCGGCGTCAACACCTCGCCGCTGGCCGGGCGCGAGGGCCAGTTCTCGACCTCGCGCCAACTGCGCGAGCGCCTCTTCCGCGAGCTGGAGACGAACCTCTCGCTGCGGGTCAAGCCGACCGAGCAGCCGGACGTCTTCTCGGTCTCGGGCCGCGGCGAGCTGCACCTCTCGATCCTGATCGAGACGATGCGCCGCGAGGGCTACGAGTTCCAGGTCTCCCGCCCGGAGGTCATCACGCGCGAGCGCGACGGCCAGACGCAGGAGCCAGTCGAACACCTGATCATCGACACCACCGAGCAGTACGTCGGCACCGTGACGGAGCTGGTCGGCGCGCGCCGCGCCCGCATGCTCGACATGGCCAACGACGGGCGCGGCAACGTGCGGCTGGAGTTCGCCATCCCGACGCGTGGGCTGATCGGGCTGCGCAACGCCTTCCTGACCGCCACCAAGGGGAATGGCTCGCTCGGCTCGCGCCTCCTCGGCTACGAGCCCTGGCACGGCGCGATCAACTCGACGCGCGCCGGGGCGCTGGTGGCGACCGAGGGCGGCATCGCGCTGACGCACGGGCTGTCGAATGCCCAGGAGCGCGGCATGACCTTCATCGAGCCGGGGACCGAGGTTTACGAAGGTATGGTCGTGGGCCAGCACCCGCGCCAGGGCGATCTGCCGGTCAACGTCTGCCGCGCCAAGAAGCTGACCAACATGCGCTCCAGCACCGAGGACATCATGGTGCGGCTCACCCCGCCGGTGCTCCTCAGCCTGGAGCAGGCGCTCGACTTCCTGGCCGACGACGAGCTGCTGGAGGTCACGCCCCAGCACCTGCGCCTGCGCAAGCGCCTCCTGACCAACGACGAGCGCGTCAAGGCGAGGAAGCGCGCCGCGGCGGCGCAATAGCGATGGTTCGCCGCGCCGCCCTTCGCAACTAGCCCTTCTCGCGCCAATCCCCGTTGCCGGGCATTGCTCGTTACAGCGGCGCTCATTGATCACCTCCGAGCAGAACGACGAGATGCGTATCCCAGTTCGGTCGGTGGTTGTGAACGTGGCCCTAGTCAGAGGATGCGCCGCCGCCGGAGGTTGAAGGCGCCGGAGGCGTCATCGCGCCGGGCTGCCGGCGCGATGACGGCGCGTCGCCGGATGCGGA
>DASSHC010000009.1:0-6487 GCA_035693105.1 Thermomicrobiaceae bacterium | reverse complement strand
AGCTCGTAGCGACCCGCCAGCAGGTGGGGCAATTGAAAGGACACGTCGTCTCCAATCCGGCATGGCACAGCGACCGGGTCGCCGTGGCCGGCATTGTACGGGTTTGGCTCTGCCGGGGGCGACGTTGTGGGCCGCGCTAGCCGACCGGCTTGGCGATGACGATCAGCCGGTGATCGTCCACGCCGTAGGGCCAGCAGGTGACCAGCGTGACGCGCTCCTCGGGCATCGGCGCCAGGAACATGCCGGTCGCCAGCCGCTCGGAGAGGGGCACGCCGACCTCCTTGCGGTACTCGATCTCGCTCACCGCGTAGCGGTGCTGCCCCGTGGAGGTGGTCAGGATGATCTGGTCGCCCAGCTTGACCTTGTCCAGGGTACGGAAGACCTCACCGCGCCAGTCGTCGTGGCCGCTAATGACGATGTTGCCCCCCTCGCCGGGGTTGGCGGAGAGGTTGTTGTGCCCGGCGGCGTAGTCGGCCACCTGCCACTGGATGACCTGTTGCCCTTCGATCTGGACCAGATCGTAGCCGACCTCGACCACCTTGGTGTCGATGCCGACGGCGGGGATAGTGATGTGCGTCGCCGGCGCCTGCTTAGGCCGGGGCGTCGGCGTGGGCGCAGGAGTCGGCGCCGCCGTGACTGTCGCGGCGCTCGTCGCCGAGGGCTGGATGATCGGCGGCAGCGGGGCCGGCGGACTATCGGCGGGCGTCGCCGCCGGGGCCTGATCCGGCGCGGAGGTGGGTGCGGCGGCCGGGCTGAGAGCGGGCGTGGAGGCTGGGGCCGGGGTGGGAGCGGGAGTGGGTGTGGGCGTAAGCACGGCGGGGGCTGCCAGCGCCACGCTGACCGGCGGCGCGACCGAGCCGAAGGCGCCCAGGCCGCCGCCCGCCGAGGCGGCGTTCACCGTGGCGCCCAGCAGCATGATCCCGAGCACGATTAAGAGATTGCCGACAAGCAGCGTCCGCGGCCGCCTGGGTTGCATCACACCTCCATCCGCCAGCATGATAACGACTGAGCGGCGCGCGCGGTTTGTCCGTACAGTGGTGACCGTGAGGCACCGGCGGCTAGACGCGGCCGCCGCGATCTGCTATCATCGGGACAAAATGTACGTACACAACGCAGGGGGGACCACTATGCCGCCGATCGTCGCCTTTTTCAATCAAAAGGGCGGAACGGCCAAGACGACCAGCACCCTCAACAGCGGGGCGGCACTGGTCGAGCGCGGCTGCCGCGTGCTGGCCATCGACCTCGATCCCCAGGCGAGCCTGACGATGGCGCTCGGCGTCGATGTCCGGACACTCGAACGCTCGGTCTACGACCTGTTGGTGGATGAGGAGGTGCCGCTGGCGGCGGTGGTGCGCTCCACCAGCGTGCCGGGGCTCGATCTGGCGCCGAGCCACCCGGATCTGGCGGCCGCCGAGCTGGAGCTGCTGAACGTGCTGGAGCGCGAGCGGCGGCTGGACGACAAGCTGCGCGATGCCGGCGATCTCCCCTACGACTATGTCCTGATCGACAGCCCCCCGGCGCTCAACATCCTGAGCATCAACATCCTGGTGGCGGCCGGCTTCCTGGTGATCCCGATCGAGCCGCACCCGCTCTCGCTGATGGTGCTGCGCCGGCTCTTCGAGACGGTCGAGCGCGTGCGGCGGCTCAACCCCCGGCTGCAGGTGGTCGGCTTCCTGCCGACGAAAGTGCATCACTCCTCGCGGCTGGCGGCCGATATGATCTTGACCCTGCAGGAGGAGTTTCCCCACCTGCGGTTGCTGCCGAGCGTGCCGCTCTCGGTCAAGGGGGCGGAGTCGATCGCCGAGCACAGCTCGATCCTGCAGTACCTGCCGCGCTCCGCGCTCTCGGCGGCCTACCGGCAGGTGGCGGAAGAGTTGGAGCGCACGGTGGGGAGTGGGAGCGTGGCCAATGTCTGAGACGATGCAGGGGAAGCGGCGGCGCTTCACGGTCGATGCCCTCTTCAGCGACACCACGCCACGCGCGGTCGGTGTCAGCGACCTGCCGAACGCCAAAGAGATCCAGCTCGAGCGCATCGTGCCCGACCCGCAGCAGCCGCGGCGCAGCTTCGACGCGGAGCGGCTGGAGGAGCTAGCCGAATCGATCCGGCGCGAGGGGGTCTTGCAGCCGATCGCGGTGCGCTACGACCGCGCCGGCGAGGGCTACATCATCCTGCACGGCGAGCGCCGCTGGCGTGCGGCGCGACTGGCCGGGCTGCGCGCCATCCCGGCGGTGGTGCGCGAGGTGGCCGAGGAGCGGCGCCTGGTGCAGCAGTTGATGGAGAACGTGGTCCGCGAAGACCTGAACGCCATCGACCGGGCGGCGGCGCTGCGGGCGCTCAAGGCGCAGATGGACGACGCGCCCTGGGAGCGCGTGGCCGAGGCGGTCGGGATTCGCCGCAGCCGCCTCTTCCAGTTGCTGGGCACCGAGAAGCTAACGGTCGAAGTGCAGGAGCACCTGCGCGCCGGGCGGCTCTCGGAGAAGCAGAGCCGGGCCTTGCAGGGGCTGCCGGCGCCGGCCCAGGAGGCGCTGGCCGAGCTGATCGTGGACGACGGTGTCTCGCTCGACGACGCGCGGCAATTGGCGCGGGCGGCGCGCGACGACGAGGCGCTGGCCGCGCTCGACCGCGAGGGCGCTCGCGCCCACCTGCGCGGCCTGCGCGACGACCTCGACGGCCCGCCGCGGCCAGCCCCGCGGCGCACTCCCGTGGCCAAGCGCGATGAAGTCCTTCGCCGTCTGCTCGGTGCGGACGCCGAGCAACTGGCCGAGGCCGGGCCGGTGACGCTCGACGAGGTCAACGCCCACATCGACGCGCTGGCCGTAGCGCTGGCGCGGCTCTCTCCCCACGATAGTCACACGGTCGCCGAGCGCCTGCGCGTGCTGCGGGAGCTGATCGGGGTGGTGGTGGGGTGAGTCGGGCTGCCGATCGACAACGCATCGTGGCATCGAGGACGGATCCTTCGACTGCGCTCAGGATGACAATGGAAATTTTGGGACGCACGAATACGGCAAATCGTCGTCCTTCACCACATCCATAACCCTGTCATCCCGAGCGCAGTCGAGGGATCCGTGCCCCATGCGGCACCCAACCTTGGTGATGGCCTCCCATCCCACCCACAAACCCCCGCGCACGCGGTAGGATGCGCCGGGACCAGGACAGCGCGTGGGCGTGAGGTGTAGGAGCGGGAGGAGTGAGCCGTGTCGCTGGCCGCGGTGGCCTTGATCCTCGGCGCCGCCGGCATCCACGCCAGTTGGAACCTGCTGGTCAAGCGGGTCAACGGCGGTCCCCCGTTCCTCTGGCTCTTCAGCGCGCTCTCGGCGCTCATCTACGCCCCGCTGGCGCTGATCGTGCTGCTCGTCCAGCGCCCGGCGCTCGGCCCCGCCCAGTGGCTCTTCCTGCTCGGCAGCGGGCTGATGCAGGTCGTCTACTTTCTGCTGCTGCAGCACGGCTACCGCGTCGGCGATCTCTCGGTCGTCTACCCGCTGGCGCGCGGCACCGGCCCGCTGCTGGCGACCATCGGCGCGATCCTGATCCTGGGCGAGCGGCCCGGACCGCTGGCCCTGCTCGGCGGCCTGCTGATCGTCGGCGGGGTCTTCGCCCTGGCCGGCGGCGCCAGCCTGCTACGCCACCGGCCCGATGTTGGGGTGATCTTCGGCGTGCTGGTCGGGGTGGCGATCGCCACCTACACCCTGTGGGACAAACACGCGGTCAGCGCGCTCGACATCCCGCCGCTGCTCCTGACCTGGGACCAGATGCTGGTGTTGACGCTGGCGCTCAGCCCGCTGGCCCTTGGCCGCCGGACGCAGATCGCGCGGCTCTGGCGCGACAACCGGCGTCCGGCACTGGTGATCGCGCTCTTCTGCCCGCTGGCCTACATCCTGGTCCTGACCGCGCTGCGCTTCACCGCCGTCAGCTACGTGGCCCCGGCGCGCGAGATCAGCATCCTGATCGGCACCTTCATGGGGGCGCGGCTCCTCTCGGAGGGCGCGCTGCGCCAGCGGCTGGCGGCGGCCGGCGTCATGCTCGTGGGGATCGGGCTGCTGGTGCTGGCGTGACGCTTCGTGCGGCGATCGCCGGGTAGACCGCCGCAAAGGGGAACCAGGTATCCGGCTCGACATCGACCCGGGCGATCTGGAAGGAGACCTGTAGCTCCTGCAGGGCGCGCTCGAAGCGGGAGCGCGCCTCCGGCGTGTGCAGGCCGCTGTCCAGCCGCAGATCCTTGTTCGAGATGGGGCGCCCGGCGATCAGCGCCAGCAGCCGCTGGGCGTCGCGGCTGAGTGTGCCGGCCTCGCGGTACTGGGCGCGGTAGAGCTCCGTCAGCCGCTCCAGGGTGCAGAGCATGGCCCGGCCGCCGGCCAGCTTGCCGTAGTACACCTCGTCCGGATAGCTCAGCGGCAGCTCGTTCTTGAGCCGCCAGACCAGCGCGTCGCGCTCGCCGAAGCCGTGCTCCCCCGGTCGCTTGTCTGGCGCGTCGACCACGTCCCAGAGCGCCGGGTAGCGGCCGCCGCGCTCCGCTCCGCTCGCCTTGAAGATCAGGCAGAGGCCGGCGGAGCGCACGAAGACGCGCGCGTCCTCGACCGTGCGAACCCAGCGCTCAGCCGTCATGCGCCCTCCGTTCTCGGAACTGCCGCCGCAGCCACCAGGCGAGCGCCAGCGCCGCCAGCGCGACCAGGACGGCGATCAGCGCGGCGCGGTCCAGCGCGCCGGCCCAGCGCACCAGCCGGTCGATCTCACGCTGGAAGGCGTACCCCAGGCCGAGCGGGATGCCGACCCAGAGGAGCGCGCCCGGCAGCGTGCCCAGCACCATGATACGCGGCGGGACGTCGAGCAGCCCGGCGCCGGGCGCGACGCCCATGCGCAGGCCGGGCACCAGGTGGCCGAGGAGGACCAGGGCCAGGTCGTGGCCGCCGAGCCGCCCGTGCCACTCCGCGAAGCGCCGTACCAGCCGCCGGTGGCCGGCGCGCAGCAGCGCCCGGCGCAGCCACCCGCCGCCCCGGCGCGCGGCGGCGTAGAGCGCCAGCGTCCCCGCGAAGTCGGCAGCGGCCAGCAGCGCCAGGGCGCTGAGCAATTCGCCCGGGGAATGCACCAGATAGGCGCCGGTCAGGAGCAGCACCACCTCGACCGGCACGATGGTTGGGACATCCAGCTCGGCGGCGAAGACGACCAGCGTGGCCAGGGCGAGGCCGTAGTGCTGGAGTAGCTGGGCGATGAGGTCTCCTTCGTGACCTGGTTGTGATGGCCGCCAACGATCGACAGAGGAGATCCTTCGCTGCGGCTCAGGATGACAGGGTGAGGTTGTGGCCTTCCAGACGAGGCAAACCGTCGGCGTCAGCCTCATCTCTTACCCTGTCATCCCGAGTCGTCAGGAGCATCGGCTCGCCACGGCGGCATGAAAACGGGCGGCTTGCGGGCCGCTATTTTCACCGTAGCGCAGTCGAGGGATCCAAGCAGCACGCGGCACTCGACCCGCTCGACAAGCCACGGGCGCACCCGGCGCGCCAGCGCGGGCGTCGCGCGGAGGCCGGCGACCACATTGATGGCCGCTCCACGTTGGATCCCTCGACAAGCTCGGGATGACAGGGAGAGGGATGTGGCCTAGCGAACGACGCTGATCGTCGCCGTACGCCCCAATCCCCACCCTGTCATCCTGAGGCCGCGGCCGAAGGATCTCCAGGCGCTTCCACCCGGGACGCTTGCTCCGAGGCAGGCCGCCTACCCGTCCTGCAGCGTGGCTGCCAGCGCGTCGGCAAAGATGTCGAGCGTCTTCTCGACGTCTTCGGTGTCGTGCGCCAGCGAGACGTAGAACTTCTCGCCGGGGTTGAGCCAGAGGCCGCGATCGACGCACGCCAGCCCGAAGCGGCGCCCCTTGGCGCGGTCGGACGCCAGCACGCCGGGGTAGTCGGTCACCGGCTGGTCGTTGAAGAAGACCTGGAAGAGCCCGCCCTCGCCGCAGACCTGGGCCGCCACGCCGTGCTCGGAGAAGAGTTCTTCGAGGCCGGACTTCAGCCGCTCGGTGGTGCCGTAGAGCCGGTCGTAGCTGCCCGGCTGGCGCAGGATGTCGAGCGTGGCCAGCCCGGCCACGGCGGCCACCGGGTTGCCGCTCAGCGTGCCGCCGATCTGGGCGAAGGGCGCCTTGCCTTTGCGCGACGAATCCGTGACCGCCATGATCTCGGCCCGCCCGGCGACGGCGGCAAGCGGGTAGCCGCCGGCGATCGCTTTGCCATAGGTCGCCAGGTCCGGCACCACGCCGTAGCGCTCCTGGGCGCCGCCGTAGGCCAGCCGGAAGCCGGTGACGACCTCGTCGAAGATCAGCAGCACGCCGTGGCGCTGGGTCATCTCGCGCAGCGCGGCCAGGAAGCCGGGCTCCGGCACCAGCGAGCGCTGCAGCGGCTCGCAGATCACCGCCGCCAGCTCGTGCGCGTGCTCGGCCACCAGCGACTCGGTCAGCGGCACGTCATTCCAGCGCGAGACCAGCACCTCGGCCTCGAC
>DASSHC010000008.1:0-3484 GCA_035693105.1 Thermomicrobiaceae bacterium | reverse complement strand
AACACCCCGCGCACCAGCCACAGCGGCATGCTCGGCGGCATGCCGGTGGCCGTCAGTGCCGGGCTCTGCCACGCCAACTGGCGCATCGGCGCCAAGCAGCCGGTGCCGCTGCCGACGGACCGCATCATCATGGTCGACGTGCGCAATCTGGATCCCGAGGAGGGGGATCTGGTGCGCGCCACCGACGTGGCGGTCGTGCCGGCCGAGCGGGCGGCGCTGGCCGAGGCCGTGCGGCGGCTGGCGGACGAGACCGACTTCATCTACCTGCACATCGACCTCGACGTGCTCGATGAGTCGCTGACGCCCTCGCACGGGACCAAGGAGCCGAACGGCCCGGGGATGCGGGAGACGCTGGAGGCGGTCGAGGCCGTGCTGGAGACCGGCAAGGTGGGCGCCTTCGGCATCGTCTCGATCTACCCGGTCGGCCCCGGCGGCGACATCTCGCTCGCCTCCGGCACCGAGCTCCTGAGCGAGAGCCTCAAGCGCTGGCAGGCGGTGGGGGCGAGGTAGATTGCGCGCTGGAGAGCGTTTGTCGCGTTCCACCGCGCTGCGAGCCTGCCCGCGCGCCGTTTCCGTCCGGCTAAAGCCACAGCGCTGAATCTACGAAGCCCACTGAAGGGGCTGGGCCCACGCTTGGCGATGATGGAACGTTCATGGCGAACCGGTTGAGGGCTAGCCAATTCCCGCTCGGTTGTGGCAACGCAGCATCAAGAATTCCCAGCCCCTTCAGTGGGCTTCGTGGGTTCAGCGCGGGAATTCGATTCCCGCGCTTCGCTGACTGCGCGGTAACAGGTGCATCGCATTGCCAACCCTGCGCTACTCCGCCTCGCCCGGGTCGCCTCGCTTCCCGAGCAGGCCGGTCAGGCTGCGCCCGGCGCTCGGGACGGGCTGGCCGACCTTGAGCTGCACCAGCTCGGGCGGGAAGACCAGGTCGAGCGTCCAGTCGAACATCACCCGCAGGCGCTTCTCCCAACGTGGAATCTGGAGCAGGTAGTAGGTGCGCCAGATCCACCAGGCCAGAAAGCCGGAGAGCTTGAGCGGGGGGATGTAGGCCACCGCCGAGCGATGACCCAGCGCCACCAGTTGTCCGAGCGTGCGATAGGTCATCGGCTCGGGCTGCTCGCCTCGCAGCGTAGCGGCGATGTTGCGCGCTACCAGTCGCGCCTCGCGCACCGCGTGCTGCGCCGTCTGCGGATAGGGCTGGCCGGTGTGCGGGTCGATGACCCGCGCGGCGTCGCCGATGGCCCAGACGTTGGGAAACTCGTCGCCGGCGCCCAGCGTGTTCCGCACCGCCAGCCGCCCGCGCGGGTCGTGCGGTAAGGGCAACTCGCTTACCAGCGGATTGGTCTCGACCCCGACCGAGCCGACGATGGTGTCGGCCTCGATCGTCCGGCCGTCGTCGAGGAAGACCACGCCCGGTTCGACGCGCGCGACACGGTGGCCGAAGATGATCTCCACCCCGCGCTGGCGCAGCAGGCGCGCGGCAAAGTCGGCCAGCCGCTTCGGCAGATCGGGGAAGAGGCGGTCCGCGCTCTGTACGATGACGACGCGGATGTCCTCCGGCTCGATTTGTGGATAGTAGCGGCAGGCCTCGTGCAGCAGCGCGTGCATCTCGCCCGCCACCTCGACCCCGTTGGTGCCGCCGCCGACCACCACGTAGCTCAGGATGCGCCGCTTGCGCAGCGGATCGGTCTCGATGTCGCCCTGCTCCAGCGTGTCGATCAGGTGGTTGCGCAGCGCGAAGGCGGAGCTGAGGCGCTGCACGTCGAAGGCGTTCTCAGCCAGCCCGGGGATGCGTGAGGTGGCGGGCACGCCGCCGAGCGCCACGATCAGGTGGTCGTAGAGGAGGGTGCGCTCCTCCTGCTTGTGGCGGTAGAGGCCGTGGCGAATCTCGACGCGCGCCTGCGCCAGGTCGATCGCGGTTACCTCGCCGACGTAGAGGCTGGCCTTGGGCACCACCAGGCGGATCGGGTTGAGCACGTTCTCGACCTCGATCGCGCCGGAGATGATCTCGGGCAGGAGCGGGTAGAAGACGTAGAAGTTCTCGCGGTTGACGATGCTGATCTCGACGTGCTGTCCCGCGCAGGCCCTCTGCAGCTCGAAGCCGGCGTAGACCCCGGCGAAGCCGCCGCCGAGGATCAGGATGCGCGTGGCGCGCTGCTCACCCGGCCGCAGCCATTCGGTGCTCATCGCGTGCCTCCCTTCCCGGCCGCGACAGAGTCGCGTCCAAGAATGGTCCGTGATGGGGACCATGTCGTCCATCGACCACGCTCGGCGCCATCCTCACCCGCCGCCAATGCCCCTCGGCCGCCAACGCCCCTCATCGCAACCGGGGCATCTTACGTGGCGTGGCTGCCCATCCAGGCGGTGAAGGCCATCAGCACGATCAGGATCAACAGAACCCAGGTCGCTCCGGTCATTGGCTACTCTCCCCGTAACACGTCATTCGCTCGCGACGTCGCCCGGCGCCGGCTGTTGACGGGGCAGCCGGCGCTGCGACTCGTAGCCCAAGTATGCCTGCCGCGGCAAGCGCGGGCGCGGGCTAGACCAGCCCGCGCGTGATGTAGTAGGTCGAGAGGAAGGCGCGGTAGGCGGCGACGGCGTCCGGCGCCTGGAAACGGATGGTGCGGTCGCCGGTGCGCTCCATGGTCGGGATCAGCGCGGCCACATCGGCCTGGATGCTGTAGTAGAAGTCCATCTCGATCGTCACCGGCGTCTGGACGACCAGCGGCTGCATCTCGGACACCTGCTCGATGGCCTGCTGGGCGCCCTCGCGGATGCGCTGCCGCGCCTCGCTGGGCGAGAGACTCTCGCCGGCCAGGCGTGAGATGCCGCGCTTGACCGAGACGCCGACGTGGCGCGGCAAGATGTGCTCGGCGTCGCGCACGGCCGCGTCGTCGCCGGTCACCAGCGCCACCGGCACGCCGTACTGGCCGGCCACCGAGGCCGAGAGGCCGGTCTCGCTGTAGACCTGACCGTTGTAGCGCAGCTCATAGGGGTGGAAGGCGTGATTGAGCACGCCGTCGCGGATGCCGGCGGAGGCGTGGTAGCCGACCAGGAAGACGGCATCGAAGGAGGCGTCCAGCCCCTCGACCATGAAGCCGTGCTTGATCTTGCCCTGGATCAGCCGCGCGGCGGGATTCAGCAGCTCCGGCAGCAGATTGCGCATCTGGGCGTGGCTGTCGTTGACCACGATCTCGGTCGCCCCGGCGGCCAACGCGCCCTCGATGGCGGCGTTGGTCTCCTCGGTCATCAAGCGGCGGCCAAGCTCGTACTCGGCCCCGCCGCGCTCGATGTTCCCCTGCAGCGCGTCGACGATCCCGGCGACGCCCTCGATATCGACCGACAGGTAGACCTTCACGGCATCCTCCTTGTCCTCCCAAAACCCGATGGGTGCATTCTACGCCGCTACGCGGCCGATCGGCTTGGCCGCGCGCCGCCGCTGGCCTATGATCGGGCGACACGATCGGTGCTTACCTGGGAA
>DASSHC010000007.1:0-17465 GCA_035693105.1 Thermomicrobiaceae bacterium | reverse complement strand
TTCAACGCCGCCGCCACGCAGAATGTCCCGGTCGCCGAGATCGCGCAGTACGCCGACACGGTGCAGTTCTGTCTCTCGAAGGGCTTGGCGGCACCGGTCGGCTCGATGCTGACCGGACCGGCCGACTTCATCGCGCGAGCGCGCGAGATTCGCCGCATGGTCGGCGGCGCCATGCGCCAATCGGGCGTGATCGCCGCTGCTGGGATCGTGGCGCTGACCGAGATGGTCGAGCGCCTGCCTGAGGACCACGCGCGCGCGCGCCGCCTGGCGCAGGGATTCGACGAGCTGCCCGGCATGAGCGTCGATCTCGGTGCGGTCCAGACCAACATCATCTTCTTCAAGACCGAGCCGCTGGTGCCGCATCTCGAGTTCATCGAGCGGCTCAAGCGCGAGGGCGTGCTGGTCTCGAATTATGGCGATCGCGGTCTGCGCATGCTGACCCACTACCAGATCGACGACGCGGCGGTGGATCAAGCGATTCGGGCCGCGGCCCGCGCGCTGCGCGGCTAGGATCGAGTGGGAGCCATGACCGGGCTGCTTCGCGGCAAGCGCATCATCCTGGGGGTCAGCGGCGGCATCGCCGCCTATAAGGCGATCGAGCTCGCCCGCCATCTGACGCTGGCCGGCGCGCTGGTCGACGTGATGTTGACCCACGCCGCGCTGGAGTTCGTGCGCCCGCTCCCCTTCGAGACGCTGACGCGCCGTCCGGTTTTCACCGACGTTTTCATCCCTTGGACCGAGGAGCAGCACGGCCACATCAGCATGGCCGACGAGGCCGATCTGATGTTGGTCGCCCCGGCCACCGCGAACACGATCGCCAAGCTCGCCAACGGCCTGGCCGACGACATGCTGACCGTCAGCGCGCTGGCCACGACCGCTCCGCTCCTCGTCGCCCCGGCCATGGACCACAAGATGTACCTGCACCCCGCCACGCAGGCCAATCTCGAGACGTTGCAGCGGCGCGGGGTGCGCATCATCGGGCCGGAGCGCGGCCCGCTGGCCTCGGGTGCGCTCGGCTACGGGCGTCTGGTCCCGGTCGAGCGCATCCTCGACGGCGTGCGCGCCACCCTGGCGCGCGGCGGTCAGTTGCAGGGCCGCACCGCAGTCGTCAGCGCCGGGCCGACGCGCGAGGCGATCGACCCGATCCGCTTCCTCAGCAACCGCTCCTCCGGCAAGATGGGCTACGCCATCGCCCAGGCGCTGCTCGACGCCGGCGCCGAGGTCACGCTGATCTCCGGCCCGACCGCGCTCCGTCCGCCCAGTGAGGCAACGCTGGTGCCGGTCGACAGCGCCAGGCAGATGGCCGAGGCGGTCATGGCGGCCGTGCCCGCCGCCGATATCCTGGTGATGGCGGCGGCGGTCGCCGACTACACGCCGGCCCAGGTCGCCGAACAGAAGATCAAGAAGAGCGAGGGAGAGCTGACGCTGCGGCTCGGCCGCACGCTAGACATCCTGGCGGCGGTCGAGCGGCCGGGCCTGATCAAGGTCGGCTTCGCCGCCGAGACCACGGCGCTGCTGGCGTCGGCTGATGAGAAGCTGCGACGCAAGCACCTCGACCTGATCGTCGCCAATGACGCCGTTGGCACGATGGGCAGCGACGAGAGCCGCGCCTACTTTCTGATGCCCGGTCACGAGCCGTTGGAGCTTCCGCCGATGGGCAAAGATGCGCTGGCCGAGCGGTTGGTCGAGCAGATCACCGCCCTACTGGAGAGCACACGCGACCATGCAGCCGCCCCGACCGCGCCGACGGCGTGAGCGTCCCTCCGACGCGCAGATCCTGATCGCCGTCATCCTCAATGGCGGCGCCGCGGTCATGACCGCGCTCCTCGTTGGCGTCGCCGTGCGCTTGAGCGACGCCAACCCCCACGGTTGGCTCGCGCGGCTGGCCTGGGCCACCGATCTCCTCACCCGCCCCTTCGAGCGCCTCCCCTGGATTTCTGGGACGCCATCTCTGATCCTCATCACCCTGCTGGCCGCGCTGGCCTGGCTCGCGCTCCTCGGCATCGTGCGCGGCTGGGAAGCCGAGAGTCGTGACCACCCCCGCTTCTCGCACCGTATCCGGCCCTGAGGCGCCGATCGTCTGCTAGACTGGCCAGCTAGCGGCAAGCATCGTGCGCGTGCCCGGTCACGGCCGGCGCGACGCGCGGTTCGGATTTCAAGAGAAGGGACGCCTGCCCATGGTGCGAAACGTCTTCCGCGGGATGCTCAACCTGGTGCTCGCGGCAGCGGCGACCTGGCTCGCGAACTACATCACCGTCCGCGTCTTCGGCCCGGAAGAGGAGCAAAGCTAGAGCTGGGACCGGAGGAGGTGCTCACGTGATCACTCGGGCCAGTGTGGATGCGATCAGCCGCTTGCAGTCGGAAGACTGGCCAATCATCAGCCTCTATCTGCGGCTCGACAAGGAACGCATCGATGAGGACTACACCATTCGACTGAAGAATGTGCTGCGTCAGGCCGAGGAGGCCATCGACGACCGCTTCAGCCACGATCAGCAGCAGGCACTGCGCTCCGACCTCGAACGCATCCGCGTCTTTTTTCGCGACGAGGGGGGCAACTTCGGCGAGGGCGCGGCGCTCTTCGCCAGCAGTCAGGCGGGGATATGGAACGTGCAGGCCGTGCCGAATGACGTCGGCACCTCCGTCTCGATCGAGTTCACCACTGACGTGGCGCCGCTCATTCGCGCGCTGGAGCTGATGCAGCCCTACTGCACCTGTCTGATCGCCCGCGACCAGGCGCGCATCTTCTACGGCTCGCTCGACAACATCGAAGAGTTGGCCCAGACGCGCGACGAGACGGTGCCGGGCCAGCACGAGCAGGGCGGCTGGGCGCAGGCGCGCTACGAGCGCCACATCGATGAGCACGTCCACCGCCACTTCAAGCGCGTGGCCGACGACCTCTTCCAACTGGCCAACGAGCGGCCCTATCGCTTCCTCGTGCTTGGCGGTCCCGACGAAGTCGTCTCCGCCTTCCTCGACGAGCTTCACCCCTACGTGCGCGAGCGCTACGTCGGCGCGATCCGCATCGCGATCGAGGCAAACCCGAACGAGGTGCAGCGCGAGAGTCTGGGCGTCATCCAACAGTGGCGCCAGGCCGAGAAAGACCGCGTCCTCGAGATCCTGCACAACGAGGTAGGGAGCAATGATCTCGGCGCGGCGGGCTTGCAGGACACGGTCGAAGCTCTTCGCCGGGGGCAGATTCTGACGCTGGTGGCGGACAATGCGTTCTCCGCGCCGGGTGGCGTCTGCAGCGGCTGCGACCTGATTCTGACCGAGCAAGAAATGACCGGCGGAACGTGCGCGTTTTGCGGTAGCGCCGTGCATCCCTACGAGGATATCGTGCCCCGGATCGTGACGCGGACCTTCCGCCAGGAAGGCAGCATCGTCTATCTCGAGCAGCCCGAACGCCAGCGCCAGGCGAATGACTTCGGGCACATCGGCGCGATCCTGCGCTTCCGGGTGGAGCCGACCGCTGAGGCATGACACGGCCACTGGCCATCGCGATCGTCAACCCCAACACCGGGCGCCGGGGCGTTAACGCGCTAGTCGATGCGCTGCGCGATGAACTCTCCGCCTGCTTCCGGCTGGTGGTGCGCGTCACCGCCCACGCGGGGCACGCCGAGGAGCTCGCGCGCCGCGCGGCCGAGGCGGCAGAGACGGTCATCGCGGTGGGCGGCGATGGCACCGTAAGCCAGGTGGCGACCGGTCTGCGCGGATCCGGAGCCAGGCTGGGGATCATTCCGGTCGGCTCCGCCAATGTCATCGCCCGCGGACTCGGCATCCCGCTCGACCTGGGGCGCGCCGCGCGGCTCCTCTGCGGCCCGCACGAGGTGCGCGTGCTCGACGCGCTGGAGCTGGGCGACCGCCTGGCGCTGCATGTGGTCGGCTGCGGCTTCGACGCGCTGATGGTCGAGGCGGCGCCCCGCGCGCTCAAGCGCGCGGCCGCCTGGTTCGCCTACGTCCCGGCGGCCCTGCGCAACGTCAACGAGGGACCCTGGCACTTCGAGATCACCGTGGACGAGCAAGAGATCAGCACCATCGCCAAGATGGTGCTGATCGCCAACGGCAGCTTCGTGCTGCAGCCGCGCTTCGAGCTGGCGCAGGACATCCGCGCCGACGACGGCAACCTAGACGTGCTGGTCTTCTCGCCGCCCAACCTCGTCGCCGCCACCGCCACCGCCTCGCGCCTGGCGCTTGGACAGCTCGAAGGCTCGCCCCACGTGCAGCACTACACGGGTCACTATGCGCGTGTCGCGAGCGAGCCGGCCGCGCCGGTCGAGTGCGACGGGGACGCCGAGGGCAGCACCCCCGTCGAAGTGCGCGTCCTCCCCAAAGCCATCCCAATTATCGTTCCGATCCCGACCAGTTGGAGCCGCGAAGCGCTGGCGGCAATCCGCCAGTTCATGCCCCGCCCGCGCGACTAAGGCGCGGAGACGGGGTAGGTTTTGTCGGTGTTCCAGCTCGTGCCGAGCGCCCCCTGGTCGATGCCATCGACTGCGATCTGCACCATCGCCGCGTCACCCGACTTGACGTGCAACTCCTGCCCGCTGAACGTGCGCGAGGCGCCGGCCGGCAAGGTGGTCGAGAGCACGGTCTTGCCGTCCAGCGTGACCTGGACCCAGACCTGGTGCGTCGCCGTGACCGTGAAATTGTGGGCCGTCGGCGTCGGCGTCGGTTTCGGCTCCGTCGCCCCTGCGACTGTCGGGGTCGCCGCGGCCGTCGGCAGCGACGTAGGAGTCGGTGTGGCGAGCACGATTCCGCCGCCGGCGGCGTATGTTTCGGTCGGCGTGGAGCGGGCGACGGCGCTCGTCGTCGGGGTTGGTAGCTGGTCCGGCGGCGCGAAATAGGCGCTGTACCACCAGGCGAAGATCACCGCCGACATCACGACCATGAACGCGATGATGGCGAAGTTCGGTGCCCAGTTCGACGGCGTGTGCAGCGGTTTGACTGCCGGCACCACACGAAAGCCACCGCTGCGCTGGCCATGCGCTTCCTCAAAGCGGGCGAGCACGTCGACCGGGTCCAACCCAAGATAGCTGGCATACCGTCGCACCAGCCCGCGGGAGTACGTCAGCGCGGGAAGCTCGGAAAATTCCTCGCGCTCCAGGGCGCGAAGCTGGTAGTGGCTGATGCGCGTGGCGCGCTCGGCCTCCCGCAGCGTCACGCCCTTCTCGGCGCGGGCGTGGCGCAGCAAATCACCGAATTCCGGTGTCAAGGCTCGTCGTGTGTCCCTTCCCTCGCCGGCTTCCGCGTCGTCCCGTACGTGCTCGGTCGCCGGTTGTTACCCCACGTCACGTCCTTCCGTCACGTCGACGCAGCAGCAACTCGTGTAGTAGCTCATTAAACTGGGGTGTCGGGCGGCCGTGATGCGAGATGTCGGCCTGTTGCAGCCACCAGTCGTCCGCCGCCGTCCACCAGTCCCCGATCGTCGACTGGCAGGCGATGCCGTCGCGGCTCACCTCCCGAGGCTCCTCGAAGGCAAAGTGGTTTTCACATCGGCCACGTTCGCCGCCGTTCACCGGGCGAAAATCGCGACAGGTCATGCAGCAATGCGAGATCTGCGCGATGCGCGTGGAGATCGGCGGGTGTGCCCGCGGCGCCGGCGCGGAGGACCGCGCCGTCTCGGGTTCGCGCGGCTGATCGTGCGGCGGAGCCTCGACCGGCTTTGGCTGACCGTCCGCTGAATAGTGGGCTGGTGGTTGAGGCATCCTCCGTGGCGACGGGGCGCTCAGTGGCGGGCGAGCAACGGGAAACGGCTCAGTCTCACCGCCCCGCGAGCGACCCACCGAGAACGACGCGGCGGACCAGGGCTCCGGCCGAGCGCCGAACCGCGGCTCGGACCATGCCTCCCGCGGAGTATCAATCGGCTCTCGCGGCGAGCGCGGCTCCGATGGAGGACCGTCGAGTGAAAGGCGCATCCGGGGCGGCGCCGCATCGGATCGAAGCGGAGAGCTGCGCGGCGCCGTTGCGGGAATCCGGTTGGCGCTGCCTGTCGACCCCGAACCGTGCGCGATCCTCGCGCCTGTTTCAACGAGCTTGGACTTCGACTCCTCCTCGGACGTGCTCAACTCCGGTGCCGGGTCCAATCGCGATAGGCGCTGCTCGCCAGTTCCGTTGCTCGATCCGACCGCCGCGGGTACGGCGGGCGGCACCCGATCCGGCATTGCTGGTTCCGGCACCTTCGGCCGGCCCGGGCTGATGCCGATCGTGGTGACTTGGTCGGTATGCTGGTTGGTCATCGTGGGCGCTTTGGCGCCGTTCGCATGATTGGCGATTGCCGGTGGCGCCGGCGTGACGATCGTCGTCTCACCGGTTCGGCTCTCCCAGAGGTCGCCCGACCAACCGTCGCGGCAGGCCAGCTCGTTGCGGCGCACCAGCACCACGTTCTGGATGTCCTGGCGCAACGGATGCCGGCACCAGCCGGTTCCGGCGATGCCGCCCTCTTCGAAATGCAGGCAGGTTCCGCACTTGTGCTGGGCCACAGATCTCCCCCCCGATCACTGCGCCAGCCATCACGTGTCGGCACGCTCTAAAGCTTCCGGCGACGCCAAGTTCCCACGGGCGGCGCGGGTTACGGTAGACGTGCAGGGTTCATTCTAGCATAGAGATCCGGGGGCCAAAGGTGTCCGTACGCTGGAATTCGCGCTTCGACCGCTTCGTTAAGCGTAGGGATTCCCCGCGGCACTGCGCGTCTGTTCGGCATGAACGAACAAGACCCCTGGAGGAAAACCTCCCAGGGTCTTGTTCCTCAGGCTTGCGCCTGATCCCCTTCCCACACAGGCCACCTGGCCTGTTTTCCCTTGACGCGGGCTGGGAACGTCCCTCAACGCCCTACGCTACAACGCATCAGACGCGGTGCGGTCGCATCCGTCAAGGCCGCGCGATACTAGCAGCCCGGTTGAAACAACGTCAACACGCGTGTCCGGACGCGCATGTTCTCCGGCCTCGCGATGTCGTAGCATCCTTCATGCACAGCCTCGGGCGATAGGCGGCTACCACTGCTTGCGGAGCCCGGTCTATAATTCCCCGTTGAGGCGATTCCGTCGTGTGCGCGGCCAGTTCGGAGGAGCGGGTGATTCCAGTTACGCTGAGAACGAGTGACAGCCGGCCGGCGGTGGACGACGGCGTCAAGCGCTACGCCATCTGGACGATCGGCTGTCAGATGAACGAGGCTGAATCCGCCAAGGCCGCCGCCATCTTGCGCCAGGCAGGGTATCTCCAGACGCCGTTTGAAGAGAACGCCGACGTCATCATCGTCAACTCCTGCGTCGTCCGGCAGGCCGCCGAGGACAAGGTCGCGGGCAAAGTTGGATCGCTGGCACGCTTGAAGCGCCAGAACCCTGACCTGCGCATCGCCCTGACCGGCTGCATGGTTACCGGACAGGAGGCGGCGCTGGCCGAGCGCTTCCCGCACGTCGATCTCTTCTATGGCCCCTCGGAGTTCGAGCGCCTGGTCGAGATCGCCCCCGAGATCGCCGAGGTCGATGTCGATCTGGCCGAGCTGCCGCACTTCTACCAGGCGGAAGCCGGCGACCCCGACGTGACCGCGTTCGTGCCGATCATCTACGGCTGCAACTTCGTCTGCTCGTACTGCATCGTGCCCTACCGCCGCGGACGGGAGATTAGCCGTCCTTTCAATGAGATCGTGAGCGAGGTCGAGCGGCTCGCCGCGCGTGGCGTGCGCGAGGTGACGCTGCTGGGGCAGACCGTCAACGCCTACGGGCACGATCTTCCCAGTCAACCCGATCTGGCCGACCTGTTGACGGCGATCGACGCCATCCCGGGTATCGAGCGGCTCCGCTTCCTGACCTCGCACCCCAAGTACATGTCCGACCGGATCATTCAGTCCGTCGCCGACCTGCCTGCCGCCTGCGAGCACATCAACCTGCCGGTGCAGGCTGGCGACGACGACGTGCTGCGCCGCATGCGCCGCACCTACACCGTCGACTACTACCGCGAACGCATCGATTTCGTGCGCCGCACCATCCCCGGTGTCACGGTGGCGACCGACATCATTGTTGGCTTCCCCGGCGAGACCGAGCAGCAATTCGAGCACACGCTCCAGTTGCTGGCGGACCTGCGCTGCGAGAAGGTACACGTTGCCATGTACTCGCCCCGGCCGCGCACCCTTTCGGCCCGCTGGGAAGACGACATCCCGCATGCGGAGAAGAAGCGGCGCCACCGCGCCGTCGAGGACCTGCAACGCGCCACCAGCCTGGAGCGCAATGGCGGCTATGTCGGGCAGACGCTGCAAGTGCTGGTCGATGGGATGTCGAAGGGGCGCTGGCGCGGCCGCTCGCGCGGCAACACGCTCGTCTTTTTTGCATCACCGGTCGATTGGAAGGGAAAGCTCGTCGACGTCCGGATTACCGAGTCGACGGCCTGGTATCTGCTCGGTGAGCCGGTGGCGGTCGATCGCGCCGCGTGACGGCGCCGGCAGAGGAAGGGAACCTGTGGCATATCAGTTTGACGGCCGCGATCGCGCGGCGCGCCGCAAGGCCGAGGTCGCGCGCATTCAAGCAGTCCAGGGTCGCTGGGACGAGGCGATTCAGACTAACCGCGAGATCTTGGAGAGCTTTCCGCGCGATGTCGAGGCCATGAACCGTCTCGGCAAGGCGCTGATCGCGCAGCACCGCTTCGACGAGGCGCTGGAAGCGTTTCAGAATGCCCTCAAGATCGAGCCGCAGAACGCTATTTCCCAGCGCAACGCGACCCGATTGGAGCAGACGATCGCCGCCGGCATGACCGAGAACGCGCCGCCGCCCAGCGCCATTCCCGCGGCAGAGGTCACGAGCGCGATGTTTGTCGAAGAGGTCGGCAAGACCTATGTCACCGACCTGGTCCGGCCCAACCCCGATCTCCTGTTCACCGGCATCGCGCCGGCCGACGAGGTGGAGCTGCACGTCCAGGGCCGGGAGGTCGAGATCCGTGACCGCGAGGGCCGGCGGCTCGGCCAGCTCGAGCCACGCATCGCGCTGCGCACCGCTCAGATGGTCGAGTCGGGCAATCGCTTCAGGGCCTTCGTGGTTGCGCTGACCGGCAACACCATCCGGGTGATTCTGCGCGAGGTCTTCCGCAACCCGGAGGCTCGCTGGCGCGTCTCCTTCCCACGCCAGGCCACCATCGCCGCCCCACGCCCTTACCTGCGCGAGACACGGTTGAATCGCGAGCTCGAGCCCGATGTCCTCTACGATCTGGAAGAGGAAGAGGACGAACTCGAAGAGGAATTGGAAGAGGACGAAGGCGCCGAAGAAGAGGCAGAAGAAGACGAGTTCGAGGCCGAGCACGAGACCGTGGAAGAAGAGGACCACGGCATCGCCCACTGACGCGAACCTCGGAGAGCAGCACAGCGGCTCACCCTGGGGTGAGCCGTTTGTCGTTCAGCAAGCATAGTGTGATCGGCGCTAGCCCAGCATCAACCAGAGAGCGATCAGGATGATCAGCATGAGCGCCGTGAGCAGCAGCAGGCGGCGAATGTCGGCGCGGATCATCTGGTACTCGTCCGCGACATTGCCCCAGGCGGTCACGTGTCCGCGTGTCAGCCGGCGCGCGGTGGTCGCCACCGGCGCCGCTACCGCTTCGTCCACCGGGCGGATCTGAGGCTGCACGACGGTTTCGGCCTTGCGCGCCCGGTAGGCCTTGAGCTGCGCCTCGTTCAGACGCGTCCCGCGCGTTGTCTTTTTGGCCACGCTGCTCTGAATCCTCTCGAACCACTCGCGTCACGCGAATAAGCATGTCGGTCGCAATAGCGCAAGTATACCAGGGAGGATCGGGTCACCTGACTTCGACCTCCACCAGCGCCCCGCGTGTGATGTTCCACTCTCGGGCCGCGTGGCCATCGCGCACAGCCAGCTCCAGCCCGTCATGGCTGCCAAAGAGCGCCAGCGGCTGCCCCACCGCCACGTCGCCGTAGGCGCGCCTGACCCCG
Organism: Thermomicrobiaceae bacterium; assembly: GCA_035693105.1. Taxonomy (GTDB): domain Bacteria; phylum Chloroflexota; class Chloroflexia; order Thermomicrobiales; family Thermomicrobiaceae; genus DASSHC01. The sequence goes on along the minus strand of DASSHC010000007.1, from coordinate 7,540 downwards.
GCGACCCGCAAAGCTCCGCAGCGCACGACCAGCTGCCCAGGCGGGCCAGGAAGCTCTGCGGGGCGCAGCAGCGTGCGGCAGTTGCCGAAGTGGTCGATCGAGACCACCGGAGCGCGTACCGCCGCGTCCGACCGCGCGACGCCCGCAACCGGCAGCCGCACCAGCGAGTCGAGCGCGATCGGCTTCCCGACCGACCGCAACTCCCCGACGAGCGCCAGGCGCGCGGCTGCCGGCGCGAAGACATCACGCCCGTGAAAGGTCGGCGACGCGTGCGCCGGCGCCGCCAACATGACCGCCACTTCAAACGGCGCATCGAGCCGCACCAGCGAAATCAAACCGTTGTCCGGCAGCACGAAGTAGTGATCCCCGGCACGCACGGCAATCGCCCGGCGCGAGGTGCCGACGCCCGGGTCGACGACTGCCAGGTGGACCGTCTCCGGAGGGAAAGCACGCCAGGCGGTCGCCAGTTGAAAGGCGCCCTCCAGCACATCTTGCGGCGGCACCGCGTGCGTCAGATCGACTAGCGAGAGGTCCGGCGCGATACCCAGGAGCACGCCCTTCAGCTGCCCAACGTAGGTGTCGCTCGTGCCGAAATCGCTCAGCAGCGTGACGACGGTCACGGGCGAGCCGCCCGCTCGTGCTCCAGCAGCCCGATCACCATGTCAACTTGATCCGGCGTGTTGACATTGAGGAACGAGCGTAACTGCGGGTCGAAGCGGCGGATCGTCGCCTCGTCAACGCGGCGCAGGCGCAGTCCCGCCAGCGCGTCGGCGATCTTGAGTTGTCCCGCTCTCAGACGCGCCTCCAGAACCGGCGCGGCGGCTCGCGAATAGATCGCGTGCAGGGCTTCCAGTGTCTCCTCGCCGCCCTGATCGCTGCGCTCGGCTGCCAGGGCCGGCACCAGCGCGTCGTAGTCGTGCGTCTGCTCCGCCAGATAGCGCAGCAGCGCGGGATGCAGCAGCGGCATGTCGCAGCCGACCACCAGGCAGTAGGGGTGCGCCGCCGCTACCAGCGCCGTGTAGATCCCCCCGAGCGAACCCAGGCCGGGGAAGCGGTCTTCCACCACCGGAAAGCCAAACCGTGCGTACTCCGGCCGGCCGGATGCGACGATGAACAGCTCGTCGGCGACCGCGGCAGCGCGCTCGGCGACCAGCTCCAGCATCGGCCGGCCGGCAATCTCCAGCAGCGCCTTGTCGTGCCCCATACGCCGGCTCCGCCCGCCGGCCAGGATCGCCGCGCTCAAGAGGGGACCGCTGTACCTACGCACTTCTCCGCCCATCCTCAGCCTTATAGCCGGATTGTACTCCGCGTTTGACAGACTCCGCCGAGCGTCTATAATCAAGGCAGCGATGGTTGTGAGCGAAGGGGACGACACCGCCATGAATGGTCGTCCAATCAAGAACCGTGAGAGGTCGTAGCACCCGGCAGCAGTGTTCGGGTGCTTTTTTATTGTTGTTGTTCGGAGTCGGCAACGGGTGCTTGTAGCTAGGGTCAGTCGTACGCGCGCCGTGCGGCCGGCCAGAAGGAGAGGCCCTGGTGAACTCCAGCATGATCAGCAAGATCGAGAAGGCGCGGCGCTACGCCGAGGAACCCGATCGCGCCCAGATCGATCGGATCCAGGTGCAGTTCCGCGGCGACCACGACATCTATCAGGTCGGCTTCAGTGACGGACATTGGACCTGCTCCTGCCACTCCTACTCCGCGCTCCACAACGGCACGTGCAGCCACATCATGGCCTTGGAGCGGTTACTCGGCACGATCGCGCCGTCGGAAGCCACCTCGACCCTCAGTCTGGTCTAGCAGACAGACGTGCCGGCCGTCGTTGACGGCCGGCACGTCCACGTTCAGCTCTCAGTTCGGCAGCACCGCGCTCTTTTGCCCCCTGGCGTCCGCGAGATCGACTACGATCACCCCGCCGCGGCCGGCGGCGACAAGTTCTCCGGGATGCCAGCGGCCGCCGATCAACTCGCCCGCTTGAACCCGCACGATCTGGCTGCCCCGGTCGCCTTGCGCAGCCATCGGCGGCTGACCGACGATTCCCGCGCTGATGGTCAGCGCCGCGTAGTAGTTGCAGAATGACCGGCGCGCGTGGCGGACGATGGTGCGGAGCATGATGGAACCTAGATTCGTTCGAAGCGCTGGACGTTGACCACGAAGGTGGTGGCGCCGCCAACGACGACCTCAACCAGGTCGGGCGGATACCAGTCATGGATGTCACCGATGATCTCGGGCTGCACGGTCTCGGTCCGTTCACGGCCATTCATCTCGATCAGGCGGATCACCTTGTTGACCTGATAGTCTTCAACGCCGATCATCAGCGTCGTGTTGCCCACCCGGAGAAAGCCGCCGGTGCTGGCGATCTGCGTGGCACGGAAACCCGCCTTGGTGATGACCTCGAGGAGCTGGGTGGCGTCGTAGTCCTGGACGACCGCGAACACCAGTTTCATCTGCCGATCTCCTTCGAGCGCGTCCAATGCGGCCATCGGGCTGCGGTATCCGTACGACTATAGCATACTGATTTCGCGAAAAGCCGTCGCGCGGGCGCGACCCGCCGCGGCGCTCCGGAAGCCCAGGAGGTGCGATGCCGCGGGAGCACGACAATCTCCACGAATTGGGCCGGCTGACCTGGCAGGATGCCGCCGAGGTTCTCGCCCGGCGCCCGGTCGGCCTCCTGCCGGCTGGCGCGATCGAGGCCCACGGCCCGCACCTGGCGCTGGAGACCGACGTGCTGATCGCCCAGGCGATGGCCCGCCGCGCCGGTGAGCGGCTGGCCGAAGCCGGCCTCCCCACGCTGCTGTTGCCGCCGCTCTCCTTCGGTGTCAGCTTCGTCGGTACGTGCTTCCCCGGCACTTCGCCGGTCGATCCGGCCGCCCTGGAAGCCTACCTGGTCTCGCTGCTCACCAATCTCGCGCCGCAGGGTTACCGTGTCATCGCCCTCTGCAACGCCCACCTGGAGCCGGCCCACGTCACCACATTGGCTGCCGCGGCGTCACGCGCGACCAACGCCACCGGCGTCCCGGTCGTTGTCTTCGACAAGCGCGAGCCACGCTGGGCGGCCCGGCTCAGCGAGGAATTCCGCCGCGGCGCGCGTCACGCCGGCAGCTACGAGACATCGCTGATCCTCAGGGCAAAGCCGGACAGCGTGCGCCATGCAGCCCTGGAAGGGCTCTCGCCCGTCTGGATCGACCTGCCGGCCCGGCTCGCGGCCGGCGCCCGCACCTTCAGCGAGGCCGGAGGCACGCTCGGCTACTTCGGCAATCCGGCGCTCGCCACGGTAGAAGAAGGCGAGCAGCTCCTGGAAGCGCTCGGCGCGATGATCGCCGAGCTGGTGCGTGAAGCCGTCGATGAGGAGGATTCGCGTGGAGCCTGAGGTCACCTGGTATGCGCAATCCGCCGTCCGTATCGACGCCGGCGGGCTGCGCGTCTACGTCGACCCGTACCACCTACCGGCCAACCAACCCCCGGCGGACGTGATCTTGATCAGCCACGAGCACGGCGATCACCTCTCGCCGGACGACCTCGCCCAGATCCGCACGCCGGCCACAAAGGTCTTCGCCAGTCGTCTGGCCGCCGAGCAACTGGAGGAGCCGGTCGAGGTGCTCGAGCCTGGCCAGAGCGCCGAGTTCGGCGGCCTGCGCGTCCGCACCATTCCGGCCTACACCGTCAGCAAGCTGCGCCCCTCGGGCGAGCCGACCCATCCCAAAGCGAACGGCGGGCTTGGCCTGCTGCTCGACCTGGCCGAGCACAGCTTCTACTTTGCCGGCGACACCGATGTGGTGCCGGAGATGGCCGGCATCGGGCCGGTGGACTACGCCTTCCTGCCGGTCGGCGGCCACTACGTCATGACGCCCGACGAAGCCGCCGAGGCGGCGCGCCTGGTCCAGCCCAGCATCGCCGTCCCGGTCCACTACGGGCTGGCCGCGGGCACGGTCGAGGACGCCCAGCGCTTCGCCGACTTGGTCCCCGATCAGGTCCGCGTCTGGATTCCCACCTCGGCCTCGGGACAAGCGCCCCAATCGAGCTGAAGCAGGCAGTTGCTAACGGCCCATACGTCAAGATCGGAGAATCACGCGCATACGGTCGGGGCAGAACTCCGTGTCTGCCCTCGTCGCCTCAAGCCAATCTCGCAGACGAGCCGATCACCTTCTCTATCCTCGCACCAGGCCAGCGAAATCGGAGATCGACAACAGCCCCGAGACCTCGACGCGCGGCTCCTGCCAGCGCTTGGCCGGCGTCCAGTCCTGCCCGCCCCAGGCCGCCAGCGCGCCGCTGTAGCCCGCGTTGGCCGCGGCGTCGATCACCTGGTTGTTGTAGTCCCCATAGGGATAGGCCACGTAGTGGACCGGCTTGCCGAGCACTGAACCGAGCCAGCTCTTGCTCTGCACCATCTCGTAATTCAACTGACTGTCAGAGACCTGGGTGAGAAACGGATGCGTCACGGTGTGCGACTCAATCTCATGACCGCGGGCGTTCAGCGAGCGCAGTTGATCGGGCGAGAGCGCTGAGAATCCGGTGGGGATAAAGAAGACGCCATGCATGCCGCGTTGATCGAGCGCCGCGGCGGCGTCCCACTGGCCCGCCGTCCCATCGTCGAAGGTAATGACCACCGGCTTCGCTGGCAGCGTGCCGCCGGTGAGGACATAGTCGTACAGTTGTGCCACGGTGACAGTGTGGTAGCCGTTGTCCTTCAGCCAGTCCATCTCCTGATCGAAGAGCCAGAGCGGGGTCACGTAGCGCGCGGCGTTCGGACCAATCTGGTGATACATCAGCACCGGGATGTGGATCGACTGCGGGTGCGGCGCGAACAGCGCGGGGTCGTAGTCCGGCACGCCGTCCTGGCGCGGCACTGCCGCGACCGGCACCTCGTCACGCGCGGCTGCCGCCGCCCCGAGCCGGCCCAACTCCACCTCGTACGGTGTGCCCTTGAACTCAGGGTGGTACTCGAAGCGGGCCCGCTCGAAGTACTGCACCGTGTAAATCTGCCCGTTATCCGGGTTCTTCTCGGAGAACTCCTCGGAGATCGGGTAGCCGAAGATGGCGAGACCGCCGTTGGCTTGCCAGAACGACTTGAAACCGTAGGCCAGGTAGTGCCCGGTCGTCGAGAAGTAGACGCGATCCTTCGAGTCGTTGGCTCCATTGCCGCCCGCGCGCTGAAAGGCCGCTTCCTTGCGCCCGGCCACGGCCTGATCGCCCAGCAGCGTCAGTTCCACTCCATACGGCGTGCCTGCCAGCTCCGGATGCAGCTCGAGACGTGCCCGCTCGAAATACTGCACGGTCAGGCCATCGCGCTGAATCGGCTCGGTCAGCGGATAGCCGAAAATCGGCAACTCACCCTGCGTGCGCCAGTAGGTCAGCATTTGATCGGCCACGTGGTGGCCGGTGACGGGGAAGTAGACCTGGCTTGGCAGCGCCGCAGCCGACGAGTGGGTTGTCAGGCTGGGCGCGAATAGCAGCGCCAGCGCCAGCAGCGGTCCAATGAGCAGCCGAAACCGGTGTCCGGACCGCAATTTGACACAGCGACAACCCTCCTGGCGTTCCACCAGTCATCCCACTTTCATCGAGGCGCACGGCATCACGCGCACCGGCACGCACGCGGCGCGATTCCACTTGTCGGTCGTAATCCCGAGGGCTATCATCTACCCGCACGCGAACGGAGTCAAGATGGACCGCCTGCCAATTTCGCGAAGGCATTTGCTGCTCGCCGTGTCCGCTCTGCTCGGTTGGGCCTGCCGTGGGCCGCGGACGCCGCCCATCGGTGAGACCCGGTCGCCAGCGGCGACTGCGACGGCGACGCCCCGTGCGGCGGTCGCCACCGCGGCTCCACTACCCGTCTCGTCGCCGACGCCCAGTCCAGCCCCGCCGGCCCCAACGGCGACACCGGCTCCGCGCGTCATCCGTGTCTGGGTCGATCCCCGCGCCACTGGCCCCCTGCGCCAGGCAGCCGAGCAACTGCTGCAAGTCCTGGCAACCGCGCCGCTGCCGGGCGGTGCAGTGCCGCTGCGGGCCGATGGACAGTCCGACGCCGATATCATGCTGGCTGTCGGGATGGATGCCACTAATCAGGATGCCATCGTCCTGGCGCGGCAGCCGCTGGCGCCGGTGACCTCTCCCCGGCTCTGGCTGCCCGGGCTCACGCGCCGGCAGCTCAATGACCTGCTCGGCGGCGCCATCACGGACTGGGCAAACGCCGGCGCGGCGGCGGCGACTCCGGTGCAGCCGGTCGCGATCGGCGGCCTGCAGGTGGACGATGCGTCAGCGACCACGATCCTGGTGCCCGACTACGCCGGCTTCCTGGCGCTCCTGCCCCAGCACCCCGGTGCGCTGGCGCTGGCTTCGCTCGACGACATTGATTTTCAGGCCGGCTCGCCGCCCATCGACGGTGTGCGGCTCCTGACTCAGGTGACGCCGGAGCAGGCGCCGCTCGCGCTGGCGCTCGTCGCGACAGGCTCCGGGCCACTCTGGAGCGAGCTACAGCCGTGGCTGAAGGCGAGCGCGGCCACGATCGACACGCCGCAGCCCGCCGCCACGCCGCTGACCGTCACCTTCAGCGGCGACGTCATCCTCGGCCGCACGGTGCACACGATCATCAGCCGCCTGGGCGACTATGCCGCGCCCTTCCGTAAGGTGGCCGACGAGCTGAAGGGCGCCGATCTCACCATTCTCGACCTGGAGTGCACCCTCTCCGACACCATCACTCCGCCCACCGACCCCTACACCTTCTCGTTCATGACACGCACGGCGGGAGCAGACGGCCTGGTGCTGGCCGGTGTCGACGCGGTCAGCCAGGCCAACAATCACAGCATGAACTTCGGCGCCGCCGGCATGCGCGACACCCTCGCCGCGCTCGACGCGCGCAAGATCCTCCACTTCGGTATCGGCGAGCAGCTCGATGAGGCCCGCCGGCCGGTCATTCTGGAGGCGAAGGGGATCAAGTTGGCCCTGCTCGGCTTCGACGGCATCACCGGCGGCACCTACGGCGCCAGCGACGATAGCGCCGGGACATCGCCGCTGCTGGCCGACACCCTGGTAGCCGATATCCAGGCCGTGCGTCCCACGGCCGACCTCGTCATCCCCTTCATTCACTGGGGCATCGAGTACACCTTGACGCCGACCGACGACCAGGTCGCCATCGCGCACCAGGCCATCGACGCCGGCGCCGACATGGTCGTGGGTTCGCACCCGCACTGGGTGCAGGGTGTCGAGACCTACCACGGCCGCCCGATCGTCTACTCGTTGGGGAACTTCGTCTTTGATCAAGAGTGGTCGCTGGAGACGAAACAGGGATTGATCATGCACCTCGTTTTCCGCGGCACCCGCCTCGCGGGCCTGCGCTTCGTGCCGGTCATGATCGAGAACTACTATCAGCCGCGCCTGGCCGAGGGAGAAGAGATCAGCACGATCCTCGATCGCGTGTGGCACTCCAGCGACATCATCACCGGGATCGCGGCGCAGTAAGACCGACCCCGGCTAGAGTCTGATGGATACGGTGGCTATACCCAAGCACGTACACCGGCACCTCGCCTGACCCACGACGCGCGCG
>DASSHC010000006.1:0-8196 GCA_035693105.1 Thermomicrobiaceae bacterium | reverse complement strand
GGGCGGCGGCCTGAACGATTGTGTCGTGATCCTGCCGATCGTGATCAATCAGTATAACGGAACTCAACTCTACTCAGTGACACTGCTGCCGTTCTATATCAAACAGATTGGGAATAATCCCAACGGGACAAATACGCACATTGGGCAGTTAGTGCCGAACTACATCATCTACGGGCAGGATCTCCCGGCGCAGTTCGGCTGGACGCCGGGCAACGTCGGCCCGATCGTGATCCGCATGACGAACTGACGGCGCGGCCGCTCGCCCGCCGCGACGCGCCTCCCTACCGCGAGCAGCCCCGGCTCCACGTCCGGGGCTGCTCGCGTTCGGAGGCGCTACTCCGGCCCCTCGCGGCGCGTCTCCTCGGCCGCCGCCGCGGCCCGCTCCCGCTCGAGCACGGCCCCCGGATCGATCGCCAGGCGCTCGACCAGGCCGGCGAGATAGGCGTCAAGCGCGACCGCCACCCACTCGCTCTCGTTCTCACTCGCGCCCTGGGCTAGCGCCTCCAGGCACTCATCCTCGCAGGCGACCAGCATGCGGCGCTCGGCGCCGAAGGTGCGGCTGGCGGCCATGTCCCAGAGGACAAGGCTCTCCGGCCCGGCCTCGCGCCCGCAGTGGTCGCAGACCGCCACCGGCACGAAGAAGCCGTCCTCCTCAGTCATCACGAAACCCACCGGAACACCGCTCCCCTCGCGCTCGCCGCGTCGCGGGCCTGTGCCAGCCGCTCGGCCAACTACGCCGGGATGCGCTCGGGAACGTCGAGTCGTCCCTCATGCTGGTTGAGGTACTCAAAGAGCGCTGGCAGGTAAGTGACTTCGATGCCGAGCACGCGCCCCGCGCTGTCCAGGTCAAGATAGATCTCTGGAGCCAGCTCGATTGTTCGGTCGATTGTGCCCGCCGCGAGCCGTAGATAGAGTGTCTGAATATCGGGGTTGTACTCGATCTTCATGCCTACGTCCTCTTCGGCGCGATGCGGATGACCGAGAGTACCAGCACGCCCTGCAACCGCTCAACGTAGATAACGCGAAGGATGTTCCCCGGCATCGTGTCACGCTCGGCAACCGTGCGACCATCGTAGCTGGGATAGCGGCGGTCCGGCTCGTTCAGGGTGTGCAGCACCTGATTTTCAGAGATGCGCCGCTCGGCCATACGCAGCCGCGCGTGGGGATGAAACTCCACTTGATCCGGCTGCCACACGCTCTACGCTCATCACCATAGACGACTGCGACGAATACCGGGAGCAGCGCGCCTCGCCGCCGCACTGGACAGCGTCACCGCGCCGGACCGCTATCTATTGAAATATTGCTTATTGACCAGGAGGAAGTTGGCCCACTCCTCGGGGAGGTCGTCCTCGAAGAAGATCGCCTCGACCGGGCAGACCTCGGCGCAGACGCCGCAGTCGATGCACTCGTCGGGGTCGATGTAGTACTGGTCGGCCTCGTCGTCGGTGTGGATGCAATCGACCGGGCAGACCTCGACGCACGAGCCGTCCTTGAGGCCGATGCAGGGCTGAGCGATTACGTAGGTCACCGAAGAATCCTTTCCGTCGCTGGTCGCGAGGTCACTGGCCGCTGGTCGCTGGTCGCTGGTCGCGCGCCGTCAGCGTTCGAGTATACCCGACCGGCATGTGCGCGGGGCAGCCGAGTGGCTGCCCCGCGCACTACGCACTACGCTCAACCCACGATCGACGCGCGCCCGGCTACTTCTTGAGCTGGCCTTGATTGTAGAGCCACTTCACGAAGCGCAGGCGGTGCCACTGGCGCCGCGAGTCGGTGTACTCGATGTAGGGGTACATCTCGCGGAGGAGGCTGAGCTGATCGATCTCGTCCCTACTGAATCCCTGCTCCTCCAACGCCGAATCCGACACTTCGTCGACACGAGTCGGGAGAGACATTGGTACAGGCATCGCTCGCTCCTCCTCTTGGGGCGGCGTCTCCGCCGCACCGGACAGAAACTGCCCTCTGTTAATAGTGTACGACGCCGGGCGGTTCCTGGTTCAGGCGGCGCATCTCGCCCACCGCCCACACCATAAACGAATCGGCGCGGCTCTGGAGCCGCGCCGACCGTCCCGGTTTCGGGTTGGTTCTTGGTACTTACTCGGCCGGTTTGGCCTGGCCCTCGGTCTCGTCGGCTCCCTCGACTACGAGCTGCTCCTGGGTCCTCTGCACCCTGGCCAGCTGCTCGAGCCGCTTCTGCCGCCGCTCCACCTTCTTGCGGCGCGGCTGCTCCTGGGCCGCCTCCATGCGCTTCATGAAGCGCTCGACCTGCCCCGCGCTGTCCACGATGCGCTGCTCGCCCGTGTAGAACGGGTGGCACTGCGGGCAGAGGTCGATGCGCAAGAGCGGCTTGGTGGACCGGGTAGTCCAGCTATTGCCGCAGGCGCAGACGACCTGGGCTTCGACGTACTTCGGATGGATGCCCTGCTTCACTCGACTACCGTCCTTAAGCTGCCGGCTCGCTCGCCAGCAGCGGGTAAACGCTGACCTGCTTGCGGTCTTTGCTGATCGGCTCCCACTTGACCGAGCCGTCGACCAGCGCGAAGAGCGTGTGATCGCGGCCCATGCCGACGTTGTTCCCGGCGAAGAAGCGGGTGCCCCGCTGCCGCACCAGGATCGAGCCGGAGGTCACCCGGTTGCCGTCGTAGCGCTTGACTCCCAGCCGCTTGGCGTGGCTCTCCCGGCCGTTGCGCGAACTGCCGACGCCCTTCTTATGCGCCATATCTCTCCTCCAGATTCCGCGCCGGCCGCGCTACGCGCTGGCCACGATCTGCTTGATGACCAGGCGCGTCAGCTTCTGCCGGTGCCCGGTCTTCTTGCGATAGCGCTTCTTGGGCTTCATCTTGAAGACGATCAGCTTGGGGCCCTTGATCTGGTCCTCGACGCTGGCCACCACGCGCGCGCCGGCGACTACCGGCGTGCCGATCGTGACACCGCCCTCGTTCGCGACCAGCAGCACCCGCTCGAGGGTGATCTCCTCGCCCGGCTCATGCGCCAGCTTCTCGACCTCGATTACGTCGCCCGGCGCGACCCGGTACTGCTTCCCGCCTGTTTCGACGACTGCGTACATGGTTCGTGCTTCAATCCTCAATGTTGTCGTAGACGGCCCTGGCCGGCGTGCGACACCCGCGGAATGTTCGCAGATTTTCGCAGACAAAAGCGGTGGGCGCACGCGCCCACGACCTCTAAAGGCTATCAAACACCTGCCGCATTGTCAAACATCTCCCGACCCCGAGCCGCCTACGCCGCCTTGACACGCCGTTCGGCCCGTCCGTAGAATGGCATAGGTGCATAGATTTGCACAGATTTCTAGAGTTTTACACAGAGTTCGGGCCGGGCAGCCAACCTGGGAGGGAGCCGAAGGGTGACGACGACCGGCGATACCGGGCTGGCAGGGGCAGGGGCAGGGGCAGGAGCGGTGGAGCGCACACTGCGCGTCGGCACGCGCGGCAGCGCGCTGGCGTTGGAGCAGACCCGGCGCGTGGTGGCGGCCCTGCACGCCGCCGCGCCCACACTGACCATCGAGACCCGCCTGATCACTACCCATGGCGACGTGGATAAGCAGACGCCGCTGGCCGTCCTCGGCGGGCAGGGGGTCTTTGCCAAGGAGATCGAGGCGGCGCTGCTGGCCGGCGAGATCGACCTGGCGGTCCACAGCGCCAAGGACCTGACCTCGGAGCTGCCGCCCGGCCTGGTCATCGCCGCCATCCCCGAGCGCGACGACCCACGCGACGCCCTGGTCGCGCCCGAGCCCGGCCTCAGCCTCGACGATCTCCCCCCCGGCGCGCACGTCGGCACCAGCTCGCGCCGCCGGGCGCTGCAGCTGCAGCAGGCCCGGCCCGACCTGGTCGCGGTCGAGCTGCGCGGCAACGTCGACACCCGGCTGCGCAAAGTGCGCCAGCGGGAGGGCGGGCTGGCCGCCGGCATCCTGGCCGCCTCGGGGCTGGCGCGCATGGGCTGGCAGGACGCGATCGCGGAACTCTTGCCGCTCGATACCTTCCTGCCGGCGCCGGGCCAGGGCGCGCTGGCGGTCGAGTGCCGCGCCGGGGATGCGCCGCTGCGCGCGCTGCTGGCGAGCATCGACGACCCGGCCATCTCCCGCGCGGTCGCGATCGAGCGCGCCTTCCTGCGCGCGGTCGGCGGCGGTTGCCGCTCACCGATCGGGGCGTTTGCCGTCATCCAGGACGGGCGCGTGCTGCTGCGCGCCATGCTCGGCGACGAGGAGGGCGCGACCGCGCTCTACGCCAGCCGCCTCGGCGCGCTGGCCGAAGCCGAGGAACTGGCGGATGAGCTGGCGCGGGAGATGCTGCGACAGCTGGCCGAGCGGGTGGCGGCCGGCCGATGAGCGCGCCGCTGGCCGGCAAGCGCGTCCTGGTCACCCGCGCGCGCGATCAGGCCGGCGCGCTGGCGCAGGAGCTGCGCCTCCGCGGCGCCGAGCCGGTCGAGCTGCCGGTGATCGCCTTCGCCCCGCCGCGCGACTCGGCCCCGCTGGAGGCCGCCCTGTCAGGGGCGCGGCTGCCCGGCTACGACTGGGTCATCTTCACCAGCGCCAACGGCGTCGATGCCGTGGTAGCGGCGCTGGCGACGTTTGGCGAGAGTCCGGCGGCGCTGGCCCGGTCCAGGCTCGCCGCCATCGGCCCGGCCACCGCCGCCCGGCTGGCGGCGCACGGTCTCGCGCCCGCCTTCGTGCCGGCGCGCTTCGTGGCCGAGGAGGTGCTGGCCGGGCTGCTGCAGCGCGGGGTGGCCGGACGGCGCGTACTCCTGCCCCGCGCCGAGGAGGCGCGCGACGTTCTCCCCGAGGGGCTGCGCGCGGCGGGCGCGCTCGTCGATGTCGTCGCCGCCTACCGCACCGTGCGCCCGGAACAGTCGCCCGCCGCGCTCGACCGGCTCGCCCCCATCGACATCGTCACCCTGACCAGCTCCTCGACCGCGCGCAACCTGGCCGCGTTGCTCGGTGCCCGGCGCGCGCTGCTCGACGGCGCGCTGATCGCCTGCATCGGCCCGATCACGGCGCGCACCGCCGCGGAGGTGGGCTTCCCGGTCGGCCTGGTGGCCGGCGACTACTCGATCCCCGGCCTGGTCCGCGCCCTGGCCGATCACTACGCTCTGGAGAGGAGCCGCCCATGACCGCGGAGCCACAGTCGCTGCCGCCGTTCCGCCGCTTTCGCCGCCTGCGCCGCAGTGAGGGCATGCGCCGCCTGGTGCGCGAGACACGCCTGAGCGCCGACGACTTCATCTACCCGCTTTTCATCACCTACGGCGCGGGCGTGCGCCGCGAGGTGCCCTCGATGCCGGGCGTCTTCCAGCTCAGCGTCGACCGGCTCCCCTTCGAGGTCGAGGAGCTGCGCCGGCTGGGCATCAACGCCGTGCTCCTCTTCGGCATCCCCGAGGAGAAGGACGAGCTGGCCAGCGGCGCCTACGACGAGCACGGGGTGGTGCAGGAGGCGATCCGCGCGATCAAGTCGACGGATCCTGACCTGGTGGTGATCGGCGACGTCTGCAATTGCGAGTACACCAGCCACGGCCACTGCGGCATCCTGGTCGGCGAGGAGATCGCCAACGACCCCACGCTGGAGCTGCTGGCGCGCACCGCCGTCTCGCAGGCCGCCGCCGGGGCCGACATCGTGGCCCCCTCGGACATGATGGATGGCCGGGTGGCCGCCATCCGCGCCGCGCTCGATGGGGCAGGATTCCCGGAGACGCCGATCCTCTCCTACGCGGCCAAGTACGCCTCCGCCTACTACGGCCCCTTCCGCGACGCCGCCGGCTCGGCCCCCACCTTCGGCGACCGCCGCTCGCACCAGATGGACCCGGCCAACGCCCGCGAGGCCTACCGCGAGATCGCCACCGACCTGGAGGAGGGCGCCGACGCCATCATCGTCAAGCCGGCGCTGGCCTACCTCGACGTGATCGCCGGGGCGCGCGAGCGCTTCGACGTGCCGCTGGCCGCCTACAACGTGAGCGGCGAGTACGCCATGGTCAAGGCGGCGGCGCAAAACGGCTGGATCGACGAGCGCCGCATCGTGCTGGAGTCGCTGACCGCCATCAAGCGCGCCGGGGCCAACCTGATCATCAGCTACCACGCCAAGGACGCGGTGCGCTGGCTGCGCCAGGACGCGGGCGTCGCGGCGCTGGCGATCACACCCAGTTAGCCGGCCCGGACGTAGGACACGTGACGAGAGGAGCAGGCGTGCGCACCACCCGTTCCGAGCAGGACTGGCAGGAGGCGCGGCAGGTGCTGCCGGGCGGCGTCGATTCCCCGGTGCGCGCCTTCCGCGCCGTGGGCGGCACGCCGCTCTTTATCGAGCGCGGCGAGGGTCCCTACATCTGGGACGTCGACGGCAACCGCTACCTCGACTACGTCCTCTCCTGGGGCCCGCTGATCGCCGGGCACGCCCCGCCGAGCGTGGTGCGCCGGCTGCAGGAGACCGCCGCGCGCGGCACCAGCTTCGGCGCGCCGACCGAGGCCGAGACGGCGCTGGCCAAAGTGGTGGTCGAGCTGGTTCCCTCGGTCGAACTGGTGCGCTTCGTCAACTCCGGCACCGAGGCGACCATGAGCGCGCTGCGGCTGGCCCGCGCCGCCAGCGGGCGCGACAAGATCATCAAGTTCACCGGCTGCTATCACGGCCACGCCGACGCCCTGCTGGCGACCGCCGGCTCCGGCGTGCTGACGCTCGGCATCCCCGGCTCGCCCGGCGTGACCGCCGCCACCGCCGCCGAGACGATCTCGCTCCCCTTCAACGACCTGGGGGCGATCGAGGAGACGTTCCAGCGCGCGGGCGACCAGATCGCCGCCGTGATCGTCGAGCCGGTCGCCGGCAACATGGGCGTGATCCCGCCCGCCGCCGGCTTCCTGGCCGGGCTGCGCGAGGTCACCAGGCTCTACGGCGCGCTCCTGATCTTCGACGAGGTGATCACCGGCTTCCGCGTCGCGCCCGGCGGCGCGCAGGAGCGCTACGGCGTCACCCCCGACCTCAGCACCTTCGGCAAGATCGTCGGCGGCGGGTTGCCGGTGGGCGCCTTCGGCGGGCGGCGCGACCTGATGGAGCTGCTGGCGCCGGTCGGACCGGTCTACCAGGCCGGCACGCTCTCGGGCAACCCGCTGGCGATGCAGGCCGGGCTGGCAACGCTGGAGTTGCTGCGGCAGCCGGGGAGCTACCAGCGGCTCGACGCGCTCGGCGGGCAACTCGAAGCGGGGCTGCGTGACGCGGCGCACGCGGCGGGCGTGCCGCTGACGGTCAACCGGGTCGGCTCGATGCTGACCGCCTTCTTCGTGGATGGCCCGGTGACCGACTACGCCTCGGCCACGCGCGCCGACACCGACCGCTACGCCCGCTTCCACCGCGCCATGCTGGAGGGGGGCGTCTACCTGGCGCCGTCGCAGTTCGAGGCCACCTTCGTCTCGCTGGCGCACAGCGAGCGCGAGATCGCGGCCAGCGCCGAGGTAGCCGGCGCGGCCATGCGGGGGCTGGCGGCGTGATGGAACTCTTCCTCCTCGGCGTCAGCCACCACAGCGCGCCGCTGGCGGTGCGCGAGCGGCTGGCCTTCGGGCCGGCGGAGCGCGACGCGCTGCTGGCCGAGCTGGCGCCGGAGGTGCCCGAGGCGGCCGCGATCGTCACCTGCAACCGCACCGAGCTGTACGGCCTGGGCGCGCCCGAGCCGGCGCTGGCCGCCCTGGCGCGGCACGCCGGGCTGACGCCGAACGGGCTGGCCCCCCACGTCACGCGAGCTGGCGGGGAGGCGGCTGTCGGGCACCTCTTCCGCGTGGCGGCCGGGCTCGACTCGCTGGTGCTGGGCGAGCCGCAGATTCTGGGGCAGGTGCGCGCGGCGGCCGACGCGGCGCGCGACGCCGGGCGCGGCGGGCCGGTGCTGGAGCGCCTCTTCAACCGCGCCATCGTGGCCGGCAAGCGCGCCCGCAGCGAGACGCCGATCAGCCAGGGAGCCGGCTCGGTCAGCCACGCGGCGGTGATGCTGGCGCGCGAGGCGCTGGGCACGCTGGCCGGGCGGCACGGGCTGGTGATCGGGCTGGGCGAGATGGGACTCGTCGTCGCGCGCAACCTGGCCGCCTACGGCGTGCGGGATCTGACGCTCTGCAACCGCACCGAGGCGCGCGCCGCGGCCGTCGCGCCGCTGATCGGCGCGCGGGTGGTCCCCTGGGCGGGGCTGCGCGCGGCGCTGGCCGAGGCGGACGTGGCCATTGCC
>DASSHC010000005.1:0-4325 GCA_035693105.1 Thermomicrobiaceae bacterium | reverse complement strand
CTTCGCCGAGTCGTTCGTGATCGCGCACGAATGGGCGCACCATGTGCAGACGACCGTCGGGCTGGTTCGGGTCGAGAATCCGCCGACCGAATGGAACGAGGTTTACAGCATCGAGCTGGAGCTGATGGCCGACTGCATGACCGGCGCCTGGGCGCTCGATCTCGATACGCGCGGCGCGCTGCAGGAAGGCGATATCGACGCGACCGTCGACTTCACCGTCCAGACGCTGGGAGACCCGGCATTCATCAACGAGCGCGACCCGCAAGCGCATGGCAACGGCCAGCAGCGCAAAGAGGCGATCCTGCTCGGCTACCACAATGGGTTCCTCGGCTGCAATATCGTCATCTGACCCGGAGCGCCGGCAGCCCCAATGGTCCGGTAATTGCAAACCCGACATTGCACCTCGCCACATGGGGCGACGGTGCGATCGGAGGCAGCAGATGGATCAGCAACGCGCGACGAACGACCAGGCCGTGGACCGGCCGCCGATCATGAGCCGGCTGACGAGCACCCAGTTGTCCGAGCTGGAAGAGCAGTTCGACGACGGGGACCGCCAGCAGTTCGACGAGCGAGCCGACACCTACGGCTGGACGCCGCAGCAAGCCAACGCGGTTTGGTCCTGGCTGGGCGCGGGGCGCGGCGCGCCAAACCAGGCGCCAGCGTAAGCTGGGCAGGGGACGCACCGCGTCGTCCCGGCCGCTCCCGGCGCCATGACTCGCCTGCCTGTGGGATTCAGCGCGGGACGGAGTGGGCGCGGCCGCGCCGCAATTGTGCCCAGATCGTGCCGGCCACGACGCCGACACAGAGGGCGATGACCAGCGCGATCGGCAGGTGATAGCGCGCAAAATCGGCATGCATCCCCAGCACCGTCCCCGCGACTTCGCCGCCGAGCAGCAGCGCGGCCAGACCGCAGCCGCTGCCCAGGCCGCGCCGGATCACCCCGAACGCCAGCACTTCGGCTCCGACCAAGGCCAGCGCCAGATCGAGGCCCCGCGACTGGGCGCGCCAGTCGGCTCCGAACCGCTCCCCGAGCTCGCCGGCCACCCAGCCGCTGGCACTGAAGTCTTTGCCAAGCTTGATCCCCACCCGTTGCAGGGCCTCCGCCCGGCTCTCCACGCCGGCGTTGGGCCAGATGCCGGCCTGCAGTTCCATGGAATAGGCGCGGAAGGCGAAGAGGTCAGCGGTGTGCGCCAGCGGGGCGCGCCACAGGTACGGGTAGACCGCGACGAAAGTGGCGAATGCGACCGCGGGGAGCGCGACGAGCTGCCAGCCGAAGCGACCGCTTGCGGTCTCGGAACCTGGGCGCTTCCTCCACCGCGCCTGGACGAGCAGCAGCGCGCCGAGGGCGGCGAGCGGGAGCGCCAGCAGGAGCGGGCTCAGCTTGGTCGCCCCGCCGAGCCCGAGCAGGACGCCGAGCAGGATCGCCCGTCCCCATGTCGGCCGCTCGCCCAGCCGGTACGCCGCGAGCGCCGCCAGCGCGACGAGCAGGGTGAGGAGCGGATCGGAGCCAGCGATGCTGGCCGTGGCGACGAGCAGCGGGTGGACGAGGAGGACGAGACCGGCGACCAGCCCGCCGACCCAGTTGGTCAGCGCGCAGCCGAGGAAAAAGACCGTGACGACGGTCAGCGCGGCCACGACGGCGTTGGTGCGCCGGCCAGCCAGCAGATCCTCCGGCGCGGGCATATTGCCGTGAGCCTCGTTCCAGGCGTCGTCGTGATCCATATTCCAGAAACCGTTGGTGGCGAGATCCCGCCCCTGGAGGAGCAGGCCAAGCCCCATCAGGTAGCCGCCGAGCGGGGGCTGGCCCCGCAGCGGGAAGCGCTCATCCAGCGACGTGCCGGGGTAGCGCCCCTCCTCGACCCAGAGCGGCCCGAGTGGGTCGGCGAGCGCCTGGAGGTACGATGCGCGGTGGATCCAGCGCGCCTCGTCCCGGTTGAAAGGCGTCGCGGCGACGGCGCCCAGTACGTGCCAGAGCGCGACGGCGAAGAGGACGCCGGCGAGGACACTGTCGCGCCAGCGGTCCGTGGCTGCCCGGATGGCGACGCGAGGGGTTGCATCCCCGACCGACGGCGGCACGCCGGGGGACATCGCGGCCCTCACTGTCGGCCCTGCCCGGCCTGCCTGTTGCGTTTCCCGGCGCCCGCGGGTGTCCCTGCTGCGCCCGGCGCCTCCCGCCGCGGCATCACCATATCTCCTTGGCCCATCGGCGCGATCTTACCCCGCGGGAGCGATACCGGCGTCCGGCAACGAGAGCACGATCGAGGTCTTCGGCGCGAATTGCCGAAGCCGGATCCTCACACCCCGTCAGGCGAGCGGCTTGTACCAGAAGACGGTGGCGCTGAACGTCCCCGCGGCGTTGCGCGCCCAGCCGGGGATGCGGCCGGCCTCGCGGTAGCCGAGGGCGCGGTAGAGGTCGTTGCTGGGGTCACCCTCGCGGGTGTCGAGCACGAGGAGGCACTTGCCCGCAGCCCGCGCCTCTGCTTCGAGCCGGGTCATCAGGGCGCGGGCGATGCCCCGTCGCCGCCATGCCGGGTGGACCAGCAGCTTCGCCACTTCGCCGCGGTGGGCGCCGTTCTCGCTCTCCGCGTCATGGAGCTGCACCGTCCCCACAAAGCGCCCGTCCACTTCCGCGACCAGGAGCATCGCGCCGTCTCGGGGAAATGCCGCCCACCAATGGCGAGCGGCATCCGGCGCCAGCGGGGCCAGGAAGCCGAGCGAGGCGCCCTCGGCGACGCAGGCGGTCAGGATGCCAGCGAGGGTGTCGACCACGTCCGGCGGGAGGCGGTCGGCCCGGCGAACGACGATCTGGCTGGCCGGCGCCGGGCTATCGTCGGTCACCGCGGTCCGGTTCGGGAGCGTCCACGTCGCGACGGCACTCCGCACAGAAGCCGAACAGCGCCAGGTGGTCGATGGCGGGGGCGAAGCCGTAGCGGGCGCGAATCGCCGCCCGCAACGGATCGACCAGATCGTCGTCCAGCTCCAGAATGGCGCCGCAGCGATGGCAGATCAGGTGGTGGTGGGGCTCGTCGATCAGCTCGAACTGGCGGGCGCCGCAGCCGAGATCGGTCACGCTGACCAACCCCAGGTCGCTGAACAGCTCGAGCGTGCGGTAGACCGTCGAGCGGTTGACTGACGGCAGCATCGGCTCGACGCGGGCGAAGACGTCGTCGACGGTGAGATGCTCGCCGGGGGTCAGCGCGCCGAGGATGACGAGGCGCTGCGGCGTGGCCCGCTGCCCCACCCGGCGCAGGCGATCGGCCATGCCATGCGCCACGTCGATTCCCTCGTCCGCGATCTCCATGTCAGCCGTCCGCTGCCAGTCGCGCTGCTCGAAGGCTCGGGTCGTCGCCATCAGGATATCTCACATCCGCTGGACCATTGCGTTTGACTGGCAGCGACGGTACCATGGGACGCCATGCAGTTGCAAAGATTTGCATCTGCATCAATGGCACGAGAGGGCGGGCGGCGAGCCGCCCGGTCCACCCACAGGAGGTCGCGCGGGAATGGTCTATCGGGTTCTCGACCGCAGGCGGTTGTTGACCGCCGCGGCTGGCGGCGGTCTCGCGCTCGCGGCGCAGGCCGCGGCGGTGCGTGCCCAGGGTAGCGCGACGCCCGCCAGCGGACAGCCCTCGCTCGGCTGGGACGACGACCTCGTCGATGGCAATGGCAAGCTGAACGTGGTCACTACCGTCGCCCCGATCTCCTCGATCGCGCGGAATATCGGCGGCACGCGCATCGATCTGCACGGGGTCATCCCCGACGGCACGAACTCGCACACCTTCGAGCCGGCGCCTTCGGACGCCAAAATCCTCTCGCAAGGCGATGTGATCTTCGTCAACGGGCTTGATCTCGAACTGCCGACGATGGATCTGGCGGAAGCGAATTTGCGCGACGGCGCGGAGATCGTCACGCTCGGCGATAAGACGATTGCTCCCGACGACTACGTCTTCGACTTTTCGTTTCCCAAGGACAAGGGGCACCCCAACCCCCACCTCTGGATGAACCCGGCCAACGCCAAGCGCTACGCCGAGATCATCGCCGAGACGCTCTCCGCGCGGGACCCTGACAACGCTGAGTACTACGCCGAGAACCTGACGCGCTACAGCGCCGCGCTCGACGCGCTCGACGCCGCGATCCGCGAGGCGGTGCAGACGGTGCCGGAGGCGAACCGCAAACTGCTCACCTACCACGACTCCTGGGCCTACTGGGCGCCGCGCTACGACTTCACGGTCATCGGTGCGGCGCAGCCGTCCGATTTCTCCGAGCCCTCGCCGCGGGAGGTCGCCGCGCTGATCGACCAGATCAAGGCGGCGGGGGTGCCGGCC
>DASSHC010000004.1:0-2408 GCA_035693105.1 Thermomicrobiaceae bacterium | reverse complement strand
GCCTGCTGATCCTCGACGACAGCACCTCCTCGGTCGACGCCGAGACCGAGGCGGCGATCCAGGGCGCGCTCGACGGGCTGATGCGCAGCCGGCGGCACACCGCCTTCGTCATCGCCCAGCGCATCAGCACGGTGCGCGACGCCGACCTGATCCTGGTGCTCGACGAGGGGCGCATCGTGGCGCGCGGCACCCACCAGGAGCTGCTGGAGACCAGCGAGCTCTACAACGAGATTCTCGGCTCGCAACTGGCGCCGGACCGGGCCGCCGTGGCGGCCGAGCCGGCGGGCGATCCGACCGTGGCGGTCTGAGACCCGAGAGCGAGGACTGAACGACGATGCGACAGCACGGGCTCCAGATGATGGCCAGCGCGCCGCAGGAGCGGGCGCGCGACCGGCGCGCGACCGTCCGGCGGCTGCTGGGAGAGCTGCACGGCTACGGTCGCGAGATCGTGGTGGTGCTGCTCTTGATCATCGTCAGCGCCGGCGCCCAGGCGGCCGGTCCCTGGCTGATCAGCCGCGCCATCGACCAGCACATCCTGCGGCACGACCTCGGCGGCCTCAGCCGGCTGATGGTTATCCTCTTCGTGGTCTACGTCAGCGGATCGCTGGCCAACCGCGCCCAGATCCGGCGCATCGGCGCCATCAGCCAGAGCATCCTGGCCGGTCTGCGCCAGCAGATCTTCGACCGCCTGGAGCGGCTGCCGCTGAGCTACTTCGACCGGCGCCCGGTCGGCGACCTGATGAGCCGCGTGTTGAACGACGTCGACACCCTCAACCAGCTCTTCAGCCAGGGCCTGACTCAGCTCGTCGGCTCGATGTTCAGCCTGATCGGCATCGTGATCGCCATGCTGCTGCTGGCGCCGGAGCTGGCGCTGGTCTGCTTCCTGATCATCCCGGCCATGCTGCTGACCACCAGCTTCTTCTCGCGCCGGGCGCGCAAGGCGTTTCGCCAGGCGCGCGAGACGATCGGCGACGTGACCGCCGGGCTGCAGGAGGAGATCGTCGGCGTGCGCCAGGCGCAGGCCTTCAACCGCACCGAGACCAACATCGAGCGCTTCCGCGCGCGCAACGCCGCCAACCGCAGCGCCAACGTGCAGGCCGTCGCCATCACCTCGGCCTTCTCGCCGGCCATCGACATGCTGAGCAGCATCGCGACCGCGCTGGTGATCGGCTACGGCGGCTACCTCGTCTTCCACGACGCGCTGACGGTCGGTCTGCTGGCGGCCTTCCTGATCTACGTGCAGCAATTCTTTCGCCCGATCCAGCTCGCCTCGCAGGTCTACACCCAGGCCCAGGCGGGGTTGGCCGGCGCCGAGCGCATCTACGGTATCCTCGACGAGACGCCGGAGCCGCCGGACGCACTGGCCGCCGCGCCGCTCGGCTCGCTGGCCGGGCGCATCGACTTCGACCACGTCACCTTCGCCTACGTCGGCGACCAGGCGGTGCTGCACGACGTCAGCTTCCACGTCGAGCCGGGCCAGACGGTGGCGCTGGTCGGCCGCACCGGCGCCGGCAAGACGACCATCGCCAATCTGATCCCGCGCTTCTACGACGTGACCGAGGGCGCGGTGCTGGTCGACGGCCACGACGTGCGCCAGGTCGAGCGCGAGTCGCTGCGGCGGCAGATCGGCATGGTGCTGCAGGAGCCCTTCCTCTTCACCGGCACGGTGGCCGAGAACATCCGCTACGGGCGGCCGGAGGCGACGCGCGCGGAGATCGAGGCGGCGGCCCAGGCAGTGGCGGCCGACGACTTTATCCATCTGCTGCCGCAGGGCTACGACACGCTGATCGGCGTCGGCGGGGCGTCGGTGAGCCAGGGGCAGCGCCAGCTCCTCTCCTTCGCCCGCGCGGTGCTGGCCGACCCGCGCATCCTGATTCTGGACGAGGCGACCAGCAACATCGACACGCGCACCGAGCAGATCATCCAGCGGGCGCTCGCCACGCTGCTGGCCGGGCGCACCAGCATCGTGATCGCGCACCGGCTGAGCACCATCCGCGACGCCGACCTGATTCTGGTGATCGAGGGCGGCCGGATCATCGAGCGCGGCAACCACGAGGAGCTGCTGGCGCAGGAGGGCCGCTACGCCGAGCTCTACCGCCGCCAGTTCCGCGAGACGCCCGCCGGCCAGCCCGAGGCCGTGGCCTCGTAGGGCACGACGCGGCGTCCTCTTCGCCTGTAGGGGCAGACCTCCCTGTCTGCCCTTGTTGGATTCTTGCCGGGCCTTTCCCTCGCCGCCGGTGCCGCCCTATCTCCCCGTCGCCGTCGCGTAGGGGAAGCAGGGCAGACACAGAGGTCTGCCCCTACAGTGGACCCACGTTGCGCCCACGTCCCTCGTTTCGCTGCCCGGCCAAACGGGTAGCTCGCGCCCAGTCATTCCTCCGGTGCTGAGTGGCCGCTGATAATGGACA
>DASSHC010000003.1:0-3890 GCA_035693105.1 Thermomicrobiaceae bacterium | reverse complement strand
GGAGGAGCGCGAGCGTGATCCGGTCAGCCGTGCCGCCTGGCGCTATCTGGAGCACCACGCCCCGCTCCGCTCGCGCCGCGAACGCGCCCTCCTCTTCCGCTTCTGGCTGGCGCGCGACAGCTACCAGGATGTCTCGGCCATCCAGAGCCTGATCTTCGGCAAGGCGGCGCAGTTCTACCTGACCACGCCCGGCCTGGCCTTCAGCTTCTTCCGCGTGGCCGACCCCGCCTTCTGGGAGCCGATGTTCGGCTACGTCGATCTGGCCCGGCTGCCCGAGGCCGAGGTCGAGATCGGCGGGGGTGGGCAGCGGCAGGCCGTCTTCGGCCACGACTGGCGCGTCACCCCGCCCACCGCCTGGCTCGACCTGCTGGCCGCGCGCGAGCTGGACGCCTCGCCCCCCGCGCCGCCGGAGCGCGCCCCGGCGGTCGTGCTGCTCAGCCAACCCGACTTCGCCGCGGCGGCGCGCGACGCGCTGCGCCAGCTCACCCGCCCCGAGGCGCTGCGGGGGAATCCCCTGCTGCGCTCGCGCATGGTCATCGAGCGCGCCGGGAGCGCCGCCACCCCGGCCGAGCGCGAGGCGGCCCTGCGGGCGCTGCTGCGCGAGGCCACCGAGCGGCTCCAGGCCCACCCGCGGCAGGCCAAGCTCTACCGCGCGCTCTACCACACCTACGTCAGCCCCGCGGCGACCCAGGAGCAGGCCGCCGAGCTGATGGACCTCCCCTTCAGCACCTACCGCCGCCACCTGGCGGCCGGGGTCGCCGCCGTGGTCGACCTCTGCTGGGAGTGGGAGCTGCAGGGCAGCAGCGGGTAGCCAGTACGCACCCGGCGCGACAATTCGCGACATCCAATTCATTGCCGTGGTGAGAAACATGCGGTGCGGAGCCGTGCCGCTGCTCGCGTGCCTGAGCCGGTTCACCTGGTAGGCGAGCCGGCTCAGGCACGCTGTTCGTCGGCTGGGGTGGTGGCCGTCGGCTTGACCGCGGCCGGTCGAAAGGAGTCAGTCATGGGATATGCGAATGATGCGGGCGCCGGCGCGCTGGCCGGCATGGCCGGCGGCCTGGCGCTGGTCGGGGCGATGCTGGCCGGTCGGGAGCTGGGGCTGGTCGAGCGGCCCTTCCCGCTGGCTGTCGAGCAGCGCGCCGAGCGCGAGCTGGGGGTGGCGCGAGATACCGGGCACACCGAGGAGCTGGCGGCGGCGCTGGCCGGCCACCTGGCGATCAGCGCCGGGCTGGGCGCGCTCTATGGCGTGCTCCAGTCGAGCGTCGGCTTCGGCCCCTTCCCGGCCGGTCCGCTCTACGGGGCGGCGGTCTATGCCGTCAACATGGCGGGGATCGGCCCGGCGCTCGATCTGGCGCCCGGTCCCTGGAACGTCTCGATGCGAAAAGCCGACACGCGCTTCGCCATGCACCTGCTCTACGGACTGGTCACGGCCTACGCCTACCCCAAGGTGCAGCAGGAGCTCGGTCCATCCCAGGGCCGTGCCCAGCAGCAGTTCGCCGGCCGCAACTGGCACACGCCGACCAACGCGCCGCTCACCTGGCAGCCGACCGGGGAGGAGTACCGCACCGTCGGCGCCGCGGCCCAGGCCGAGGTCAACGAGCCGTACAGCGCGCCGTATTAGTGGACCACATGCCGCCATCTGCGCGACATCGCCGTCCCCGGCGCGCCGGGCTAAAGCCACAGCGCTAAATCCACGAAGCCCACTGAAGGGGCTGAGCTTACCGTTTGCGATGCTGGCGCGTTCGTAGTGATCCTGTCGACGTGCCTCGCGATGTCTAGGTGGTAGCTCCGGCGAGCGATTACGGTTCTCAGCCCCTTTAGTGGGCTTCGTGGACTCAGCCCGGGAATTCTATTCCCGGGCACCGGCCGGCACGCATGCTTCCGGTCCACGGAAACCCGCTGCCGGAACTCCCGTTCTCTCCCCCTTCACCCACCGCCCCCCGCCCGCTATGCTAGCGGCAGACGGACACGCGGAGGGAGCAGACCATGACGACACTCTATCTTTCGGCAGGCAACGCGCTGGCGGTCATCCGCGAGCGCGACGGCGGCTGGCGCGCCGAGCTGGCGCTGGAGGGGCAGCCGACGCAGTGCGTCGCCGCCGACCCGCTGCGCCCCGAGGTGGTCTACTGCGGCACCTTCGGCGCGGGGCTCTTCCGCAGCGACGACGCCGGAGCCAACTGGAGCCCGGCCGGCGAGGGGATCACCTACGGCGAGGTGATGGCGGTCGCGGTCAGCCGCGCCGAGCGCAGCAACGGCCACGGGGTCGTCTGGGCCGGCAGCGAGCCGAGCGCCCTCTTCCGTTCGGAGGACGGCGGCAACTCCTGGCAGGAGTGCCCCAAGCTGCGCACCATTCCCTCCTCGCCCACCTGGAGCTTCCCGCCCCGGCCCTGGACGCATCACGCGCGCTGGATCGAGCCGGACCCCTTCCAGCCGGGCCGCATCTTCGTCGGCATCGAACTGGGCGGCGTGATGCGCAGCCTCGACGGCGGGCAGACCTGGGAGGACCGCAAGCACGGGTCGGAGTTCGACTGTCACACGCTGCGCACCAGCCTGCTGGCTCCGGGCCGCGTCTACGAGGCGGCCGGCGGCGGCTACGCGCAGAGCGACGACGGCGGCGATACCTGGAGCCAGCAGGAAGAGGGGTTGCGCTGGCGCTACCTCTGGGGGCTGGCGGTCGATAGCGGCAACCCGGACACGGTCGTCGTCTCGGCCTCGCCGAGCGCGCGCGAGGCGCACGCCCGTGCCCGGTTGGAGGGGCACAACCCGCACGAGCACCAGGGCCCCGCCGAGGCCACGATCTACCGCCGCCAGGGCGACGGCCCCTGGCAGGAGGTCCGCGCCGGGCTGCCGAGCATCGAGGGCACCCCGACTTACGTCATCGCCGCCGGGGAGCCGGGCGTCTTCTTCGCCGCGCCGCATCAGGGCTCGATCTACCGCTCGACCGACGCCGGCCAGAGCTGGGAAGACCTGCGCGTCCAGTGGCCGTCCGGCTACGCCCCCCAGGACATGCGCGCCCTGGCAGTCGCGGAGTTGTGACGGAGGCGGGTAGCTCAAGCGCGATGATCGGGGCCGCGGGAGGACTGACCCTGCGGTAGGCTCAGGGCTCGACAAGCGCAGGATGACACGCTTGCAGGTCCGGGACGCACGACCACGAACTGACGTCGTCGTCCGCCACTCCCCTTTCCCTGTCATCCCGAGCGCAGTCGAGGGATCCAACTTGGAGTGGCCACCGCCCGTCGCTCGCGCTGGCGCGCCAGGTACGCTGGTCGCGCTTCGAGCGGGTTGGGTGCCGGGTGAGGACGGATCCCTCGACTGCGCTCGGGATGACAAGGTTAAGGATGCGGCGGACGACGACGATAATCGTTGTCGACCACCCCAAACTCCTCCTGTCATCCCGACCGAAGTGGAGGGATCCGTCCTCACCCGGCACCCAGCACAAGAGACGGGCAGGGATCGCGCGTTAGTCTCCCTCTGCCTGCTCCAGCGCGAAGAGGTCGGCCAGCGCGTGGGCGGCGTCGTCGCCGGGGTCGGCCTTCAGGCGCGTGACCGGCGTGTGCAGCAGCTTGTTGGTGATCGCGTGGCTGAGCGCCAGCACCACCTCGCGGTCGCGTGCGTCGAGATGCGCCAGCCGCCGCAGCGCCTTGTCGGCCTCGGCGGCGCGGATCTCCTCGGCCCGCTGGCGCAGTTGGCGGATCAGCGGCACCGCCTCGCGTCCCCGTAGCCACGCGCCGAAGGCCGCGACCTCCTCCGCGACGATCGCCTCGACCTGGGGGATGACCGCCTCGCGGCCGCGCAGCCCCTCGGCGCGGATCCGGTCGAGCGCGTCCAGGTCGCGCAGCAGCAGGCCGGGGAGTCCGGCGGCAGCGGGATCGATGTCGCGCGGCACGGCG
>DASSHC010000002.1:0-3574 GCA_035693105.1 Thermomicrobiaceae bacterium | reverse complement strand
TATCGCCCGCGTCAATCCCGTTCTGCGCCTGCGCCGACGACAGCGCGGGCTGGAATGTTTCCAACTCAGCACCGCGGCGACGACGCTCGCTCGTCAGCGCCAGCACGCGGTAGAGCACGCCGAAGCCGTGCTTGAGCGGGCTGCGGCGGGCCCGGTCGTCGTAGCGCACGTAGACCGGCACCTCGGCCAGGCGCAGGCCGCGCGCGGCGATCTCGAACTGCATCTCGCTCTCGACCGCCAGGCCGTGCAGGAACGTCTCGCGCAGTTGCAGGCCGCGGTAGGCCCGCCGGCTGAAGGCGCGGTAGCCGCACTGCGAGTCGCTGCAGTGGATGCCGCTGCCCAGCCGCGTGGCGACGTTCAGCACGCGCTGGCCGATAGTGCGGTAGAAGGGGATCGGGTTGCGCACGTTCAAAAAGCGCGAGCCGACCACCACGTCGGCCTGGCCCGCCTGGAGCGGCTCAAGCAGCGCCGGGATCTCATGCGGATCGTGCTGGCCGTCGCCGTCGAGCAGCACCAGCACGCGCGAGTCGCGCCGCGCCGCCGCCCGGAAGGCGGTCATGATGCCGGCCGCCTTGCCCAGGTTGCGCTCGTGGCGGATCACCGTCGCCCCGGCGCCCTCGGCCATGCGGCTGGTCAGGTCGCTGCTGCCGTCGTCGATCACCAGCACCTCGTCCACGTGGTGCCGCGCGGCCAGCACCACCTGCGCGATCGTCGCGGCCTCGTTATAGGCGGGAATCGCCGCCAGAATGCCTGACGGACGGTCGATGTCCCCCATCGCCTTCCCCTCCGGATCGGCACTCGCTGCCGGACTCTCCACGAGCATCGTGAGCGCAGCATACACACCAATGCCGTACGCCGCAACCCCCAATATGTACCATTCGGTACAATGGTCCCTATTTCCTAGCCGCGCGAGCCGGAAATAGCCCAATCGGGCGCTGGCGCGTCGCCGGGGATCTCGCCGCCGCCGGGCAGCAGGCGCAGCAGCCAGGGCGCCAGCCGCAGCACCGCCGCGGCCAGTTGCGAGGGGTAGTCGATGTCGCCGTGGCGGTCGACCACCGCGCGCATCCCCGGCAGGCGCAGCATGCGCAGCGCCCACTCCATGTCGGCGTCGGAGAGCGCGCGGAAGGCGCGGCGCAGCAGCATGGCGCTGTCCAGCTCGGCTCCCAGTTGTTGCCGCCAGGCCTGGTCGTAGGCGCTCAGGCACTCCGCCGAGAGATCGCCGCCCGCGAACCCCTCCAGGATGGTCCGCGCGGCCTGGCGCGCCGAGAGGAGCGCGGTGTAGAGCCCGCCGCCGCTGGTCGCCTTGGCCTGGCCGGCGGCGTCGCCGACCACCAGGCCGCGCTCGCCCGAGGTGCGCGCGCGCGCGCCGACCGGGATCAGCCCGCCGGTCTGGCTCAGAATCTCCATCGCGCCGAAGATCTTGGGGTAGTCCTCGGTCAGCGCCCGCAGGCTGCCGGCCGGCTCCTCCCCCTGGCCGCTGCCCCAGCCGATGCGGAAGCGCCCGCCCCCCAGCGGGATCGCCCAGGCGAAGAAGCCCGGGGCGTAGCGCCGGCCGAAGAAGAGGTGCACCCGGTCGCTGGTGCGGCAATGCGGCAGGCGCACGTCGGCGCCGCGCGCCCGCAGGTACTCGCGCGGCGCCGGCAGCCCCAGGAAGTCGGCCACCAGCGAGCGCGGCCCGTCGGCCCCCACCACCAGCGCCGCGTCGAGCGTGGCCGTCTCGTCGCCCCGTGCCACCGTCAGGCGCACGCCAGCGCCCGCGCGCTCCAGCCGCAGCACGCGCGCGCCGGTCCAGAGCTCGCTGCCCGCCGCGGCCGCCTGGGCCGCCAGCCGGCGATCGAACGCCGAGCGGTCCATGACGTAGGCGTGGGCGCGGTCGCCCCCGATCTCGTAGGTCGCCCCACGCGGCGAGTGCACGATCGCGCCCCGGATCGCGTTCCAGGCCATGCCCTCGTCCAGCCCGGCCAGCCGCAGCGTGCGCTCGGTCACGAGACCCGAGCACTGCACCGGCCGCCCGACGACGCGGTCACGTTCTAGAACGAGAACCGGAACCCCAGCCGTGGATAGCTCCCGCGCGACGGCCAGCCCGGCCGGCCCACCACCGACCACGGCCACGCGCTCCTGCAAGCCCCTCACAATGCCTTCCCGCGCTCTCGCGCGTCCCCAGCGGACGCCGCCTCGGGCGCCTAGCGCGCCCGCTCACGCACCCCGCCCGCCCCGGCGGCCCCACGACGGTCCCCATCACCGTCGCCCGCCGGTCCGGCATTCGCTCGATGCGTGATCCCCCTGCGTGCGTCTCCCTACAACGACCCGGTTCATCCTCGGTTGCGGCTGCTCGGGCCACGCCCGGTGCCGTCGTCCCGCGCGTTGAGCAAAACCGCCAACGGTTTGTCAGAGTTGAATATATCGGACAGTTACCAGAAGTCTATGGGTCAGTGTAGCACCGGCGCGCACGGCGGGTCAAGGCGCGGTGGACAATTCGTTGACAATTGGTGCAGCCAAAAAGTACCGGTTGGGGCAGCAATGGCTGAGCGCGCAGCTTAGGACCCCATGAGCGTGCGCGCCGCAGACGCCGGCGGCTGGCAGGCTGGATCGCGCATGCTACACTTCGATCTCCCGTCGGGGTGTCAGGGTCCGCTGAGCGATGGCAGGAAGTGAGAGCGTGTCCCGTTCCGTACACCGCGCACCGATGGCGACGAACGGCCGGCGGCACGCCCGGGGGCCGAGCGCCGCGAGCGCCCGCCCCGCCGCGCGCCCGCGCTCGCTGCGCGGCGCCAACGGGCTCGCCGCCCTCGGCTATCTGGCCGCCATCGGGCTGGCCGAGCTGGTCGCCGCCACGGTCAACCCCGAGTGGGGCGTGCTCATGCACGTCGCCATCCTCTGCGCCCTGCTCCTCCAGGCGGCGCTCGCGCCCTGGTCGTGGCCCGACCAGGCGTTCTTCCTGGCGCTGGTGATCGCGCCGCTGATCCGCATCGTCTCGCTCGGCATGCCGCTCGGCCGTTTCGCGCAGGAATGGTGGTACCTGCTCACCGCCGTGCCGCTCTTCGCCGCCTGCTTCGTGCTGACCCGCACCATCGGCCTGCCGCGCGCCGCCATCGGGCTGCGACTGCCCCAGCCGCGCGACTGGCCGCTCACGCTGCTGGTCGCGCTGAGTGGGCTCGCGCTCGGCGGCCTCGAGTACCTCATCCTGCGCCCCGCCCCGATCGTCTCCGGCGGCTCCTTCGGGCCGCTGCTGCTGGCCTCGCTCATCCTCCTGGTCTGCACCGGCGTCATCGAGGAGCTGATCTTTCGCGGCATCCTGCTGGTCACGGTCGGCGCCCTGCTGGGCAGCACCGGCAGCGCCATCTACACCAGCGTGCTCTTCGGGCTGATGCACATCGGCCACCTCTCGGTGTTGGACGTCTTCTTCGTCACCGCCGTGGCGCTCTACTTCACCGCGGCCGTGCGCCGCACCGGCTCGCTCCTCGGCGTGTCGCTGTCGCACGGACTGACCAATATCGTGCTCTTCGTCGTCTTGCCGTTGCTCCTGCGCTAAGGCTGTGACGTAGGACCATTTGGGGACGGTGCTGGGGGTTGA
>DASSHC010000001.1:0-11399 GCA_035693105.1 Thermomicrobiaceae bacterium | reverse complement strand
CAACATCGTGATCTGCGCCGTGCTCGGCGTCGTCTCCGCCGTGCTGCCCGGCGGCATGGACAATGGCTCGGTCGGCGGCGGACGCGTGCGGAACCCGCTCGGCATCGACGCGCTCAGCGGGCTGCTGGGCATCCTCGACGTGATCGGGCCGCTGCTGGTTCTGGTCATCGTGCTCACCGGGACCGCCAGCCTCTTCACACGCTTTCGCCGCTCCAACGGCCTGGAGCGGCAGCAGATGAAGTGGCTCACCTTCGCCGTGGCGCTCTTCCCGGTGGTTATGGCCGTCAACAATTGGGTGGACGGCATTCGTCCGCTGGCGCCGCTCACGCTGATCGCCGTCCCGCTGGCGGCGGCGCTCGCCATCTTCCGCTACCGGCTGTACGACATCGACTGGCTGATCGACAAGACCCTCGTCTACATCCCCCTGACCGCGATCCTCGCCGGGCTCTACAGCGCGTCCACCACGCTGTGCCAGCGCGTGTTCGTCTCGGCCACCGGCGAAACCTCCAGCTCGGCTATCGTCCTGACCACGCTCATCCTGGCCGCGGCCTTCACGCCGATCAAGAACGGCCTGCAAGCGGTGGTGGACCGGCGCTACAAGCCCGCCCAGCAGCCGCGTATCACGGTCGAGAGCGGCGTCCCGGCCGCGGCGCTGGCGGAGGAGCGCCCGGCCACCGAACAAGAACTCCGCGCGCTGTTGCTCGCGCAGCAAGAAGCCCTGACGGAGATTTCTCGCCGGCTCGATCGGCTGGACGGCGGCCGAATGGTCGCGGCCAACGAACAGGCGAGCCAGGGAGTCGCACCCTCCCTCCGCGAAGTCCTCTGACCGCATCAGGCGTGACCATCCCCCAAGCCCACGGAAAACCGGGGTGTACGTGCTACCATGCGCTCGCCGCGGCGGTGCGCGAACCAGCGCGGGTGGTGTGGAAAGGGAAAGTGATGGCGGCTCAAGTCCTCCTCGTCGCGGTCGCGGTGGCCTTCGCCTGGAGCATGGGCGCGCACTACACCGGCGCGACCATGGGCATGCCCTACGCCACCCGCTCGATCAAGCTCTGGCCGGCGCTCGGCACCATCGCCCTGCTGGCGCTGATCGGGGCCACCTTTGCCAGTCACAAGGTCGAGCGCACCGTCGGGCACGGTATCCTCGGCACCTCCACGATCTCGATCAGCCTGGGCGCGGCCAGCATCATCATCGCCGTCGCCTTCGCCCTGACGACCCTCTTCAACTACCTGCGCATCCCCACCTCGACCATTCAGATCCTGGTCTTCTGCGTCATCGGCGTCGGCCTGGCGGTGCACCTATCGATCCAGTGGCACACGATCCTGCGCCTGGTGGTCATCTGGGCGCTGGCGCCGGTGGTGGCGGTCGGCCTCGGCTTCGGCTTCACCCGGATCATCGACCTGCTGGCCCCCGGCACCAAGGGGACTATCGGCGCCTTCGGCCCCTGGCACGCGGTGCTGGTGGTGGTGGGGGCGGGCGCCTCCTTCGCCATGGGCGCCAACGACGTCTCCAACGCCACCGGCGCCTTCCTGATGACCCACCTCTTCGATGTCTTCGTGGCCGGGCTGATCGGCGGCATCGGGCTGAGCATCGGCGCGCTGACCTGGGGTAAGCCGCTGCTGGAGCGGGTGGCCTTCGACATCGTCAAGATGGACCTGGCGATGGCCAGCGCCGCGCAGTTCGTGCAGGCGCTGGTGGTGCTGACCGCGGTCGCCTTCGGCTACTTTACCTCGATGAATCAGGCGCTGGTCGGCGCGATGGCCGGCACCGGGCTGGCGCGCGGGCGCGACACGGTGCAGTGGCCGGTGGTGCGCGGCATCCTCAAGGGCTGGGCCTTCGGCCCCGCCTCCGGGCTGGCTATCGCCTACGTCGCCGCGCGGCTGATCGGCCTGGTGGTCCATCTGTAGGGGCAGACCCCTGTGTCTGCCCTCGCTGCCCTATTGCCTAACCTGACAAACGTCGCCGACGTTGCCCCATTTTCTTGCGGCCGAGGCGCAGGGCAAACAGGGCAGGCACAGGCGCCTGCCCTTACCGCAACGTTCTCATCCGGCGCCTGGGCGGGTGACGCGCATGATCGTAGCGTCGTCGCCTGTGCCGGTTGCGTACCAGATCTCGCCCGGCTGCACCCAGAGGGGATAGGCAACCGGCCCGGCGCCAGTCGCGAGCTGATCGACACGGCTGCCGTCGGCCGCCAGCAGCAGCAGGTGGCCGCGCAGCGCCGCCACCAACTCCGTGCCGTCGGGGGCCCAGCTCAGCCCATCGCCGCCAGGGCCGCGCGCCAGCTCCAGCGCCTGCGTCAGGTCGCCGGCTGGGGCGACTACGAGGGCGTCGATGAAGTCCTTGCTCGGGTCGGCGCCGGTGAAGCGGCGCAGCCGCAGCGCGAGCCGGGACTGGTCGCGGCTGAGCGCCAACTCCCGCAGCACGACGCCGCGCTCGCTGCCGCGCGTGCGCCAGCGCAGCAGCGGCTCGACGCGCGCCGAGCCATCCGCCGCGAGCGTCACACGCTCCAGCGAGGCGGTGGCGGGGTAGCCGCCGGACCAGTCCTCGGGCACGGCGACCAGCAGCGCGTCGTTGCTGATCCACTGGGCCAGCAGCGGCGGATCGACCTTCGCGTCGGCAGGCAGGGTCCAGTCGAGGACGCCGCGCGCGGCCGCGCCCTGGCCGCCGACCCAGAGCGCCACCTGGCGCTCGCCCGCCACAAAGACGCTATAGCGCAGGCCGTTGGGAGCCACCAGCGGTTGGCGGTAGCGCTGCGCGGTCGAGGCGCCGAGGCTGGCAGGGTCGAAGGTCGCCTGGCCCAGCGCCTGCATGTCGCCGTTCATCGGGTAGATGCTGATCGCGCCTCCCCCGCCCCGCGACGAGGGCGCGCTGACGCCGATCGTGCCTTCACCATCAGGCAGCCAGCTCGCGTCGAGCGGCGGCCCAGCGACATCCGCGACCGGATCGCCGCGCACCGGCACCGCCAGCGCGAAGGGGAAGCCGGAGCCGGTGCCGAGCAGCCTGCCGCCGCCGGGGCTGAGCTTGCTGGCGGCGTTGAGCTGCAGCGTGGCGCCGGCCACCTTGACCGGCCGCGGGTTGCCGAACTCGCCGTCGATGTGGGGCGCGGGAGGCGCCCTGGCCGGCAGCGCGTCCGCCGGCAGCCAGGCCAGCAGCGAGTCGCCGGAAAACCGGTCGAGCAGCGTGCCGAGCGGCTTGCCGTCCGGTCCGAGCGCCAGCGTGACGGTGTTCTCCAGGTAGAGGATGCTCCCGCCGGGCGGGCCGCTCGCCGGCGATTGCTGCCCGAGATCCGCGCCCGGCGGGGGTGGGTAGCCGACGCCCGTGGTCTGCAGCGCCAGCGTGCCGCCCCCGGGCGCGGCCACCGCCTGGCTGAAGCCGTAGTCGCTGGAGAGAAGCTTGACCGGCTGCCCGCCGTCGAGCGGGATCTGCCAGACAACGGTCGGCGCGCTGATCGGGCCGCCCGGCTGGCTCGCGCTCTCGGCATAGAGCGCGCCGCGGCCGTCCGGCGAGAGGCCGAGCAAGGTGATGACGCCGGTGCCGGGGCGGGTCACCCGCTGCGTCCGCGTCCCATCCAGCGCCAGGCTATCCATGCTCGGCCCGGCGTTCTCGGTCGCGGTGATCGTGTAGAGGACGGTCCGGCTGTCGGGCGTCCAGAGCGGGCCAGAGTTGAGGAAGCTACTCTGCAACACGTGCGATGTGACCGGCGCGCCGAGCACACCGTTCTCGACCGGCCGGATCTCCAACGCTAGCGGGCCATCCTGGCTGGTCGTGGTGAGCGCGAGGTAGTTGCCATCGGGCGAGAGGACGGCCGGGCCGCGCGCCCCCTGCTCAAGGAGCACTCGCTGCCCGCCGTTCGCCAGGCTGAACGCCAGGAGTTGCAGGGTGTTCCCGTCGGTCAGGCGGCCGACCAGCAGCGTGTCCTGGTTCAACCAACCCTCCAGGAAGCCCTGCCCGGACCGGGCGACATCGTGCCACGCGCGCACGAGGGTGCCGTCGAGCCGGTAGACGCGGAGGTCGCTGACGATGTCGCGTTCGCTGCCAGCGAAGGTCAACACCGCCAGACGCCGCTGGTCGGGCGAGAGGACCACGTTGAACGAGGGGCTGCCCTGGTCGGGGACCAGCCCGCGCCGCGCGCCGGAGGCGATGTTGACAGCATCGACCCCGCCGCCGCTGGTCTCCTCCAGCAGCCAGCCACTGAGCGGGCCCGTGACGGACCCCGGCGCGAGCAGCGGCACCGGCGCCTGGCCCATCGCCAGCAGCCGGCGCGAGCCGGCGACGGCGGCGATGGCGACCATCAGCACCAGCAGCAGGACCGCTCCCAGGCGCAGCGCCGGGCCGAGCAGGAGCGGGGCCAGCCGCGCCGGGGCGGAGGGCGCTTCCGACAAGCCGCGCTCCAGCTCGCGCAGGCGCGCCAGCAGCCGGTCGTCGAGCGCCCGGTCCCGCTCCAGCACCGCCCGGCAGCGCTCGCAGCCCGAGAGGTGCCGCATCAGCGCCAGTTGCGCGGCGCGCGGCAGCGCGGGGTCGCGCTGGCGCCCCAGGGCGGCGGCGAACTCTGGGCACGACGCCGGTCCTTCCCCTTCGACAGACTGACGCGCCTGCCGCAGCCACAGCCCGATCTCCTCGGGCGCGCGACCAAAGAGCCGCGCCAGCGCCTCGCCATCCAGATCGAGGCCCAGGTGCAACGCCAGCGCGAGGGCGGACGCGATGGGGAGGCCGGGCCGCGGCCGCAACGGCGCCTCGGAGCAGCCTGCTGAGCGCGCCGCCCGAGACAACCGGCCGCCGGGGGCGCTCAGCCGCGCCAGCCGGACGACCGGCGCCAGGCGCTTGAGCGAGTCCGGCTCACCGTCGCGGGCATGCGCGCGGGCAGCCAGTGCGTCGGCCTGCTCCGGCGCGAAGCAGAGCCGCAGCGCCACGCGTAGCGCAACGCGCGGGCAGTCCTCCCTGGCCTTGTCGCCCGAATCCGGCTCGCCGCTCACCGTCCGCTCCCATCGCCGGGCCGCGCCGGATCGCGGCGTCGCCCGAGAAGTCATGCGGTACCGCGTCGCAGGGTTCGCACACATACTACACCAGCCGCGGTGCTTCGGTTCCCGCCCTGGCCGCGCGATAATGGCTCCCAGCGAGGCTGACGCACAATGGAGGCAGCAGGTGATGGGCATCCCGGCGCTGGTGCGTCTGAAGCTGGAGATGGAGTTCGGCATCGCGCCGGCCGGCGACGTGCTGCCCCCGCCGCGCAGCAATCCCGACGGCCACCCGCGCTTCGTCGTCAGCCGCTATCAGGGGGGCTTCGCTCGCTTCTTGCGCCACGACGTGCCGGAGGCGACGCGGCGCCGGCTCCTGGCGCTCGGCCCGGAACGCGCTGTCGAGGACGAGGCAGCCGTGCGCGCCGCTCTGGAGCGCGACGCGCCGCTCGCCAACATCTGGCGCGTCCGCTGGTACGTGATCGAGCGTTCTCCGGCGCCGGACGAGTATCCCGAGGTCGTGGTGCAACATGGGCGGCACGTCATCCTGGTCGACGGCGAAGTCGTGGCGCGCGCCCGCACGGAGGCCGAGAGCGAGCGCGCCGCCGAGGTCGGCGTCGAGACGCTCCCCGCCTATCGCCGGCGCGGCTACGCCCGGCAGGTCGTCGCCTCCTGGGCCGCCGCTACCCTGCGCCAGGGGAAGGTCGCCTACTACAGCCACACGGCGGACAACCTCGCCTCGGCCGCCGTGGCCCGCAGCCTCGGCCTGACGCTTCTGTCGGATGAGGTGGAGTATCAGTGAGGGTGGGCGCCCAACGACGATGTTGAGTGCTGGGAGAGGACGGATCCCTCGACTGCGCTCGGGATGACAGGGCTAATGCGGGGCGTACGACTCCGTATTGCCTCGTCCGGCAGGCCGCAGCCCTCTCCCGGTCATCCCGAGCGCAGTCGAGGGATCCGTCTTGCCCTACGTCCCGCCGCCCTCCTTCGCCATCACGATCACCGGCGCCTCCGCACCCTCGATCTCCCCGATCGAGCGCGACCCGTGCCGGTCCATGAAGGCGCTCAAACCCGCCAGGATCTCGCCGGGGAGCGCCGGGCCGCCGTAGATGAAGCCGGTGTAGAGCTGCGCCAGGCCGGCGCCCGCCCGCAGGCGCGCGATGACATCCGCGGCCGAGTCGATGCCACCCGCCGCCACGAGCGGCAGCTCCGGCGCCAGCCGGCGCGCCGCGCCAAGCAGCTCGAGGTTGCGCGCCCCCAGTGGAGCGCCGCTGACGCCGCCCGGCAGCTCGCGGGACGCCGGCGGCAACCCGGCGCGGCTGGTGGTCGTGTTGCCCAGGATCACGCCCGCCGCGCCGGCTGCTGTCAGGCTCTCAAGCGCGTCGGCGAGCTGCCGCTCGTCCAGGTCGGGCGCCAGCTTGACGAGCACCGGGTGGGGCCGGCCGCCGTGGAGGCGCGCCAGCAGCGCGTCGTGCTCTACCACCGCGCCGAGCAGCGCACGCAGCGCCTCCGGCCGCTGTAGATCGCGCAGGCCAGGGGTGTTTGGGGAACTCACGTTGACCGTGAGGTAGCCGGCCACATCCCAGAGCGCCTCGAGCACGGCCAGGTAGTCCTCGACGGCGCGCTCGGGCGGCGTGTCGCGGTTCTTGCCGAGGTTGACGCCGACGACACCCGGGAAGCGGCGGCCGGCCAGGCGCCGGCGCACCGCGGCCGCACCCTCGCTCGGGAAGCCAAGCGCGTTGACCAGCGCCTGCTGCTCGGGGAAGCGCCAGAGGCGCGGCGCGGGATTCCCCGGCTGCGGGCGCGGCGTGACCGTGCCGATCTCGACCGCGCCGAAGCCGAGCGCGAAGAGCGCGGCCACCGCTTCGGCGTTCTTGTCCAGCCCAGCCGCCACCCCGAGCGGATTGGGGAAGCTGAGCCCCCAGCGCTCGACCCGCAGGCGCGGATCGGGGGGTGGGGCGAAGCGGCGCAGGAGGCGCAGGCCACCCGGCGCTCGCTCTGCCGTCGCCAGTGACCGGAGCGCCAGGCGGTGGGAACGCTCAGCGTCGAGCCGGGCGAGCACGGGGTAGAGCTGCGAGCGATAGCGGCTGGTCACGCGGATGTCCCTCTCCTCCTGGTTCTCAACGAAATCTCCACGATGCGCCTCCGCGCGCATGGTACTCTAGACGAAAGCGGGCCGGCAGGCGCGCACGCTCCGCGGGGTGTCGCTTTTCATGAATCTCGCAAAACAGCTTGACACAACCCGCACCTTACCGTTAGAGTACGTCATATCTTTGCGGGAATTCGATCTCGCCGGTCAGCACAGGCGCTGACCTGTCCGGCAGAATGGAGTTGGCAGCGATGGCATCCTCGGAAGACACTGCGACCCCGCCCAACGAAACCCGCCAACGAATCGGTCCGGCCATTCGCACCCTGCGCCAGGAGCATCACCTCTCGCTCTCGGATCTCGCCCAGCAGACGGGGATCTCGGTGTCCTATCTGTCACGGTTAGAGAAAGGCAAGAGCGTTCCATCGTTCACGCTTCTCTACCGGCTGGCGCAGGTTCTCGGCGTCGATATCGGGTTCTTCGTCGAGACCGAGAAGACGGCGACCGAGATCGACCAGCGACTGGAGCAGGCCCTCGGCCGCACGTCGCTCCCCCGCGCGATCTGGCCCGAGCTCTTCAACCTGAGCCTAGCGGCGCGCGAGGCGCTGCTGGAATTTCTGGAGCAGTTGAACCCGCCGGTGTCCGGCGGCGAGAACGGCACGTCCGGTAAGGCGCAGGCCAACCGAAGCGGCAGCCGGAACCGCCGCGCCGAGCCGCAGGAGGACTGAGCGGAGGCCACGCCTCAATCGCGCCGGCGCGCCAGGCACTCCAGCGTACGCTTCTCGCCCTGCTCGGTCCAGGCGAGCCGGGGCATAAGCTCACTGATCGCGAAGCTGGGCTGGAGGAACGCGGCCAGCGACTCCGGCGTGAAGAAGCGCTTGGTGCGCCCCGGTGTCACCTCGAACAGCCCCGGCTCCAGCTCGATCCCCTGCCCGTAGCGGTGGAGGACGTCGCCGATCGCGTTGACCCGGCAGAGGAGCTGCCCTTCCGGGCGCAGCACGCGCGCGATCTCGGTCACGATCCGCCCGGTGCTGGCCTGATCGAAGTAGTGCAGCGACAGGCTGGCGACGACCAGGTCGAAGGCGCCCCCGGGGAAAGGCAGCGAACGCGCCAGGTCCGCCACCAGCAGCGCGGCGGTTGGCGCTTCCTCCCGCGCCAGCGCCACCCGCGCCCGCTCGCAGTCGAGCGCCACGACCTTGAGCCCGACGGCGCCCAGATCGCCCGCGTCGTGGCCGAGGCCGCAGCCCAGCTCCAACGTGCGCGGGCCGGGTTGGAACACCTCGTCGAAGCGATCCAGCCACGGGCTGACCTCGCGCGCTCGAACACCATACCGCTTGAGCGCCATCATGCTTCCCCCCTGATGCCGCGCACTATACGCCGCGGGCGGCGGCGCGGCAATGGCACGTGCTAGTCATCGGTGCCGGCTGGAGGGTGGCCTGTCGAACGCGTTGGACGCCGTGTGAGGACGGATTCCGAGCTTGTCGAAGGATCCGTCCACCAACTACGCCGAATCTCCATGAGCCAGGACGACAAGCTGGCTTCGCGCGCCTAGCTCAGGCCCTTGCGCTGGTAGAGCGCCACCGAGAGCGGGGCGAAGATCACCACGATGCCGATGGTCCAGGCCAGCGCCTCCCAGGCGGTCGCGCCGGCGGGCTGGCCGAGGGTGAAGTCGCGGATGGCGTTGACCACCAGCGTCATCGGCTGGTTGGCCGCGAAGGCCCGCAGCCAGTGCGGCATCGTCGCGGTCGGCACGAAGGCGCTGCTGGCGAAGGTGAGCGGGAAGACCGCCACGAACATGGCCGCTTGCACCGACTCCGGGCTGCGCAGCAGGACACCCGCCGTGACGCCCACCCAGGCCAGCGCGAAGCCGAAGAGCAGCAGCAGGCCCAGGCCAGCCAGCCAGCCGTCGACACCGCCGGCCGGGCGGAAACCGACCAGGATGCCGACCACCAGCATGATGATGACCGCCAGCAGGCCGCGCAGCAGGTCGGTCAGCGTGCGCCCGGCCAGCACCGCCGAGCGGGCCATCGGCAGCGAGCGAAAGCGGTCGATCAGCCCCTTCTGCATGTCATTGGCGAGAAAGATGCCGGTCGCCAGCGAGGAGAAGACGATCGTCTGCACGAAGATGCCGGCCATCAGGTAGTTCACGTAGCTTCCGCCGGGGACGTTGATCGCGCCGCCGAAGACATAGCGGAAGAGGAGCACGAAGATGATCGGCTGCACCGTGACATCCAGCAACAGCTCCGGGTTGCGCGGGATATGCAGCAGGTTGCGCTTGACCATGGTCAGCGCATCCTCGATCGTCCAGACCAGCCGCCGCCCGGCGCTCGGTTGCGCCCGGCTCGTTCCCTCAAGCGCGGTGATGCTCATGCCGCCCCAACCTCCATCCGCTCGTCAACCGCCTCGGGCGCCGGCTCGCCCGGTTCACCGTTCTCGCCCGCGTCCTCGGCCGCGTGCCCGGTCAAAGTCAGGAAGACATCGTCCAGGGTCGGACGGTGGAGCTGCAGGTCGTCGACCGCGATCCCGATCGCATCCAGCTCGCGCACGGCCCGCGTCAGCAGCCCCGAGGCGGCGACGACCGGCACCACCAGGCGCACCTGCGGCTCGTCGAGCTGGAGCGGGCCGACCGCCAGGTGATCGAGCACGCGCGCCGCGGCCGGCAGGTCGCTGCCCGGCGCCAGGGTCAGGATCAGGCGCTCGCCGCCGACCTGCGTCTTCAGCTCGTCGGCCGTGCCGCGGGCGATCACCAAGCCGTGGTCGATGACCGCGATCTGGTGCGCCAGGTGGTCGGCCTCCTCCAGGTACTGCGTGGTCAAGAGCAGCGTGGTGCCGCCGGCCACCAGCTCCTGGATCAAGTCCCACATCCCCAGCCGGCTGCGCGGGTCGAGCCCGGTAGTCGGCTCGTCGAGGAAGAGCACGGGCGGCGCGGCGATCAAGCTGGCGGCCAGATCGAGGCGCCGGCGCATGCCGCCGGAGTAGGTCTTGACCATGCGTGAGCCGGCATCGGTCAGATCGAAGCGCTCCAGCAGTTCGAGCGCGCGGCGGCGCACCACCGCGCGCGGCAGGTGGTAGAGCCGGCCGATCATCTCCAGGTTCTCGCGCCCAGTAAGAAACTCGTCGAGCGCCGCGTCCTGGCCGGTCAGGCCGATGCGGCGGCGCACTTCGTCCGGCTCGCGCGCCACGTCGAAGCCGGCGACCTCGGCGTGGCCGGAGTCGGCTTTCAAGAGGGTCGAGAGGATGCGCACGGCGGTGGTCTTACCGGCGCCGTTGGGGCCGAGCACCGCCAGGATGCTCCCCTGGGGGATGGCGAGATCGACGCCGCGCAGCGCCTGCGTCGCGCCGAAGTGCTTGCGCAGATCTTCGGCGACGACGGCGAGTCCGTTGTTGCTCATTCGGCCTCCCGCTACCGGGTGGAGCGGCCAGAGGCTTGACGTGCTGACCGCCCGGTAAGTAGACTGGTGGCGACGGCCGCTCTTGGGGGAGCGGTCGGCTAACTAACCGGTCGGTAAGTACTCTAACGGGCGGTGACGCCGTTGTCAACCCCTGCGCGTGCTCGTACGTGCCGGGGCTGGGCGGCGAGCGCCAGCTAGATCGAGACGAGACGATGATCGTCGCGACCAGCGGACGTGAGCGCGTTCTGCAGTCGGCACGCGAGCTCTTCTTCGCTCGCGGCTATGCCGAGGTGTCGATGCAGCAGATCGCCGACGCCGTCGGCCTGACCAAGGCGGCCCTCTACTACCATTTCCGCGACAAAGACGACCTCTTCGCCCAGGTGGTCGTGCGCGAGATGACGCGCCAGCGCCAGGGCTTCGCGCGCGAGATCGCGCGCGGCGGGTCGCTAGGCGAGATCCTGGAGCGCCTGGCCCACAGCTACATCGCGCAGCTCAGCCCCGACGTGGTGCGCATCATGGTGGATTTCAAGCAGCATGTGCCCGACAGCCGGCACACCGAGGTGCATGAGGAACTCGACGCCTTCGTGGCCACGCTCGCCGGGCTCTTCGAGCGCGCCGCGGCCCAGGGCGAGATCCGCGACATCTCACCCCGGCTCGGCGCCTTCCTCTTCTTCCACACCCTGGTCGCGGCGGTCATGCCCTCGCTCAGCCAGTCGCTGGTCCAGATCCCGTCCGATCCCGCCGCCGCCGCACGGCTGATCACCTCGATCGTGCTCCACGGCATCGCGGCCGACGACGCGTAGTCCGGGCGAGCCCTCGCGCACCCTCACCTAGCATTTTGAAACGGAAGTACGTGGGCGAGTCGCGGTGGCGATCGAGCTCGTTTGCCAGCATCTGCCGCTTGGATCCCTCGACTGCGCTCGGGATGACAGGGGTGGGAATGTGGCGGGCGACGACGGTGGTCG